>NZ_CP092712.1:0-330095 GCF_023983475.1 Aliivibrio fischeri ATCC 7744 = JCM 18803 = DSM 507
GTGTCTTCATCGCTTTGGCTGCAGTGTTTACAGCGCCTTCAAGAAGAATTACCTTCCGCAGAATTCAGTATGTGGGTTAGACCACTACAAGCAGAATTAAATGACAATACCCTAACGCTATTTGCGCCGAATCGATTTGTACTCGATTGGGTACGTGATAAGTACTTAAATAGCATTAACTCATTATTAAATGAGTTCTGTGGTAATGATATTCCTACTTTACGTTTTGAGGTGGGAAGTAAACCTGTATCTGCTCCTGCAGTACCAAAGCAGACCGCTGCTGATGTTGCGGCAGCTACTTCTGCACCTGCACAACTTCAAGCGCGTCAATCTGTTCATAAACCGTGGGAATCTGAGGGTGCAGGCCCTGTTGCTGCGGATTTAAATCATCGTTCAAATGTGAACCCTAAACATAAATTTACTAACTTTGTTGAAGGTAAATCGAACCAACTTGGTTTGGCGGCGGCACGTCAGGTTTCTGATAATCCAGGTACTGCTTATAATCCTCTCTTTTTATATGGTGGTACCGGTTTAGGTAAAACGCACTTATTACATGCCGTTGGTAATGCGATAGTGGATCGTAAACCCGATGCTCGCGTGGTTTACATGCACTCAGAGCGTTTTGTTCAAGATATGGTGAAAGCACTGCAAAATAATGCAATTGAAGAATTTAAGCGTTATTACCGCAGTGTGGATGCGTTATTGATTGATGATATTCAATTCTTTGCCAATAAAGAGCGTTCACAAGAAGAGTTCTTCCATACCTTTAATGCGTTATTGGAAGGCAATCAACAAATCATCTTAACTTCTGATAGATACCCGAAAGAAATTAATGGGGTAGAAGATCGCCTGAAATCTCGTTTTGGATGGGGTCTTACGGTTGCGATTGAGCCGCCAGAATTAGAAACCCGTGTTGCTATCTTGATGAAGAAAGCAGAAGATCACCAAATTCATTTAGCGGATGAAGTTGCCTTCTTTATTGCTAAGCGCTTACGTTCAAATGTACGTGAGTTAGAAGGGGCATTAAACCGCGTTATTGCGAATGCAAACTTTACTGGTCGTGCAATTACGATTGATTTTGTACGTGAAGCATTACGCGATTTATTAGCGTTACAAGAAAAATTAGTTACGATTGATAATATTCAAAAAACCGTTGCTGAGTACTATAAGATCAAAATGGCGGATTTATTATCTAAACGTCGTTCTCGTTCTGTTGCTCGTCCACGCCAACTTGCAATGGCGTTGTCAAAAGAGTTAACTAACCACAGCTTACCTGAAATCGGGGATGCATTTGGTGGTCGTGACCATACAACGGTATTACATGCTTGCCGTAAGATTGCGCAACTTCGAGAAGAAAGCCATGATATTAAAGAAGATTATTCTAATTTAATTCGTACGTTGTCATCGTAAGCCATTATCTACTTTATATATAGACGAGTATTATGAAATTTTCTATTGAACGCAGTCTGTTATTAAAACCACTGCAACAAGTATCTGGTGCCCTTGGTGGCCGTCCATCTCTGCCTATTTTAGGGAATATCTTACTGCAGGTAGAAAACGGCCAGTTGTCGATGACAGCAACGGATCTAGAAGTTGAATTAATCAGCAAAATTACACTAGAAGGCGATTTTGAAGCGGGTGCTGTTACCGTTCCTTCTCGTAAATTTTTAGATATTTGTCGTGGTTTGCCTGATAGCGCAAACATTACTATCGTATTAGAAGGTGATCGTGTTTTAGTTCGTTCAGGACGTAGTCGATTCACACTTGCTACATTACCAGCAAATGATTTTCCAAACATTGAAGGTTGGGAGAGTGAAGTTGAAATTACACTTTCTCAAGCACAACTTCGTAAGCTAATTGAGAGTACTCAATTCTCTATGGCTAACCAAGATGTTCGCTATTACCTAAATGGTATGATGTTTGAAACTCAAGGTAATATTTTCCGTTCAGTTGCGACAGATGGTCACCGAATGGCGGTATGTAACATGCCAGTTGAATCAGAATTACCTGAACAACAAGTGATCATGCCACGCAAAGGTATTCAAGAGCTGGTTCGCTTACTTGACTCACCCGATCAGAGTGTTACTTTACAGTTTGGTAATTCAAATGTGCGCGCAGAGGTGAATAACTTTGTCTTCACATCGAAGCTTGTTGATGGTCGTTTCCCTGATTATCGACGCGTAATGCCACAAAGTAGTAATAAGACGCTAGAAGCGGATTGTGATGAACTGCGTCAAGCATTTGCGCGTGCAGCGATTTTATCAAATGAAAAATTCCGTGGTGTTCGCGTTAATTTAGCAAATAACCAAATGCGTATTACAGCGAACAATCCAGAGCAAGAAGAAGCGGAAGAAATCCTTGATGTGGATTTCCAAGGCGATGATATCGAAATTGGTTTTAACGTAAGCTATGTATTAGATGTTCTGAATACTCTAAAATGTGAGCGTGTGCGAATTTCAATGACAACAGCTAATGCCAGTGCATTAGTGGAAGATTGTGCTAATGACGAAGCACAATACGTTGTTATGCCAATCCGTCTGTAGATTTTAACCGTCGATGCCATTATCTCGTTTAATCATTAATGATTTTCGTAATATAACAACGTGTGATATTCAATTATCACCTGGTTTTAATTTTGTTATTGGCCCTAATGGCAGTGGGAAAACCAGTGTCCTTGAAGCGATTTATTTGCTCGGACATGGTCGTTCATTTAAGAGCTCGTTAACAGGTCGAATTATTCGAAATGACTGTGACGAGCTTTTTATTCATGGGCGATTCACCACTCCAGAGCTGTTTGAACTACCTATTGGTATAAATAAACAGCGTGATGGCACAACTGAAGTTAAAATAGGCGGAGAAAGTGGTCAAAAACTGGCACAATTAGCTAAAGTTTTACCACTTCAATTGATTCACCCTGAAGGGTTTGAATTAGTTACCGATGGCCCTAAATTTCGCCGTGCATTTATCGACTGGGGAGTGTTTCACGTGGAACCTGCATTTTATGATGCATGGAGCCGAGTGAAACGATTAACCAAACAACGTAATGCATTATTAAAAACGGCAAATAGCTATCGTGAATTGAGTTACTGGGATTTGGAACTTGCCCAACTGTCTGAGAAGATAGATCAGTGGCGAGTGGATTACATCAATCACATATCTGAAGCAACTCAACAAATATGTCAGGCATTCTTACCAGAATATGACATAAAGCTGTCATACTATCGCGGTTGGGATAGAGAAACCCCATACGCAGAATTGCTCAAGAAGAACTTTGAGCGTGATAAACAGCTGGGCTATACCGTTGGCGGCCCAAATAAAGCCGACTTAAGAATTAAAGTTGCAGGCACTCCTGTTGAGGATGTGTTGTCTCGCGGTCAACTTAAGTTGATGGTGTGTGCATTACGATTAGCACAAGGGCAGCATTTAACTGAGGCAACAGGAAAGCAGTGCATCTATTTAATAGACGATTTTGCTTCTGAACTGGATAGTCATCGTCGCCAATTGCTGGCTCAATATTTGAAACAGACAAAGGCGCAGGTGTTTATCAGTTCGATTACTGCTGAACAGATTGCAGATATGCATGATGATGAAAGCAAGATGTTCGAGATTGAACATGGCAAAATAGCCCAAGGATAAAAACGCGAGAGTAACTCATGTCAGAAAATTATGATTCATCGAGTATTAAAGTACTAAAAGGCCTAGATGCGGTACGTAAGCGTCCGGGTATGTATATCGGCGACACCGACGACGGTACAGGTCTTCACCACATGGTGTTTGAGGTTGTCGATAACTCAATCGATGAAGCTCTTGCTGGTCACTGTAAAGATATTATTGTAACTATCCACGAAGATAATTCAGTTTCAGTAAGTGATGATGGTCGTGGTATTCCTACGTCAATTCACGAAGAAGAAGGCGTATCAGCAGCAGAAGTTATCATGACGGTACTTCACGCTGGTGGTAAGTTCGATGATAACTCTTATAAAGTATCTGGTGGTCTTCATGGTGTAGGTGTTTCTGTTGTAAACGCCCTATCTGAAAAAGTAGAATTAACGATTCACCGCGCAGGTGAGATTCACCAACAAGTTTACCACCATGGTGAGCCAGAAGCGCCATTAGCGGTTATTGGTAAAACAGATACAACGGGTACTAAAATCCGTTTTTGGCCAAGTGAAGAAACATTTACTAACGTAGTATTTGTTTATGAAATTTTAGCTAAGCGTCTTCGTGAGCTGTCTTTCTTAAACTCTGGTGTATCTATCAAGCTACAAGATATGCGTGAAGAAGATAAAGCTGATCACTTCATGTATGAAGGTGGTATTCAAGCGTTTGTACAACACTTGAACCGTAATAAAACACCTATCCACCAAAAAGTATTCCACTTTGATTCAGAGCGTGAAGACGGTATCTCTGTTGAAGTGTCTATGCAATGGAACGATGGCTTCCAAGAGAACATCTACTGCTTTACTAATAACATCCCACAACGTGATGGTGGTACGCACTTAGCTGGCTTCCGTTCTGCGTTAACACGTACGTTAAACACGTTTATGGATAAAGAAGGTTTCTCTAAGAAAGCAAAAGCAGCGACATCTGGTGATGATGCTCGTGAAGGTCTAACGGCTGTTGTTTCTGTAAAAGTTCCTGATCCAAAATTCTCAAGCCAAACAAAAGATAAGCTAGTTTCTTCTGAAGTTAAATCAGCAGTTGAATCAGCAATGGGTGAAAAACTGTCTGAATTCTTAGCAGAAAACCCAAGTGAAGCTAAGATGGTTTGTTCGAAGATCATTGATGCTGCCCGTGCGCGTGAAGCGGCTCGTAAAGCTCGTGAAATGACTCGTCGTAAAGGCGCGTTAGATATCGCAGGCCTTCCAGGTAAACTAGCTGATTGTCAGGAAAAAGATCCTGGTCTATCTGAACTATACATTGTGGAAGGGGACTCTGCTGGCGGTTCAGCTAAGCAGGGACGTAACCGTAAAAACCAAGCGATTCTACCTCTTAAAGGTAAAATCCTAAACGTTGAGAAAGCACGCTTTGATAAAATGCTGTCTTCTCAAGAGGTTGGCACACTGATTACTGCACTTGGTTGTGGTATTGGTCGTGATGAATACAACCCAGACAAACTGCGTTACCACAACATCATCATCATGACCGATGCCGATGTCGATGGTTCTCACATTCGTACGCTTCTTCTGACGTTCTTCTACCGTCAAATGCCTGAGCTTATTGAACGTGGTTACATCTATATTGCTCAGCCACCACTTTATAAAGTGAAGAAAGGTAAACAAGAACAATACATTAAAGATGAAGATGCAATGGCGGAATACCAAATTGCATTAGCACTTGATAATGCTTCTCTATTTACTAACGCTGATGCACCAGCAATTGCAGGTCAAGCATTAGAAGATCTTGTAGTTCAATACAACAGTGTAATGAAGCTAATTGATCGTATGTCTCGTCGTTACCCAGTATCTGTGCTGAATCGTCTTGTTTACACAGGTCGTTTAACACAAGAAATGTGTGCTGATGAAGCGTCTGCACAAGCATGGACTGAAGCGTTTGTTGCTGAGTTAAATGCAAACGAAGTAGGTGCAAGCCAATACAATGCTGCTCTTTTATTTGATGAAGAAGCAAATGCATATCAACCTAAACTGGTTGTTCGTACTCACGGTGTTGAGCATGAATACGTACTAAGTATTGATCTACTGAACTCTAAAGAGTACGCACGTATTGCTGATTTAGCTGAAGCATTAGATGGTCTTCTAGAAGAAGGTGCTTATGCACAACGTGGTGAGCGCAAACAACCAGTTTCTAGCTTTGAAGATGCATTGGCATGGTTAACTAAAGAGTCTCGTCGTGGTTTCTCTCTACAACGATACAAAGGTCTGGGTGAGATGAACCCTGAGCAACTTTGGGAAACAACGATGGATCCAGAATCTCGTCGTATGATGCAAGTAACGATTAACGATGCAGTAGCGGCTGATGAGTTGTTTACTACATTGATGGGTGACCAAGTTGAACCTCGTCGTAACTTTATCGAAGAGAACGCATTACGCGTATCTAACTTAGATATCTAAGCTGAGTAAATATTTGCTGTAATCACTGATTTCTGCGTTGAAGGTGCTCATTTATGTTCATAAGCTCCGCGCCTTCTCCTTGAACTAAGCGATTACAGCGGCAATTTATCTCAACTTAGAATTTAGATATATGAGGAAGCACTGCTGTTGGCGGTGCTTTTTTTTATCTGAAATTTGAGGCGTTATTTTTATTTATTGTTCATAGAGTTAGTGGTGTTTTTGGTTTAAATCGAAAAATAAATAGCCTTTATCTCTTGAAAGTAAAAACAGTAAACCACATATCTAGTTATGAAGAGGATGCCGATAGGGTCTTCTGAAAATGACTTGTCCAAAAAGGAAGGTCTTACAATTTATTAGAGTCAACTAAGGACCCAAAGTTAGGGGTAGTTGTACTCACTATTGCTTAAATTAAAGGATAGTATTATGCGTAATGTAGATTTCACTCCACTGTATCGTTCAGCTATTGGTTTTGACCGTATTTTCAATCAAATGGAAAATCATTCAGCTAAAACAAATGGCGGTTACCCTCCATACAACATTGAACAGCAATCTGAAAATAAATACCGTATTACAATGGCGGTAGCAGGCTTTGCTGATAATCAAATCGATTTAACTCAACACGAAAATATGCTGATTGTTCGTGGTGAACGTCCAAAAGACATTGAAGAAAAAACGTATTTATACCAAGGCATTGCTGAGCGTGACTTTGAACGTAAATTCCAATTAGCGGATTACGTGAAAGTGGTGGGCGCAACCATGGAAAATGGATTATTACACGTAGATTTAGAGCGTGAAATTCCAGAAGCGATGCAGCCTCGTAAGATTGCAATTAATGGCAATAACTTGCTTGAAGGCTAATACTTAACGGTATGTATTATTGAAAATAAAGGCGCTGTGATAGCGCCTTTTTTTGTGCCTGTATTTTATTACAGCGGGTATTAGAAATAGTGATGACTTATTGCTTTGGAATCACCAATGCTGTTTGTCATTGATGATCATTCAACACTTGATATTGCCATTTATTGGTGATGGAAAAGCAATGAGTCATGAGTACAAGTTTATTTACTCTGAATACGCTTTCAACACTTCTTCAGCAATGATATTAATGCCTTTTTGCATCATGTCTTCATCTTGAACGTAATTCATTCGTAAGCATTGATGAGCATGCTCCCAGCTGTCATCTTGCCCAATAAAGAAGTATTCACCCGGAACAATGAGTACACCACGCGCTTTTAAGCGTTTGTACAGTTCCATCGTCGTGATAGGCAGTTCATCAAACCATAGCCACAAGAAAATAGCACCTTCAGGTTTATGGATACGGAAACGTGGATCAGTTATCGCTGTTTGTAGCATATTCACCGCTGTTTGCGACTTTTCACGATAGAAAGGCTGTATTACGTTTTCACTTAAACGCAATAAATCACCGGATTCAATCATGTGTAATCCCATTGCTGGACCAACGCTACCAGGAGCAAGATTGATAATGCCGTTTAGATTTGTAATGGCTTCGGTCATCTTCTCATTTGCAATCACAATACCGCAGCGTAATCCCGGTAATCCTAACTTAGATAGGCTCATACATAGGATGGTATTGTCGTTCCAGAATGGTGTGACTTCTTCAAAGATAATGTTAGGGAAAGGGGTGCCATAAGCATTATCTAGAATCAGTGGGATGTTATTTTCACGCGCTAATTTATCCAGCTTAATCACTTCTTCGTCTGTAATTACATTACCTGTAGGATTTGTAGGACGAGAAACACAAATCGCTCCGATAGATTCATCAACGGTTAATTGACTGAAATCGACGTGATATTTAAAGAGTCCATTGTCTAATAACTCAATTTCAGGACGATAAGAAATAAAGCTATCAAATTCCAACTCAGAATCGGCGTACCCAATGTATTCCGGAGCAAGAGGAAGCAATATTTTCTTTTTTGAACCGTCCGCGTAAGTACCAGCTAATAGATTGAATAAGCTAAAGAAAGCACTTTGAGAACCATTAGTTAAAGATATATTTTTTTCTGAAATATCCCAACCGTAAGTTTCTTTTAATAGCTTTGCTAATGCTTTTACAAAGCTGTCTTTACCTTGAGGACCATCGTAGTTGGCCATTGCCGCAATGAGCTCACCAGAGTCGAGCATTTTTTGTGAGGCGTCTTTAAAGTAGTCGAGCATGGCGGGAATACCAGCAGGGTTACCACCACCGAGCATGATGGCTCCAGGTGTACGTAAACCATCATTTAAATCATCCATTAATTGAGTGATCCCGCTGTAACGAGTAAATTTTTCGCCAAATTGAGTAAACTTCATTACGACTACCGCGCTAATTGTTGAGTCTGAGTATTGATTGTTTTAACAACATACCTCAACACCAAACAGAGTTAAAGAGGCAAGATAATCACCATTTTTATTGCTTAGCACGTAAAGTCACGGTGAATTTTAAGAAAGTGCTTATTTTTGCTACTCCCAAAGAGCCTCGTAAGGTATAGTTACTTGTTATATTTTTATTTATTACTAACGAATCGCGCGAATTAAATTATGCAAAAATACGATATCAAAACCTTCCAGGGAATGATCCTCGCGCTGCAGGATTATTGGGCACAAAACGGTTGTACTATTGTACAGCCTCTAGATATGGAAGTAGGTGCAGGCACCTCTCACCCGATGACTTGTTTACGTGCACTTGGCCCAGAGCCAATGTCAACAGCTTACGTACAACCATCTCGTCGTCCTACTGATGGCCGTTACGGTGAAAACCCGAACCGTCTTCAGCACTACTACCAATTTCAAGTTGCTTTGAAACCATCGCCTGACAACATTCAAGAGTTGTACTTAGGCTCTCTAGAAGTGCTTGGTATCGACCCATTAGTTCACGATATTCGTTTCGTTGAAGACAACTGGGAAAACCCAACACTAGGTGCATGGGGTTTAGGTTGGGAAATCTGGCTAAACGGTATGGAAGTAACGCAGTTTACTTACTTCCAGCAAGTAGGTGGTCTTGAGTGTAAACCTGTAACGGGTGAAATCACTTACGGTATCGAGCGTCTTGCTATGTATATTCAAGAAGTTGATTCTGTTTACGATCTTGTATGGAACATTGGTCCAGATGGTACTGCCGTTACTTACGGTGACATTTTCCACCAAAATGAAGTTGAGCAATCGACTTACAACTTCGAGCACGCAGACGTTGATTTCTTATTTGGTTTCTTCGACCAATGTGAAAAAGAATCTAAAGAGCTTTTAGAGTTAGAAAAACCGCTTCCTCTTCCTGCTTATGAGCGCATCCTAAAAGCAGCTCACGCATTTAACTTATTAGATGCACGTAAAGCGATCTCTGTAACTGAACGTCAACGTTACATCCTTCGTATCCGTAACCTAACTAAAGCGGTTGCAGAAGCATACTATGCATCACGTGAAGCCCTAGGTTTCCCAATGTGTAAGAAGAACGAGGAGAAGTAATCATGGCGAAGAATTTTCTAATTGAATTAGGTACAGAAGAGCTTCCACCAACAGCACTTCGTTCATTAGCTGAAGCGTTTGCATCAAACTTTGAAGCAGAATTAAAAGCAGCTGATTTAGCACACCAAGGTGTTAAATGGTATGCAACACCACGTCGTTTAGCGCTTAAAATTGCTGAACTAGCAGAAAGCCAAGCGGATAAAGTGGTTGAGAAACGCGGTCCTGCTGTTTCTGCTGCATTTGATGCTGATGGTAATCCAACAAAAGCGGCTCAAGGTTGGGCTCGTGGTAACGGTATTACGGTTGAACAAGCTGATCGTCTAAAAACAGACAAAGGCGAGTGGTTACTTCATAAAGAAGAAGTAAAAGGCAAACCAGTACAAGAGCTTGTTGTGGATTTTGCAGCAAAAGCATTAGCAGGTTTACCTATCCCTAAAGCAATGCGCTGGGGTAACTCTGACATTCAATTCATTCGTCCAGTAAAAACACTGACTATCCTATTAGGTGACGAGCTGATTGAAGGTTCTATCTTAGGCGTGAGTTCAGCTCGTACTATTCGTGGTCACCGTTTTATGGGTGAATCTGAATTTACGATTGATTCTGCTGATCAATACCCTGCGATTTTAGAAGAGCGCGGTAAAGTAATGGCAGATTACGATGCTCGTAAAGCTATCATCTTAGCTGATTCTGAAAAAGCGGCAGCTGCAGTAGGCGGTAAAGCAGATTTAGAAGACGATCTTGTAGAAGAAGTTACGTCATTAGTAGAATGGCCTGTTGTTCTTACTGCTAAGTTTGAAGAAGAGTTCTTAAAAGTACCTTCAGAAGCATTAGTGTACACAATGAAGGGCGATCAGAAGTACTTCCCTGTATACGATGAGAACAAAAAACTGCTTCCTAACTTTATCTTTGTATCTAACATTGAGTCTAAAGAGCCTCGTCATGTTATCGAAGGTAACGAGAAGGTGGTTCGTCCACGTCTTGCTGATGCAGAGTTCTTCTTTAATACAGACCGTAAGCGTCCGCTTATCGACCGTCTACCTGAATTAGAACAAGCTATCTTCCAGAAGCAATTAGGTACGATCAAAGACAAAACTGACCGTATTACTGAGCTTGCAGGTTACATTGCTGAACAAATCGGTGCTGATGTTGAGAAATCTCAACGAGCAGGCCTTTTAGCTAAGTGTGACTTGATGACATCTATGGTATTTGAATTTACAGATACACAAGGTGTAATGGGTATGCACTACGCAACTCATGATGGTGAAGATGAGCAAGTAGCATTAGCACTGTACGAGCAATATATGCCACGCTTTGCTGGTGATGATTTACCAAGTACTGATATTTCAGCATCAGTAGCAATGGCGGATAAATTAGATACGCTGGTTGGTATTTTCGGTATTGGCCAAGCACCTAAAGGCTCGGATCCATTTGCACTTCGTCGTGCGGCTCTAGGTGTTCTACGTATTATCGTTGAGAAAGAATACAACTTAGATTTAGTTGATCTTGTTGCAAAAGCACAATCTCTGTTTGGCGATAAACTATCGAATGCAAATGTAGCGACTGACGTAATTGATTTCATGTTAGGTCGTTTCCGTGCATGGTACCAAGATGAAGGTTTCAGTGTAGACATCATCCAAGCGGTTCTTGCTCGTCGTCCGACAAAACCAGCTGATTTCGATAAGCGTGTGAAAGCGGTATCTCACTTCCGTGAATTAGATGCAGCAGAATCACTAGCAGCAGCGAACAAGCGTGTTGGCAATATCCTTGCTAAATTTGATGGTGAGCTTGCTCAAGAGATTGATCTTGCTCTTCTACAAGAAGATGCTGAGAAAGCATTAGCTGAGAAAGTTGAAATCTTAGCTGAAGCGTTAGAGCCAGTATTTGCAGCAGGTAACTACCAAGAAGCGTTAAGTCGTCTTGCAGAACTACGTGAGCCTGTAGATGCGTTCTTCGATAACGTAATGGTTATGGCTGATGATGAAGCGCTTAAGACAAACCGTCTAACACTTCTGAATAAGCTACGTAACTTATTCCTAGATATTGCTGATATTTCTCTTCTTCAAAAATAAGAAATAGCCTTATCAAATGAAATACCTCGCTAATGCGGGGTATTTTTTTGTCTAAATATCGTATTTTCGAAAATTAGAGATTAATAATGTTGTTAACAATGGCTACAATTGAGTCACTGTTATTATTTTTAGGTTTCTGATTTCGATGAAATTGTCTGTTTGTGCAACACTTATTTCGCTGTCTTTATTAGTTGGGTGTCAAAGTACGCCATCAACTGATAATTCTTCTTTATCAGAAAACTCATCAAATTCATCATCTGACATAGTTAAGTCAACTAATAACGATGCGGCTGATAGTGTAGATATCATTTGTCCTCAGCTGGGCATTCAACCTGTAACCGTCACTGTTTCTGATTTGTGGGCCGATGGTGAGGTTGTCACCGATGCTTATACTAGGCGTATTGCTCAAGTGAAAAATGGTAGCGTTACTTTAACGCCAAGTCGTCATAGTGGTGGCTTATTACTGTTAGAATCAAAAAAAGAAGAAGTCCCTTTTCAATGGAAGAATGCCACTTTCTACCACATCGCAACGGATAGATTCTTTAATGGTAACAGTTGGAATGATCACAGCTATGGTCGACAAAAAACGGCACAAGGTTTTCAAGGCGGTGATATTGCAGGACTTACTCAAAAGCTAGATTATTTAGCTGAGTTAGGTGTCGATGTTCTTTGGCTTTCGACGCCATTAGAGCAAGTACATGGTTGGCTTCCAGGGAAAAACGGTAATTCTCCTGAATACCCATATGCAGGTGGAGCTACATTAGATTGGACTCAGCTTGATACCAATATGGGGACTGAGCAAGAAATGAGAACATTTGTGGATTCAGCTCATCAGTTAGGTATGCGAGTTGTATGGAGTGTTGATACCGTTCCATCAGAGCCAAGCCTTGCAGACTTACAACAATTTAATATCCAACCTAAAGATGCAAGTGACCTTCCTAGTTACTGGAATGAATGGCAACCGAAAGATGGCCAAAACCTGACTAATTATCTTGATGCATTTAAAGACGAAAATGGACAAATACCACAGTGGTGGTCACCTGCGTGGTCAGATCCTAGTAGTGAAGGCAATATTTCAACGCCTGAGTTCTTTGCAAATAAACCCGTAACCAATGTAGCTCAAGTGAGCCGGGCTAAAAATGAATTACTAACTCAATGGATAACGACGTGGGTTGCTAAATTTGGCATTGATGGGGTGGTTTTATCGGATTCGACACCACAATTGACTCAAAAGATAGAGGCGAGTGCGAGTAAAGCTTTTGAATTATGGAAAACACATAATCAATATAAAGCGCTTGAATCCTCTTCTTTCCTAGTTGTTGATTTAAATGAGAAGGAATCATTTAAACCGCAAATAGTGTCGATGCAGAAAAATAAAGACCAGTGTTTTAGCCAATTTACTTATCGTTTATCTGCGACTGAGAAATCACATGAGTTATATGCGATTAATTGGTTTGAAGAACGTGGTTTAGATGATCTATCTGAAGCAAATTACTCTGAGTTCAGAGATACAGCTTCAGCACTGTTATTATCACAGGGTAATATTGCTATTTGGTATGGTGATGAAACGGCTAAAAGCGGTGAGGCTTACAGCGAAATGAATTGGGATGAAATGACAGGATTACGCTTATCTCTTATGTCTCATTGGAAAAAACTATTAGCTTTTAGAGCAAACCACTCTGCATTATCTGATGGAGAATATCAGGTTATTGAAAACAATAGTTACTATGCTTTTATCCGAAAAAATAAGTCAGATAATGTAATGGTTGTTTACACTGGCGAATAGTTAAGTTGTCACCAAAGTTTCATAAAATCAGAATAAGAGTGTGATACTAGACACATAGCTTTTGTTCTAGAGGTGATAATCTACGGTTAGAATAAGTTGTATTGGTAGATGTCTCTTAAGGAAAGGAGCTTATCATGACTCGTTTTTTAGCTATATCCCCTCAAAGTCAATGCTATCTATTTACTGTCGCATTAGCTCTTAATTTATTAGGAATGGTACTTACAGATATGTGGGTTCCAATGGTGGTTGGTGCAATCATTACAACAGGGTTGTCAGTTGATGCTTGGGTCCGGGTACATTATGTATTACCGATGAGAAAAGAGTTGAGAAACTTGCAGAATCAAATCGAAGCTATCCAAAAGCTAGCACGAGATATCAATACGTAGTTTATAAGAGAAAGGCAGCCATAATGGTTGCCTTTTTTTGTACGTATTATTTTGAAAGTCCTTTTCGGATTAAATAACGATAAGGAAGAGAGTCTGTGTCTTCTGCGATAAGTTCGTGATCCATAAAACGGCAAAAACTAGGAATGTCTCTTGTTGTTGATGGATCATCGGCTTTAATTAATAGCGTTTCACCATCTTCCATCTTTCGAATCGTTTTTCTAACCATCATGACAGGTTCAGGGCAGCGTAATCCTTCTGCTTCTAGTGTTTGTGTTGCTGTATCAAAGTTGATGGTCATGTTTGTATCTCTTTACAGTTAAAGGCGACCGAGATCATACTGCTGTAAAAAAAATAATCAATACGCGTTGGCAAAGAACTGAAAAGGGAGTAGATTTAATTTAACAACAAATTAACATTGGAACGTTAACTTGTTGTTTTATCCATTCTAACACTCGGTTAGAAAGCAACAGAAGGATCGTTATTATGCTTACTCAAATAGATCGCTTAACTATTTATTGTGTTCTTTGTCTTGTTACTATTAGTTCATTAGTATTGCGTACTCCTGAAAACATCAGTTTGTTTCCACTTATTAGTTTGGCATCTGTGATGGTAGCGCTAACAGTAGAATTAAAAACATGGTCAGAAGCAGAAACTGCGGAAGAACAAGATTCTTAACTTACTTCTAAATAACAAAAAGACTCTCCAGTTTCCCGTTTTTTTCATCATTCTTAATACCAAATAAGAGTTGAATGAAATGCGGGATTTTTTTTATCCAGAAAACAGTTACACTCACTACGTTGATTAAGCCTAGTAGGTCAGGTTATGGAATTAGAAGAAGTTTATCGTCGTGATTTAAATTTGTTAATTGCACTTAAAGTCTTGTTAGAAGAAAACAGTGTTAGCCAAGCTGCGGTTCGCCTTAATTTGAGTCAGTCGGCAATGAGTCGAGTATTAGGTCGATTGCGTGATTTGCTTGGAGATCCATTGTTTACTAGACAAGGTCAGCATCTAGTTCCGACCCAAAAAGCATTAGAGATAAATGAGCAGATAAACCTCCCATTAGAATCATTACGTCAGTTGTTAACACCAAGCGACTTTACACCTATACATTGTGATCAGCATTTTTTAATTGCAACCACCGATTATGCAATGCAAACAATCTTACCTTATGCATTACCAAAAATTTATGAACAAGCGCCAAATATCTCATTAGAGTTTGCACCTTTAAATCATGAAAACTTATTTAAGCAACTCAGCACTGAAAAAGTAGATATGGCTATTTGTCGTCCTATCGGGTCTGTATTACCACTAAAACAGGAAGTGTTAGGGCTGGTAGGTGTGTTGTGTTTGCTCTCTAAAAATCATCCGTTATCTGGCTCAATACTGACCTTGGATGATTACCTGTCTTTGCCACATGCAATGATAGCAATTAGCGATGGAGTAAAAGCATTAATTGATGCGGCTTTATCAGGACAAAGAGAAAGAAGACAAGTACTTAGGGCTTATCATTTAGAAGCGGCGTTAGCGATTGTTGATAAAATGCCATTGGTGATCACTGTGCCCGCAGATTTGGCGTATTTAGTGGCTGAACGCTACGATTTAGTGATTAAACCATTACCTTTTGAATTTACTCCGTTTGATTACTCACTGATTTGGCATTCGCGTTGTGATACATCACCAGCTCAAACTTGGCTACGACGAGTGGTTAAAGAAGAGTGCGGTAAGTTAATTGAAAAACGTATTGAAGATATTGGTTTTGCATAACGTGTAGTACTCTGTATTTGATGTAATTAATAGAATTCATAATGAATAATGCTTCCCAGAGTCATTCGTTAGGTTCGATTTTCTTTGCTCTCTCGCATAACGTTATGGTTTTGAGGAGGGAGTTATGGAACAACATCATCAATATCACCAACCAACAAGCGCATTTATCATGGCATCATGGGGAGCGTTTGTTATTGGTTCTTCTGCTTATTTATTTGGTTTATGGAAATCCACCATGGAGCTGAATGAAAAGGGTTATTACTTTTCTTTATTATTGCTCGGTTTGTTTGCCGCAATATCATTACAAAAAACCATTAGAGATAAACACGAAGGGATAAACGTCACTTCAATGTATATGATGAGTTGTCGTGTTGCTTTGATTTCAGCGTTGGTATTAATGGCTATTGGCTTAAGAAATGCGGAATTATTACTCAGTGAAAAGGGCTTTTTTGCAATGGCTTATACACTTTCATTATTTTCAGTTGTGACGATTCAAAAAAACATTCGAGATGTTGCAGCTACTACAAGTGATGAAGAGTTGTCTGAAGTAAAAGATGAGTTAGTAGAGTAATACTCATTATCCGTTCATTATGAGTTAAATAGATAATTACATCGATATAAAAAAGGCAGCGATTATGCTGCCTTGAATTACTGATGTTATCTAAAACTAAGTTAGGTAGGACTTAGTTTTAAATCTTTTAGATTTTAATAACGACTTAGATTTTAATTACTACGCGACCTGTGATTTGACCGTTGGTAATGTCTTCAGCAGCTTGAATTGCATCATCAAGAGACACTTCTTTTGTTGCTTGGTCAAAGAATGATGCTGGTAGTAGTTCTGCTAATTGTTCCCATGCTTTAATGCGTTTTTCGCGAGGGCACATTACAGAGTCAATACCTTGTAGACGAACATTACGTAGAATGAATGGCATTACTGTTGTTGGTAAATCAAAACCACCAGCAAGGCCACATGCCGCTACAGCACCGTTGTAATCTACTTGCGCTAACACTTTTGCCAATACTTTGCTGCCAACGGTGTCGATAGCGCCAGCCCATAGTTGTTTTTCTAATGGTTTTGCTGGTTCTTCTAATTCGCTACGCTCAACAATACGAGTTGCGCCTAGAGATTTTAATAATTCACCATTTTCAGAAGCTCGACCTGTCACGGCTGCTACTTTATAACCTAGTTGGTTTAGAAGAGTGATAGCAACGCTGCCTACACCGCCGCTTGAACCTGTTACTAGGATTTCACCGTCTTCAGGTTTGATATCTGCATCAACGATTGCTTGTACACATAACATTGCCGTGAAACCAGCTGTACCGATTGCCATTACTTTTTTAGCATCTAGGCCTTTTGGCATAGGTACTAACCAGTCACCGTTTAGGCTTGCTTTCTCAGCCATACCACCCCAGTGACCTTCACCAACGCCCCAACCAGTAAGAACAACTTCATCACCCGCTTTATAGCGAGGATCATCTGATTGAGAAACCACACCTGATAAGTCGATACCAGGAACCATTGGGAAGTTACGAACAATGCGTCCTTTACCAGTGATCGCTAAGCCGTCTTTGTAGTTTAGAGAAGAGTAGTTTACATCGATTTTAACATTACCTTCAGGTAGTTGAGATTCATCAATCTCAGTAACTGCTGC
This sequence comes from Aliivibrio fischeri ATCC 7744 = JCM 18803 = DSM 507, assembly GCF_023983475.1. NCBI lineage: Bacteria > Pseudomonadati > Pseudomonadota > Gammaproteobacteria > Vibrionales > Vibrionaceae > Aliivibrio > Aliivibrio fischeri. The sequence continues at coordinate 17,188 of NZ_CP092712.1, forward strand.
AATGGTATTTCTATCTTCTTGATTTAGAACTAATGCTTTAAACATAACGAACTCCAATAAGGATAATAACGAACATCAAACGGTCTGTTTGACCAATGAGAGTAAGTGTAGGTGAGTTTTGAAAAGAAAAAAAATGATACTTAAACATGAGCTATATGCGTTTTATGCATAGATCACTAGTCTAGAAAATAAACAAAAAAATGAAAATAAGATCTTTACTTTTTTCTAGTTCGTGGTAATTTTGCGCCTTGCTCTAATGTATAGAGTTATTAATACAAGCAATAAGTACAAGTAAAACCCTCAGAAATATCTTCAAAAAAGTATTATCTCCGTGTTTCATTTCACTTTTCCAATCATTAATAATTGAACATTTCAGCAGATCGTTAGCAACGAATAAGCCTAACTGGATCTATTTATAATGTAATGTGACCGTGTGCAATCGAGGTTGTGAAAATGCGTCGGCTTTATACCTAACTAATGCTGTTAGGCTGCTTCCGTTACAAAGCAGAAAGATAAAGGACGTACAATCTCTCTAGTATAAATTACATAAGATAAATATCTCTTCTCAGGCTAAACGAAAGCATCACTTTGATGCATGTTTATACTTAAGTTAAGAAGGATATCTCATGTCTAAATCAACAGGCAGAAAGCGTTTTTGGTTCCACCAATCTCGTGATACAAAAACTACATTCAAAAAGTAGTCTGTTTATAGCACTCAGCTATAGATAGAAAGAAAAAGTCGCTTCAATGTTCATAGAACAGAGAGCGACTTTTTTTGTTTTTAACGTTTGAATTTACTTAGTATTAAGGGCGCTCAAACACAGTTGCGATTCCTTGCCCTAATCCAATACACATTGTCGCAACACCTAACTTGGCTCCAGTTCGCTCCATGTTATTGATTAATGTGGTGGCAATGCGAGATCCAGAGCAACCTAGAGGATGACCAAGAGCAATAGCACCACCATTTAAGTTGACCTTTTCATCCATCACATCAAGTAAGCCTAAATCTTTAATACAAGGTAGTGATTGGGCGGCAAACGCTTCATTCAGTTCGAATAACTCAATATCATCCAGTGATAATCCGGCACGTTTTAATGCTTTTTTCGTCGCTGGAACAGGACCGTATCCCATAATAGATGGATCGCAACCAGATACCGCCATTGAGCGAACTTTCGCTCGAATAGGTAAACCTAACTCATTGGCTTTCTCTTCGCTCATAACTAGCATAGCTGATGCGCCATCCGATAATGCCGATGAACTGCCTGCTGTAACCGTACCATTTGCAGGATCGAAAGCTGGTCGTAATGCGGCTAATCCTTCTAATGTTGTTTCAGGTCGAATGACCTCATCATGTGTGACTAAGGTTAAAGCGCCATTTTCATCGTGTCCTTCTATTGGAAGGATCTCCGAATCAAAATAGCCTTCAATCGTTGCTTTATGTGCTTTTTGATGGGATGCGAGCGCAAAGGCATCTTGCTGCTCTCGAGATATACCGTGCATCTTACCTAGCATTTCAGCTGTCAATCCCATCATTCCTGATGCTTTAGCAACACTTTTTGAAAGTCCTGAATGGAAATCAACACCATGGTTCATTGGTACATGCCCCATGTGTTCAACGCCACCAATAATACAAATATCGGCATCGCCAACCATGATGGCGCGTGAAGCATCATGCAAAGCCTGCATGGATGAGCCACATAAACGGTTAACGGTTGTTGCTGCAATACTTTGTGGTAAACCGGCAAGTAGTGCGGAGTTACGTGCAATATTGAAGCCTTGTTCTAACGTTTGTTGTACACACCCCCAATAGATATCTTCAATGTCATTAGGATCGACACTTGGATTTCGTTTAAGCAAACCTTTCATGAGATGCGACGATAAATCTTCAGCGCGAGTATAACGAAATACACCGTTTTTTGAGCGACCCATAGGTGTTCGAATACAGTCAACAATAACTACGTTTTTCATGATTAATCCTTCCCTAGGCTGACGGCGCTGATAATGATTGAGGTGCTGGGTAATAACATTCACCATCGGCGGCTTTTTGTTTGATGCTTTCTGGTACTTGATAAACGGCACCTAGATGTTCAAATTCTTTTGCCATGTCGAGATAAGTGGTTAATCCAATTGCATCAAGATAGCGGAATACTCCTCCTTTAAATGGAGGGAAGCCCAAACCATAAACCAATGCCATATCAGCTTCTGCAGGAGAGGCAATAATTCCTTCATCTAAGCAGCGGATGACCTCATTAATCATAGGTATCATCATGCGAGCACTGATCTGCTCTGATGTATAAGGTTGCGTTGTATTGGTTACTATCGCAATAATGCCTGCTGTGCTTTCATCAATGTTCTTTTTAGGTTTGCCTTTTCTATCTATGCTATATGCATAAAAACCGCTTCCATTTTTTTGACCATAGCGATCGGATTCGAACATCGCATCAATCACATCTCGTCCATTTTTTGCCATTCGCTCAGGGAAGCCTTGTGCCATGACGGCTTGTGCGTGATGTGCTGTATCAATACCAACCACATCAAGTAAATAAGCAGGTCCCATTGGCCAACCAAACTCTTTTTCCATGACTTTATCTATTTGTTGATAGTCACCGCCGTCTCGCAGCAATAAACTGAACCCTGCGAAATAAGGGAAAAGAACTCGGTTAACAAAAAATCCAGGACAGTCATTGACGACAATAGGTGTTTTTCCCATTTGAGAAGCGTAAGCAACAACACGATCAATGGTTTGTTGTGAGGTTTTTTCACCACGGATCACTTCAACGAGTGGCATCCGATGTACAGGATTGAAGAAGTGCATACCACAGAAGTTTTCTGGGCGTTTTAATGATTTTGCTAGTAAGGAAATAGGTATTGTCGATGTGTTTGAGGCTAAGATGGCGTGCTCATTCACTTCATTTTCAACTTCAGCTAATACAGCAGCTTTAATCTTTGGATTTTCAACAACGGCTTCTACGACAATATCTTTGTTTTCAATACTCGCATAGTTTAGTGATGGCGTAATAGAAGAGAGTACTTGTGCCATCTTTAAACCAGATAAGCGTCCTCGTTCTAATTGTTTATTAAGCAGTTTAGAGGCTTCACTCATGCCTAAATCTAATGATTGTTGAGCAATGTCCTTCATTAATACAGGGACGCCTTTTGATGCGGATTGATAAGCAATACCTCCACCCATAATTCCTGCACCAAGAACCGCTGCGCTAGTGACGGGTTCACTATTTTTAATGGCTTGTTTTGCTTTACTCTTCACTAATTGATCGTTTAAGAAAATACCAACCAATGATTTAGCGACATCTGTTTGAGTGAGTGCAACGAAGTTTTTATTTTCAACTTCAAGTGCAGCATCACGATCCATGAAAGCACTATTTTCAATGGACTTTACTGCTGTCATTGGTGCAGGGTAATGTTTACCTGCCATTTTCATTATCATGCTTTTAGCGACATTAAATGACATTGCAGCCTCTAGAGGAGAGAGTTTTAATGGTGCTTTTTTCTGTGTACGACGAGATTGCCAATCCAGTTGACCCTCTATCGCTTTTTTAAGCATAGTGACAGAATCTGTTATCAAGGTTTCACGTGAAACAACACCATCAATCATTCCCAGAGCTAAGGCATCTTTTGCTCGTTTTGGCTTACCCGTTGTGATGACTTCCATTGCAGGGTCGGCACCAATTAAGCGAGGTAAACGAACAGAGCCACCCCAACCGGGCATGATCCCAAGCTGTGTTTCGGGTAGACCGATAGATGCCGTTTCATCTGCTAATCGAAAATCCGTAGCAAGGACACATTCACAACCGCCTCCTAAAGCAAATCCAGTAATAGCAGATAAAGTAGGTACTGGAATGTCTTCTAGACGATTAAAAATGGCGTTAGCTTGATGTAACCAATCACTGAGCTTTTCTGTTGGAATATCAAACAAACCAAGAAACTCCGTAATATCAGCACCAACAATAAATGCACTTTTATCTGATGATAGAAGTAGACCTTGTAAGTCCTTTTGTGAGTAGAGTACATCTATGGCTTCACCAACCGATTGTAGGGTGGCTAAGTTGAGCTTATTTACACTGCCTTTAGCATTAAATACTAAGTGAGCAATGCCCGGTTCGATGTAGTCTACAGAGAGGTTTTCACCTTGATAAATCATTTTCTATCTCCATGAAATAAAAACCAGAGAGGTGTATTCATTATTATATTAATCTGGTTTGACCAGTTAATATTGGTTCTTATTTAAACAGATTTCAAATTAAATTTAACAATTTGTTTACGTTTATCTTGTTTGATCACAAATTTGTTTGATGTAAACCGAGAATAAACATCAGCTTAAAAGAGTAAATTTCGACAGAAGTGATACACTTTAAGGTTCCGTTTTTGCTATCAGTGTAAGCTATGAATGACCAGCCATATCAAGTACCCAAGGCCATGGTGGTATTTGAAGAAGAGATAAAAAAAAGCATCTTTATAACGTATTTAGCTCGAACGTCTTCCGTTGATGACGCGAAAGCATTTGTTGCTGAAATAAAAGCTAAGCATTCAGATGCTCGTCATAACTGCTGGGGGTTTGTTGCGGGCCGACCTGATGATTCTATGAAATGGGGATTCAGTGATGACGGTGAGCCGTCTGGTACTGCAGGCAAACCAATATTAGCTCAACTGAGTGGCAGCGGTATCGGTGAGATAACAGCGGTTGTTACCCGTTATTACGGTGGTGTGCGTTTAGGTACTGGCGGTTTAGTAAAAGCTTATGGCGGCGGAGTTCAACAAGCATTAAAACTGATAGAAACTGAAGAAAAAAGAATCACTGATACGGTTATTTTGCACTGTGATTATAACTTAGTGAGTTTGGTCGAAACTTTGTTGAGTCAATTTGAAGGTAATCAAGTGGATGCACAATACAGTGATAAGGTAGTGATGAGCGTTGAGTTAGAAAAGCGCGTTATTGAAGAATTTAAGATAGCCATTATTAATAAGAGTGGCGCAAAAATTGAATTTCCTTCAGATACATGAAATTCAAATACCATTAATTATTTAGGATATGAGTGACGTCAAGCGTCCAATAAACCATGCAGTTTCGTTCAATTATTCGAATCGTGGGTATTTTACTCGCGGTATTCAGTTTTTTCATGTTGGCTCCTGCCTTTATCGCGTTTATATATCGTGATGGTGCCGGTGTGCCATTTGTTATTACCTTCTTCTTATTATTAGCAGGTGGCGGGGCTCTTTGGTTTCCTAACCGCCAGCATAAACATGAATTAAAATCACGTGATGGTTTTTTAATTGTCGTTCTTTTTTGGATGGTAATCGGTAGTGCAGGAGCATTACCATTTCTGTTTTCAGGTTCACCAGATATTTCGGTAACTAATGCCTTTTTTGAATCATTTTCAGGGTTAACGACAACGGGTGCAACGGTACTAACTGGGTTAGATCATTTACCAAAAGCGATTTTATTCTATCGCCAATTGCTCCAATGGTTTGGTGGTATGGGGATCATTGTATTAGCTGTAGCTATCTTACCGGTTTTAGGAATTGGTGGCATGCAGCTATATCGTGCTGAAATTCCTGGTCCAGTTAAAGATTCCAAAATGACGCCACGTATAGCAGAAACTGCAAAGGTGCTTTGGTATATCTACCTAACCTTAACTATTGCCTGCGCATTGGCATTCTGGATTGCGGGAATGGGGTGGTTTGATGCTATTTCTCATAGTTTTTCAACCATAGCAATTGGTGGATTTTCTACTTATGATGCCAGTATGGGGCACTTTAATAGTCCTGTGATTAACGCTATTACGGTCGTGTTTTTATTGATATCGGCTTGTAACTTTTCACTTCACTTTGCTGCGTTTGCATCGGGTGGTGTTCATCCAAAATATTATTGGCGTGATCCTGAATTTAGAGCATTTATTTTCATTCAAATTCTCTTATTCTTAATTACTTTTTTATTGTTGCTAAAGCACAATACATATAACTCGGTCGGAACCGCAATTGATCAGGCGTTATTCCAAACCGTGTCAATTTCAACGACAGCAGGATTTACGACGACTAGCTTTGCTGAATGGCCACTGTTTTTACCTGTTTTATTACTGTTTTCTTCTTTTATTGGTGGTTGTGCTGGCTCAACCGGTGGCGGTATGAAAGTGATTCGTATTTTATTATTGTCATTGCAAGGCATGCGTGAAATTAAGCGATTGATTCACCCAAGAGCGATTTATACGATTAAGATTGGAACTAAAGCATTACCTCAGCGTGTGGTTGATGCGGTATGGGGTTTCTTCTCTGCTTATGCCTTGGTGTTTGTTATTTGTATGCTGGCATTAATTGCTACAGGGATTGATGAATTAACTGCTTTCTCTGCAGTTGCAGCAACATTGAATAATTTAGGACCAGGTTTGGGTGAAGTTGCGGTTCACTTTGGTGAAGTAAATGATGCCGCAAAATGGATACTGATTATCGCCATGCTGTTTGGACGTTTAGAGGTATTTACGCTTCTTATTTTGTTCACACCGACGTTTTGGCGTAGCTAGTTTTTATAATTAAACAGATTAAAGGGTTTACTGTGGAAAGAGTATTACTTCTTCACTCAAGTCGTGAAGGTCAAACGATTAAAATATTGAACTATATTGCGACAAAGTTAGGAAGTGATGTTCAGTGTGAATTAGTTGATTTACACCAACCGCTATCGGTTTCATTTTCTGATTATGATCGTGTTGTTATTGGTGCTTCAATTCGTTATGGCCACTTAAATAAAAAGCTGTATCAATTTATCACTAAGTACCAAACGGAATTAGAACAGGCTAAGGCTGGGTTCTTTATTGTTAACTTAACCGCTCGTAAAGAGGGAAAAGATACGCCTGAAACGAGTGTGTACTTTAAGAAGTTCTTACTTAAATCGCCTTGGGTTCCTGCGTTACAAGATACGTTTGCTGGTGCATTGTTTTATCCTCGCTATAACTGGTTTGATCGCGTCATGATTCAATTCATTATGAAAATGACGGGAGGTGAAACGGATCCAACTAAGGAAGTTGAATACACTAACTGGCAACGAGTTGATCAATTCGTAGAGAAGATTAAACGCGGTTAAGTTTTGCCCATTTTGGATAAAATAGTGCGATATAAGTAGAATTTTTGTTTTAGATTCAAATTTTTAGCTTCAAAAGTATGGATTTTATTATTGAAGTGATTACAATAGCACGCACAACAGGGGTGTAGCTCCAATTGGCAGAGCAGCGGATTCCAAATCCGCGTGTTGGGAGTTCGAATCTCTCCACCCCTGCCATATTCAAAACCTCAGCAGAAATGCTGGGGTTTTCTCGTTTATAGAGTAATAGAAATTGAGAAAAGGCTCATATCGAAAGGTATGAGTCTTTTTGCTATCTGGGGTTTGAGAAAATAAACGAGCCCAATACCTTATTGATAATAATAACTATTTCTTTTTATGTCTTGCAATTATGCTTAATTTATATTCAGATACGTAACTTATAAAATATAAATATAATTACCAGGATGTATTATGAAAGGTTATTGGTTGGCGTTTATTGCTTGCTTGTTTATTTCAGGATGTGCAACCACATCAGTTACAGAACTTAAATCTGATCCTCGTTGGGTCACTGGTCAGCTTGATAATGGATTCCGTTATCATATTTATCCTGATCGAGAAAAAGAAGTATCTATTCGTTTTATTGTACATGCCGGCTCATTTCAAGAGACACAAAATCAAAAAGGTTACGCTCATTTCGTAGAGCATATGGCTTTTAATGGTAGCGAACACTTTTCACAAAATGATGTTATCTCTCTATTTGAAGATGCAGGATTAAGTTTTGGAGCGGATATTAACGCTTACACTTCTTATTATGAAACCGTGTATAAACTTGATTTACCTGATAACTCTCAGCTTAACAATGCGCTTGTTTGGATGAGAGATATTGGTGATGGTATTGAACTGTCATCTAAAGAAGTGGAAAAAGAGAAAGAGGTTATTCTTGGTGAGTTTCGTTACTCAAGGTTAGAAGATAAGCCTATTTCGGCTCAGTTTTATGAGCATATGACCGCAGGAACTGTTTATGAAAATAGCGATCCTATTGGGAATAAGGAGTCGGTTTTATCTGCATCCTCAACACAACTTGCAGAGTTTTATCATCAGTGGTATCAACCTCAATTAACTGAAATTGTTATTAGTGGCGATGTTACTCTTGAAGATGCGATTACACTGATAACTAAACATTTTGAAAGTTGGAAGAAAGGCTCTTCAGTTGTAAGTACGATGCCATTAGAGCCTCTAAATCAAAATGACTTTATTGCTAAAGTGGCAAGTGGTGAGCCACCAAGTATTGCTCTGGTTATTGATCGTGGTGATTTTAGAGTAAATACAAGAGAAGAGCAGCATCAACTATGGTTAGATGAAATTGCTCATTCAATTATTCAGCAAAGGTTAGGTGGTGTATTCCTTGACGCTGCAATGCCTGTTCAATGGATTTACTCGACGGATTACTATGTATCTGATCAGCGCTATTTTATTTCTTCAGTCTCATTTCCTGCTAGTTATAGAACCCAAAGCCAAACACTATTTTTAGATACGTTAGCTTCATTACGAGATCATGGTGTGTCACATGGTGAGTTGGATAACTTACTTCAACCTTATCATTATCAACTTGATAATCTTGATGCAAATCTTGAAAACTTAACGCCTTATGATCATGTTGAAAACAGAGTTAATGGTGTTGTGAGTCAGCAGATAAGTCAATCAAGTTTAGATTACAAGGCAAGTTTGACGTCATTTTTAGCAGCGACAGATTTGAAGGTTGTTAATGATCATATTGATGAGTTGCTTTCGTCTTCATACCAATTTGCTATTGGCGTTGATTCCGTTGAATCCCTCTCTCAAATAGAATTAAGCATTCCTGAGTTAAAGTCTGCGTATGCAAAATCAGGAAGTGAACCATTAATTAATAATGTTAGTGCCGCTTTTCCTGTTCCAATGACCAGTGGAATGATTTTGTCTGAAACTAAATTATTTGAGGAGGTTGATTTAACTCGTTGGACACTAGATAACGGGTTAAATGTTCTTTATTTGAGAAAAACCGATGCCGGTGATGACGTGGTGTTTTCGTTAGCAAGCAAAGGCGGAATAGCAGCATTGCCTTCAGAGTTGATACCAGCAGCGAATATTGCCATACCAGCAGTTACTCGTAGCGGTCTTGGTAAATTCACAGGCTCTCAGTTAGATGCTCATTTGAGAAATGAAGGTATTGAGCTTTATCCTTTTATTAATTTTACTCATCACGGCCTTGAAGGAATTACGGATAAGGAAGGGCTTGCTGAGACGTTTGCTGTAATTACTGCAATTATGTCTGAAATTAATGTTGATGAAGGGCAGTTAAAAGCGGTAAAGCAGGAGTTTGAACAAAACAGAGATGCTTATATCTCTACATCTCTTGGTCAATTTACTAAAGCTATTAATAGGAACACTTATTCTTCTACTAATCGACATCAACTACTTGATGGGGAGGATGTAAATCTCGTTACTAGTGAGCAGATTAAACGAGTACATCAGTTATTATTTCAACAGAATCGTAATTATCAGTTAGTGATTGTGGCTGATTTAAAACCGTCTGAGTTAAAACCATTACTTCGTCAGTACTTAGCAAATATACGTTTAGGCGCTGCAAAGAAAACGAATTACGCCGTTACTTATAAGTCAGATTCTGTACCGAGTATTAGCATGGCGGTAAATACTGAACAGAGTAGTCATTATATTTCTCAGTTTATCGCAGTTCAGGGTTTGGAAGATCACTCTGCAAAATCCATTTTTATTCAGGATATGCTGCAAAGAATAGTATCTAAGAGATTGATGCACTATGTTCGAGAAGAACTAAGTTTGGATTACGCTCCATATGCGCTTATGGTGAATGCTGATAGTGAGTTTAAACCTCATTGGGTTATGGGCGCACAAGTTGACCCTAAGAATGCACAACTTATTGAGTCTGCCATTGATAAGGTAATAAAAGATTTATTACGTGGAGTAACAGAAAATGAGGTAAATGCTGCAGCTAAACAGTTAGTGGTTGATTTAGAACCATTAAAAAATAACAGTACTCAGCAAGCATGGCTGCTAAATCGTTACACCATACACAACTACGGAGTTGAAGCTCTATTTGGTATTTCAGAAACAGCAAACTCAGTTAATGTAGAAGATATAAATAGATTGATAAAATATTCATTTGGTAAAAACAGTCATCAATTTAAGTATCTATCGACGCCAATTTGATTTTTTTGTGATCTATATCTTGTTTTTTAGGGCGTAGATAGTAAAATCGCTGCTTAATTAATCATCTAGGGTTTTGTTTAAATGGGTTACGATTTAGGTACTGTTTATCTTGGTCAAATGGCTGCAAAAAAAATGCTTAACGAAGAAATGTATGGCAAACAGCAACCAAGAACAAAGAAAACAGCAGTAACAAAAAAACTTTGGAAAGGATTCGAAAATGTTAATACTAAAATGGCAAACATGGTGAGTGGATACACTCCTGTATTAACTTGGTAAATGATTTACTGAATAGTTTGAAAGGGCATACCTAAGGTGTGCCTTTTTTATTTGCCATTTGAAAATGATAGGAGTAGCATTCTGATTGTTGTTTGGTTCTTATGCCAAATACGGGTGATGGATTTCCACCTTTAACCGCTCTATTTTTAGAGATAATGATTCCTACTGTAGCGTTACCCTGATCAGTGAGTCTGATCGTATTGGGGTAGATCCGTCTATGGTAGAGCAGTTTGTTATTTCTCTTCTCTTCTAAGATCGTCTATCCTTTTGTTTAACCATTATTTAAAGATAGAGATCCATGGCACATCCTCTTAATCGAAATTTTCAAAACTTATTTCAAGTAGCTCGTTGGTCATTACTAATTCTACCTGTTGCTTTATTGGTAGGGTCATTTAACGCATTTTTCTTATGGTTACTAAGTGAAGCGACGCAAGCTCGCATTGCGAATCCATGGCTGATTTATTTATTACCAGTTGCGGGTTTAGCTATTGTTTATAGCTACCGAAATTGGGGTAAAAATTCGGCGGGCGGTAATAACTTAATTATGGATGAAATCCACCAAGCTGGGGAAGGTGTTCCAGTAAGAATGGGGCCATTAGTGTTATTTACTACGGTGATAACGCATTTATTTGGTGGCTCTGCTGGTCGTGAAGGTACGGCTGTTCAAATTGGTGGTGCAACAACCGATTGGTTATCTAAAGTCTTTAAGCTATCTGAAGATGACCGAAAAATGATGCTAACCGCAGGTGTTGCCGCTGGTTTTGCTTCTATTTTTGGAACGCCTTTTACTGGAGCCATCTTTGCTCTTGAAGTGTTGTTTATTGGGCGTATTAAGTTCAATGCCATCATTCCTGCGCTATTGGCTGCTATCTTAGCTAATGTGGTCGCTTCGGCTTGGGGTGCCCATCATACGCATTATTTAATTAACTTTGATCAGGTTAGCACCTTGTTTGGTCATGCTGTTGATATCGATCTTTTATTAATGGCTAAAGTGATTATTGCTGCAATTGGTTTTGGTATTGCTGGTTATTTGTTTGGTGAGTTGACTCATGGCTTTAAAGATCTGTTTAATGCAACACTAAAAAACCCATATTTGATTGTCGTTGTGGGTGGTTTGATGGTCATCATCATTACGCAATTACTTGGCAACTATGATTACATTGGTATTGGTGTTTATCCAAGTCGTGATGGTGGTGTGAGTATTACTTCTGCATTTACCGAAGGTGGAGCAGAGTGGTATAGCTGGATTTTAAAACTGGTATTAACTGCGATTACTCTTGCTGCTGGTTATAAAGGTGGTGAAGTAACACCGTTGTTTTTTGTTGGTGCTACGTTAGGTAACTTCTTAGGTTGGGTTATGGGGGCTCCGATTGATTTATTTGCTGCTCTGGGTTTCCTTGCGGTATTTGCAGCTGCAACCAATACACCATTAGCTTGTACGATTATGGGCGTAGAATTGTTTGGTGCTGAGTATTTACCTTATTTCGCATTAGCGTGTTATACGGCTTATTACTTTAGTGGTCATACCGGTATTTACTCTTCGCAACGTGTTGCTGTTTCTAAAACATTAGAGCATGGTCGTGATCATGACGGCCTAAATAAAATAGGGTCATATCGTGAACATAATTCATCGTCATTAAAACACCTAGCGAATAAGCTAACTAAAAAAGACAAATAGTTTCACGTGAAACATGGTGGTTTATCTAGATTAGAACTTGGTAGAGATAATTAGAACCTAATGTGCTTCTCCACAAAAAATAACACTGTATTTGTTGGTGTAAGAGCTACGGATGACAAAGGTGGTTTTTTGTTACGAAGCACACAAGGTTCAATATGCCTTGTGGGAGAGGATTCGAACCTAATGTACTTCTCCACAAAAAAGAACATTGTATTTGGTGGTGTAAGATCTACCGATGACAAAGGTGGTTTTTTGCTGCGAAGCACACAAGGTTTAATATGGATTGTCGATATGTAAAACTCTATATGCGCTCACTCACAAACTCAGCCAACCACTTGATAACTTTTTTCTCTTCCATTTCATTTCTTGCATACTTTCTTTATACTCCGAATACGTTCAGATTTTGATTCAACGATCTGAAGGAAACTTGTCGGAGTGCTTAGTGCTTTTTAAAGTACGAGCTGAGACCGCAGTGCGGGATCCGTAGAACCTGATCAGGCTAATACCTGCGAAGGGAACAAGAGACAATTTACATCTTAGTTTATGAAACCATATCTACAGATTGAAAGGTACAGACGTAGCTGAATTTTAGCTGCTTTTATTCTTTTTAACTTGTGGGCATAACAGTACAGACAGATATTCTCTGCAGCACAAACTAAGAACCTCTTGCTACAACTCAAATCCGGCAAGCAATTATTCTATTTTTATCAAGGAATTTTGCTATGTCGTCAAGCCGTAAACAAGCACGTTTAGATGCTAAAACCAATATTGAATCGTTATCGGTTCAACCATATCCAAATTCAAATAAAGTCTATATTGAAGGCTCTCGTCCTGATATTCGCGTTCCTATGCGAGAGATTTCATTAGCTGACAGTTTAGTTGGTGGTACCAAAGAATCACCAATTTTTGAACCAAATGAACCTATCCAAGTTTATGACACTTCAGGTGTGTATACCGATCCAAGCTACGATATCGATGTATATAGAGGATTACCTAAGTTGCGTCAAGAATGGATAGAAGAGCGAAATGATACCGAGTTACTTGATGGCGTGAGCTCTGTTTATTCGCAAGAGCGTTTAGCGGATGAAACTCTTGATGAACTTCGTTATGGAAATCTCCCAACGATTCGCCGTGCTAAACAAGGCCAGTGTGTTACTCAACTGCATTATGCGCGTCAGGGAATCATTACTCCTGAAATGGAATATATAGCGATTCGTGAAAACATGGGTCGTCAAAAGTTTGCAGATGAGCAACTTAATCACCAACATCCTGGCCATAGTTTTGGGGCTAACTTACCGAAAGAAATCACACCTGAATTTGTGCGTAAAGAGGTTGCTGAAGGGCGCGCAATTATCCCATCAAACATAAACCATCCAGAAGCAGAACCAATGATCATTGGTCGTAATTTCTTAATTAAAGTTAACGCTAATATTGGTAACTCATCGGTGAGTTCATCAATTGAAGAAGAAGTGGAGAAGCTAGTTTGGTCAACGCGTTGGGGCGGTGATACGGTGATGGATTTATCTACGGGTCGAAATATTCATGAAACTCGTGAGTGGATTCTACGTAATAGCCCTGTCCCAATTGGCACGGTTCCAATGTATCAAGCGCTAGAAAAAGTGAATGGTGTAGCCGAAAACCTTAACTGGGAAGTGATGCGAGATACCTTAATCGAACAAGCTGAACAGGGGGTTGATTACTTTACCATTCACGCTGGTTTATTGCTTCGCTATGTACCAATGACAGCAAAACGTGTCACAGGGATTGTATCTCGTGGCGGCTCTATTATTGCTAAGTGGTGTCTTGCTCATCACCAAGAAAGCTTCCTTTATACACACTTCCGTGAGATCTGTGAAATTTGTGCTAAATACGATGTGGCTTTATCTTTGGGTGATGGCTTGCGTCCGGGCTCTGTTGCTGACGCTAATGATGAAGCGCAATTTGCTGAATTACGCACTTTAGGTGAGCTAACTAAAGTTGCGTGGGAATACGATGTTCAAGTCATTATTGAAGGTCCAGGTCATGTTCCTATGCACATGATTAAAGAGAATATGGATGAACAACTTAAACATTGTCATGAAGCGCCATTTTATACATTAGGCCCACTAACGACAGATATTGCTCCTGGATATGATCACATTACTTCAGGCATTGGTGCTGCCATGATTGGTTGGTATGGCTGTGCCATGTTGTGTTACGTAACGCCAAAAGAACACTTAGGGTTACCAAATAAAGACGATGTGAAGACAGGCTTGATTACTTATAAGTTAGCAGCACACGCAGGCGATTTAGCCAAAGGTCATCCGGGTGCACAAATTCGTGATAACGCCTTATCAAAAGCCCGCTTTGAATTCCGTTGGGAAGACCAGTTTAATCTGTCTCTTGATCCTATTACCGCTCGTGAATATCACGATGAAACCTTACCGCAAGAATCGGGCAAAGTTGCTCACTTTTGTTCAATGTGTGGGCCTAAGTTCTGCTCAATGAAGATCTCACAAGAAGTCAGAGAGTACGCTAAAGATTCGGAACAAGTTGCTTTAGACCAAGCAATCGAAATTAAGATGATAGATGACCCTCTAGAAGGGATGCGTCAAAAGTCAGAAGAGTTTAAAGCGTCTGGGTCTGAACTTTATCATCCTGCAGTTGAAGCTGAATAACGATGATAATAAGGGATGTTTCACGTGGAACATCTCTTAGTTTTGTATACGGAATTGAGGTGAGACAGCAATGTTTGCATTCCCTAATATTGATAAAAGTAAGTTTGGTTTATATCCCGTAGTTGATGATGTGTCGTGGATAGAAAAATTATTAAAGCTCGATGTAAAGACAATCCAATTGAGAATTAAGAATCCAGAACAAGCAGACTTAGAGCAACAGGTTATAAAAGCGATTAGGCTTGGCCGTGAATATGATGCTCAGGTGTTCATCAATGACTATTGGCAGTTAGCTATTAAGCACAAAGCATTTGGTATTCACCTTGGACAAGAAGACATAGAGGTTGCTGATTTACAGGCGATTGCTGAGGCGAATATTTGTCTTGGTTTGTCGACACACGATGATAGTGAACTATTAAAAGTAAAAGCCCTAAATCCAAGCTATTTAGCGCTTGGTCATATTTTTCCGACACCAACGAAAGAGATGCCATCACAACCACAAGGTTTGACCAATCTTGCAAAGAATCAACAATTAGCTGGAGACATTCCGACCGTTGCGATTGGCGGTATTGATCTCTCCGTTGCTAATGATGTGTGGCAAACCGGTGTTGATAGTATTGCGGTAGTTCGAGCGATTACTGAGGCTGAGGATACAGAGCAGGCCGTCGAGAAATTTAACGCCATTATTTCTGAACCAAGAAGAGGAAATCTACAGGAGGTTGCTTATGAGTAACCAGTTAATGGAAGGGTTAAGTGACCAAGATTTTCTGCGTTATAGCCGTCAAATTATGTTGCCTGATATTGGTGATAAAGGGCAAATAGCATTAAGAAATAGTACGGTTCTCATCATCGGTTGTGGCGGATTGGGTTCTTCGGTTGGAATGTATTTATCCGCTTCTGGTATCGGTACATTAATCATTGCCGATGGAGACAAAGTTGAATTAAGCAACTTACAGCGACAAGTGGTGTATCGCGATAACAACCTAAATCAAAATAAAGCGATGGCAATGGCACTGCAACTTAAAGGGTTGAATGGTACAACTCATATTGAAGTGATCAGCCATAAGTTAACAGAGCCAGAGTTATCCCGTTTTATTAATCAAGTCGACGTTGTTTTGGATTGCTCTGATAATTTGCCAACACGTCATGAAACTAATGCGGCATGTGTAAAGCATAACGTTCCACTTATTTCTGGTGCAGCAATTGGATGGCAAGGGCAGCTAATGTTGTTTTCAAATCAGGTCACGGAAAAAAACACGTCGTGCTATCACTGTTTATTTCCTTTTACTGAAAGCCACCAAACACAAAACTGTCAGTCGTTCGGAATTGTGGGACCGGTGGTAGGCATGATAGGAAACTTACAGGCATTAGAAACCATTAAATACCTTACTCAACCGAGTTACATGAAATGGGACACCATTCATCAGTTTGATGGCCGCTTTTTGACTTGGTCATCGATAACAATTCCAAAAGACAGCCAATGTTCAATCTGTGCTTCAACAGTAAGCAATGATGTTTCACGTGAAACACACTCAAAGGGAGAGACTTGTCATGAGTGATTTAATGTCAATAGAACTTAATGGTGTGTCTTATCGAGTTGAGGTCACGCATACATTATCTTCATTTTTAGAATACCATGGTATTGATACACAGGGATGTGCAGTTGCAATCAGCAATCAGATAATACCGAGATCAGAGTGGCAAAAGCGTGGGTTATCACAGGGTGAATCCATCTCTTTATTTCAAGCAATCGCTGGAGGTTAACATGAATGACTTATTAACCATCGGAGATAAGACGTTTAGATCACGTTTATTTACCGGAACAGGAAAGTTTCCAAGTGCTAGTGTTATGCAAAAGGCACTTATAGAGTCTGGTTCTGAATTATCAACAATGGCGTTAAAACGTGTTGAAGTGAATAACCCTGAAGACAATATATTAAAGCCGATTGTGGATGCAGGAATTAACTTATTACCCAATACGTCTGGTGCTAAAAATGCTCGTGAGGCTATTTTCGCCGCACAACTGGCTCGTGAAGCATTGGGCACAAATTGGCTTAAATTGGAAATTCACCCTGATCCCAAATACTTAATGCCTGATCCAATTGAAACATTAACCGCAGCAGAAGAGTTAGTGAAACAAGGGTTTATTGTCTTGCCATATTGTCATGCTGATCCCGTTTTATGTAAGCGACTAGAAGAGGTTGGCTGTGCTGCTGTTATGCCACTAGGTGCGCCTATTGGTTCAAATAAAGGCATTGTCAGTCGTGACTTTTTAGAGATTATTATTGACCAAGCTCGAGTACCTGTAGTGGTTGACGCTGGTATTGGTGCGCCATATCATGCTGCTTTGGCAATGGAACTGGGGGCTGATGCTGTGCTTGTGAACACTGCGATTGCTGCGGCAAGAAATCCAATCGCAATGGCAACTGCATTTAAATTAGCGGTGCAATCTGGCCGATTAGCTTATGAAAATGGGTTGGCGGCAGTTAATACTCAAGCTGTTGCTTCTAGTCCATTAACGGCATTTCTTGATTAAGGTGAATGAAATGACATTTACTGATGAATGGGAAAAGTTACATTGGGATGAGGTTAAACTCTCTATCTATAGTAAAACGCATCATGATGTTGAAAGAGCGCTAAGTAAATCCAAACGAGATCTTGAAGATTTTAAAGCCTTAATTTCTCCTGCTGCAGAAAGCTATCTTGAACAAATGGCTCAAGAGTCTGCACGATTAACTCGCCAACGTTTTGGTCATACGATTGGTTTTTATATTCCTTTGTATCTTTCTAATCTTTGCGCGAATGCATGTACTTATTGTGGCTTCTCAATGGAGAATCGCATTAAGAGAAAGACGCTCAACCAAGATGAGGTTGCACAGGAAGTGAGGGCGATTAAAGCGATGAATTTTGATAGTGTTCTTTTGGTAACGGGAGAACATGAAACCAAAGTTGGGATGAATTACTTTCGTCAAACATTACCGCAGATAAAGCAGTCGTTTAATTATCTCGCAATGGAAGTTCAGCCTTTAGAACAAGAAGAGTATGCAGAATTAAAAACCTTAGGTTTGGATGCGGTGATGGTGTATCAAGAAACGTATCATCCATCTACTTATGCGGAGCATCACCTTCGTGGAAATAAAACCGATTTTAAATTTAGATTAGAAACGCCAGATCGATTGGCAGAAGCGGGCATTGATAAGATTGGAATTGGGGCGCTTATTGGGCTAGAAGAGTGGCGAACAGATTGCTTTTTTGTGGCAGCGCATTTGGATTATTTAGAGCGTCGATATTGGCAGACTCGTTACTCTATTTCTTTTCCAAGATTGCGACCATGTGAAGGTGCGCTGCAATCAAAATCAATAATGAGTGACAAACAACTGGTGCAATTAATTTGTGCTTATCGGTTGTTAAACCCCGAGGTTGAACTGTCATTGTCCACTCGAGAGTCTGAACATTTTAGAGATAATGTATTGCCATTAGGTATCACATCAATATCCGCTGCATCGAAAACACAACCGGGTGGTTATGCAAATGATGACCAAGAGCTTGAACAGTTTTCTATTAGTGATGAACGATCTGCTGAATCTGTTTCTTTAGCGGTACAAGCGAGGGGGTTTGAACCAGTTTGGAAGGACTGGGATAGAAGTTATTCAAATTGATGTTTCACGTGAAACAACATAAAAAATGCCACGTTTGCTCTTTAATACAAATAGATACGTGGCATTTTCTTTATCGTGTTTTAATGAATTAGCTTTCGTAGCTTAATTCAGCTGTCGCTTGTTTAAGCCACTCTTTTACTTCGCCATCAACAAGAGGGCTAACTTCATTCCAGACTTTCTGATGATAGTTATTCAACCACGCTAACTCTGGGCGATTTAGCATATCAACATTGATCAGACGTTTGTCGATAGGACAACGTGTTAAAGACTCAAATCCAAGAACCGAGAAGTCACCTTGAGTTTCAATTTCAACGACTAGCTCTAAGTTCTCAATACGGATACCAAACTCGTCTGCACGATAATAACCAGGCTCATTAGAAAGCACCATTCCAGGAAGAAGCGCTGTGTTATTTACTACTTTAGCAATACGTTGAGGACCTTCATGCACACTTAAGAAGTGACCAACACCGTGGCCAGTACCATGATCATAATCATAACCTTGCTCCCATAAATGTTGGCGAGCAAGAATGTCTAATTGATGCCCACATGTACCTTTAGGGAAGCGAGCATTCGCTAACCCGATATGGCCTTTAAGAACTAAAGTAAATTGCTGTTTAATGTCATCACTTGGTGTACCAACCGCTAATGTTCGAGTGATGTCTGTTGTGCCATCTGGATACTGACCGCCTGAATCAACTAGGTATAAACTGTTCATTTGTAGTTTACCTGGTTCAGGTTGGTTTTGATGATTGTAGTGACACATTGCCGCATTACCAGCAGCTGCTGAAATAGTATCGAAACTTAAATCAGCCAGAGAGGCATCTTCTTCACGGAATGCTTGAAGTTTGTCTGCTAAAACAGCTTCGTCGTGTAAAGTGCCAGCTTCAATCTCTGCGTCAAACCAAGTTAGGAATTTAGCCATAGCAGCGCCATCACGAATATGACAAGCACGCATGCCTGCTTTTTCCGTTTCGTTTTTAGCGGCTTTTGGTAGTAAACATGGATCAGATGCTTCAATGATTTCTGCGTTCGCATTACTTAAGACTAATGACATCCATGCGTTTGATGTTGCTGAATCAACTAGAACTTTTTTACCTGCAAGTGATTCTAATGTTGCTTGCAAGGCATCTGGTTGGTGAACTCGAACACCTTGGCCAACATGAGCATTAAACTCTGCAGGAAGACGTGAAGGTTCTAGGAAAAAATCAACACTTTCATCTGCGTGAATAATGGCATGAGAAAGAAGTACTGGTAGGCGAGAAACATCCAAACCACGGATATTCAATAACCAACAGATGGAGTCTAGTTGTGTTAATAGCGCAGCGTCAGCTTTTTTCTTTGAGACTTCTTTTGCAATTTCTTTACGCTTGTCTTCAGAACTTTGGCCGACAAATTCTAATGACATTAAACGTACATCAGACACTTTAACTTCTGGGCGGTCTAACCATAACTCATTAATAGGGTTAGTGGCGATTGCTTCAAGAGTGACAACGGCTTCAACATTTTTTGATGCTGTTTTTAGCCATTGAGCTGTGTGCATGCGTGGGTCTATTGCCACTTTTGAACCCGAAGTAAGACTGTCTTTAATCCATTCAAGCAGTGGTTCTTCATGTAGGTGGCGATATTCAAATACATCTGCAGGCACTTGTTTACGAACTTGAACGGTATAACGGCCATCCACAAAAATAGCCGCTTTTTCTTTAGTAATAACAGCCGCACCAGCAGAACCAGTAAAACCAGTAACCCAATGCAAACGTTCGTTATGCTCTGGAATATATTCACCTAGAAATTCATCTTCATGAGGAATAATTAAGGCATCGAAATCTTGTTGAGCAAGCCATGTACGTAGTTGTTCAACACGCTGAGAAGTTTGTGGGTGCATCTGAGTGTCCTTTTATACCTGTGATTAATTGGTATGACTCTGTCCGTGTGTACGAGGCAGAAATTAGTTATGTTTTTTGTAGAGTTATAACCTAGCGCTTTTAGTGTTCATCTGCAATTGTTGATATTGATAAATCTTTACAGTGATTAATTATGGTATTTCTAAGCCAACAATTTGCCGCATCATTCTCTTTTTGTTGATGCCAAAATAGGGTGTATGCCATTTGAGGTAAGTCTGTAGGCAAGGGTAATACAACTAAGTTAAGTTGTTTGGCTATTAATTTTATAAAGTGGCTTGGTGCTGTGAAGACTAAATCGGTATGAGTACATAAACTCGCAGCACTATTAAAATCAGGCACAATAATACCAATACTACGTTCGAGTCCTCTGTCTGCTAATTTGTAATCAAGCAACCATTGATCTTTACCATCACAGCGAACTTGTACATGACGTTGTTGAAGGTAAGTGTCTAACGTCCATTCTTGTTTTAATACAGGATGATTACGGCGAACCAAACACATTTGACTATCTCGATAAATTTCTTTGCTGCAAATATCTTCAGGCGTATGCATAGTGATATTGGCGTATTTTGGGTCGAGGTCTTTACCTGTAATACCTATATCCATTTCACCAGATTGAAGTTTCTTTAATGTATTGGTATCCCATGCATGAGTATCTAACATGACATTGGGGGCTTTGTTTAAAATGTAAGACATGAAGTGTGGAAGCAGTAATGGATAAGTACTTTCAACCAAACCTAAACGAAATCGATAATGACTGCTTTTAGGATCAAAATTTGATGCTTCAGTGATGCTTTCTAAGTGGCTTAATAACGTATGTAGTTGTTCTTGAAGGTTTCGTGCTTTCGCCGTGGGCTGTAAACCATAAGATGTGCGAGAGAAAAGCGGATCGTTAAATTGTTCGCGTAATTTAGCTAAGTTTTTACTAACGGCAGATTGGCTTAAGCACAAACGTTGAGCAGCACGAGTGACACTTTTTTCTTCTAATAATAAATGAAGCGTAAGAAGAAGATTAAGATCAATCTTTGCCAGTTTTTCGAAAAACATAGAGATATTCCAAATAAGAATGTTAGATCTGAATATAAACCATTTCTGTTCATATCTCTAATTGAGTACACTCCTCGAATCATTTTAGGAGTTACCAATGCACACGCCAGTTACACCTCAATCAGCAACATCAATGTCATCAGTCTCGGACAAAAAAATCATCACCTTAATGGTGGTATTAGTATTGTTCAGTCCATTAGCTATTGATATTTATCTTCCTGCTTTGCCAGCGATGGCGGCAGAGTTTCATGTACCATCAACAATGGCTCAAGATACGATTACTTGGTTTATGTTTAGTATGGGGCTAGGTCAGTTATTTGCGGGTCCATTGGCTGATCGCTATGGCCGTAGACCAATCGCACTAACGGGTATTGTTATTTATGGAATGAGTGCAGTGTTGGCGTATACCGCTCAAGCAATGGAAATGTTATTGCTTGCTCGATTACTACAAGGTTTTGGTGCGTGTGCAACATCCGTTGCTGCTTTTGCTTCTGTTCGTGATTCATTTGGTGCAGAGAAAGGTGGGCGTATGATCAGCTATTTAAATGGAGCGATCTGTTTTATTCCCGCTTTAGCTCCTATTTTAGGTAGTTACTTGACTCATCATTTCGGCTGGCGTTCAAATTTTAGTTTTATGGCTGGTTTTGCTTTAGTTGGTTTTGCTTTAATTCTTACTAACTACAAAGAAACAAAACCAGAAAATACAGTTCAAACAGGGAAACTTATTAGTCCATCTCGCTACTGGTCTGTATTAAAGAATCCAACCTTTTTGTTCCATGCTTCTTTATGCATGTTATCAATGGGGGTTATTTTAGCTTATGTTACTTCAGCACCTGTTTTCTTGATGGATCAATTAGGGCTGACTATGAATGAGTTTACCTATTGGTTTGCGATTAATGCAGCGATCAATATTGCAGTTTGTTTTATTGCTCCTAAGTTCATGATCAAGTTTGGAACAAAACGAGTTTTATTATCTGGCTTAACGATACTAGCTATATCTGGTGGTTTAATGTTAAGTCTGCAACATATTCAGCAAGCTTGGGCGTTTATGATCCCAATATTTTTGGCTTCTGTAGGCTATGCATCAGTGCTTGGCTCAGCAGCGGGTAAAGCGCTGGCACCATTTGGTGATAGAGCGGGAACAGCTGCTGCATTGTTAGGGTTATTTCAAATGAGTGGTGCAGGTATCATTGTTGGCACAATGCAAAGATTAGCACTCCCATCTGCACAACTCTTAACCCTAATGATGTGGCTTCTTATCCCAGGTTTGCTGATTTTATTAACTAAAACAGGTCAACGTTGGCATTCTGAAACCGTTACGCAGTAATTCGCATAATTTGAACAGAAAAAGAGCAATTTTACTTTTTAATATATTCAGTTAATTATGGTTTCAGTGTATATTCAGCACTTAATTACTGTTGATTGAAAATTAAAAGGCAAAACACGCAATGTCGATGTCCGTTATTGAAATGGCTCGTGTCCTAGAGCAAATGGAAGAGTCACCAGAAAAACTTATGTTTGGTAAACTACTTTCTGAACTAGGTAATCAAAGCCAAGAGCGCGTAAGAAGCGCTGCGCGACAAGTGTCTGTTCCAACATTGCGTGATCTGATTTACCAATTCCAAGTGGTAATTGAAGAGCGTAAAGGTGAAACGACAAAAAAACTGGCTGAAGAAATGGCAAAAGAAGGGGTTTCGTTAGAAGACTTCCAAGCTTATTTAGCGAGTAAGAATAAATAATAACCTTAATTCAAATTTTGGTTAGGTAATTAAAATAGAAAAGCAGCGTATATACGCTGCTTTTTGTTTTTTAGGTCAATCTAGATAATTCAGTAAATCTCTATTTATTACTCACATTGCAATTATTGCTCTGTTTGGCGCTCTTCCTTTTTACCAAAGAACTGTTGGATCAGTAGACCACACACAATCATAATTAATCCGATTAATGTTGATGGGTGTATTTCTTCTCCGATGATATTGGCTAATAGCAGCAAAGAGATAAATGGAGAGGCAAAAATTAGGTTACTAATTCGAGCAGTATTTTGTGTTAATCGTAATGCTGACAACCATAAAACAAAGGTAACGCCCATCTCAAATAGCCCTACGTAAGAAACCGCAGCCCAACCACTCATTGGTATTTGAGCCCATGGTGCTCCTTCATAAATACTTAAACCTATCGCAACAGGTAGAGCAACTAAGAAACCAAGTAAAAGCCCAAGAATAGGGTCTGCTTTATTTTTCGTATTAAGAATCCAGTAACCCGCCCACAATAATGTTGAGAATAAGGCTAAGCCCACACCTAGAGGGCTATCAAATTCTAATGCAAGCACATCACCTTTAGTCGCAATAACGATTACTCCTAAATAGCCTAACACACACGCAATCCAATCTTGTTTGCGTATTTTTTGCCCAAGAAAAACCGCAGCCATTAAGGTTAAGGTAATTGCCCAGCTATAATTAAGAGGCTGAGCTTGAGAGGCAGGCAATAGGTCATAAGATTTGAATAGAACCAAGTAGTAAGCCAGAGGATTAATTGCACCTAATAAAATGTAATACAAAGGGTTAGCTAGAAAGGTATCAATCAATTGCGATAACGTTTTTTGATAAGCAGCAACACCAGCCAGAGCCAGAATAGAAACAGCGCTTGCAATGGTTAGCATTTGGGTTGGCGTAAAATGCTCAAGAGTGATTTTAAAAGCAGTGGCAACGGTTGACCACAACAGAACCGCAGCGACACCAAATCCTAAAGCACGACGTTCGTTCATTGTTATTGTTCTCAGTAAAAAATCCATTTGGATCTGGAGTGTACCTGTGCTTGAAAAATAGTGTTAACTGGACATTTATCCAGTATCAAAATATCCTATGGTAATTCGTGTTTACATTGAGTGAGTTATGGAATTTTTGAATCAGTTTGGTGGGC
This sequence comes from Aliivibrio fischeri ATCC 7744 = JCM 18803 = DSM 507, assembly GCF_023983475.1. Lineage (NCBI taxonomy): Bacteria > Pseudomonadati > Pseudomonadota > Gammaproteobacteria > Vibrionales > Vibrionaceae > Aliivibrio > Aliivibrio fischeri. The sequence goes on from NZ_CP092712.1 coordinate 41,595, forward strand.
ATTTATTGTTTGGTTTTGCAGGCGCTAGTATCGCGTATGCCGTTGCTCATGTATTAACAAAAAGTCGAAACCAGCAAGAGTTAGCTTTGTTAGAACAGGAGCTAGAATCAGAAAAAAAATTGGCAGGCACTCAACTGCACCAATTAACCCAACAAGTTGAAAAGCAGCAGCAAGAACTCGATGAACTTGATCTTGAGCGTGACAAATTAGCGCAAGAGCAAAAGCAATCTCATGGGCGCTTAATGGCGGCAATGGAAAAGCTGCGTTATTTTGATGCTATTCAAAAAGAGAAAGAATATTTAACTCAGCAGCTCGAGTTTTCTCGCCAAGCAAATTCAAATATCGAAGCCGAATTGAGAGAGCAAGAAGCACGTAATGAAGAAGAACGCAAAGCAAGCCAAGAGAAGATTGAATTACTTGAGCGAGCAGAAGAAAGGTTAAAGCAGCAATTTGAAAATTTAGCCAACCAATTGTTTGAGCAGAAAACCAAAACGGTTGATGAACAAAATAAGGTGAGCTTAGAAGGTTTGTTATCTCCATTAAAAGAGCAGCTTGAAGGGTTTAAAAAACAAGTAAACGACAGTTTTGGTTTTGAAGCTAAAGAGCGCCACACTCTGGTACATGAAATTCGTAGCTTACAACAGCTTAATGAGCGAATGACACAGGAGGCGGTAAACCTGACCAATGCTCTTAAAGGTGACAACAAACAACAAGGCAATTGGGGTGAAGTTGTTCTTTCGCGAGTGTTGAAAGAATCTGGTCTCAGAGAGGGGCATGAATACGATACTCAAGTCAGTATGGATGATGAAGATGGTAAGCGTTTTTATCCTGATGTGATTGTTCACTTACCTGACGAGAAAGACGTAGTGGTTGATTCAAAAATGACCTTAGTGGCATATGAGCGTTTTTTTAACAGTGAAGACTTTAATCAAAAAGAACATGCGCTTGATGAACACTTAATGGCGATTCGAGCTCATTTACGAGGATTAAGTAAAAAGGATTACCATAAGTTAAATGGCTTACGCAGTTTAGATTATGTCTTGATGTTTATTCCTGTAGAACCAGCGTTTCAAGTTGCGATAGAGGCTGACCCATCGCTCATCTCTGATGCGATGGAGCAGAATATTATTATCGTTAGCCCTACAACGTTATTAGTTGCGCTTAGAACCATCAGTAATTTATGGCGTAATGAGAGACAGAACCAAAACGCCAAAATCATTGCAGAACGCGCAAGTAAACTGTACGACAAAATGCGTCTTTTTGTTGATGACATGGAGGCGGTTGGTGGCGCACTTGATAAGGCAAATCAAAGTTATCAGGGAGCAATGAATAAATTGGCAAGTGGGCGTGGAAACTTAATTCGCCAAGCTGAAAGCTTTAAAGAATTGGGGGTTGAAGTGAAGAGAGACATAAATCGTCGTCTTATTGACCAATCTTTTGAAGCCGATACGATGCAAACACTTGGTGATAACGGGTTGGATAAAGTAGACTAGAGGGCTGTTGAATCCATAGAGAACGGATTCAACGTACTATCTCTAGAGGACGAAAAATGACGGACAAGATGAACATGGCTGAAGAAACAACACACTTCGGCTTCACTACAGTCGCTAAAGAAGAAAAAGTAGCGAAAGTTGCAGAGGTGTTTCACTCTGTAGCAGCAAAATACGACATCATGAATGACCTTATGTCTGGTGGTGTTCACCGTGTTTGGAAACGATTCACGATTGATTGTAGTGGCGTACGTCCAGGTCATAAAGTACTTGATTTAGCTGGTGGTACTGGCGATTTAACGGCTAAGTTTTCACGTATTGTGGGTGAGAAAGGCCAAGTTATTCTTGCTGATATTAATAACTCAATGCTAAACGTTGGTCGTGACAAACTACGAGATATGGGCATCGTAGGTAATGTAAATTACGTACAAGCAAATGCAGAAGAGCTACCTTTCCCTGATGACCATTTTGATTGTATTACCATTAGTTTTGGTCTTCGTAACGTTACGGATAAAGATAAAGCACTGCGTTCTATGTTCCGTGTTCTTAAGCCGGGCGGCCGTTTATTAGTGCTAGAGTTTTCAAAACCAATTCTTGAGCCGTTATCAAAAATTTACGATGCGTACTCCTTCCACCTATTACCGAAAATGGGTGAAATCATCGCAAATGATGCAGACAGCTATCGCTACCTTGCTGAATCTATTCGCATGCACCCAGATCAAGAAACACTGAAAGGCATGATGGAAGACGCAGGATTTGAACAAGCAAATTACTACAACTTAACAGGTGGTATCGTTGCTCTACATCGTGGTTACAAGTTTTAAGGGATAGAATAATGCCATTAGAACCATTCGTAACAGGCGTGATGGAGACAGGGTTAAATACTCTGTTAAAAGAATCTCCAGAAAGCAAAGCGGCACTGCATCGTTTAAAAGAAAAGATCATTCATGTTCATTTGAATGAAGTGAACAAAGATCTTTTCTTTGTATTTAGTCACCTACAAGTTGATATTCTTTCTCGATTCGAAGGTTCAGTTGATTGTTACTTAGCTTTAAATCTTTCTGTTTTGCCACAACTGCGTGATCAAAATAATATCACTCAACTTATCAAACAAGATAAGTTGGTATTGGAAGGCGATTTAAAACTTGCTCAGCAATTTTCTGCATTACTTGAAGAATTAAAACCAGATGTTGAAGAGAAATTATCTCAATATACTGGTGATATTGTTGCACATACTTTAGTTAGTGGAGTAAAAGGTGGAGCCTGCTGGGTGAAAAAACAGATCACTCGTCAAACTCGCCATGCAGCAGAAGTACTTACTGAAGAGTGGAAAATGGCACCGGCACCATTAGAAATTGCCCACTTTTGCGATCAAGTAACCGATGTTGAGACTCAACTTGCAGAGCTTGATGCTCGGTTATCTCGTCTAATACAAAAAACAGGGTTAGAACCAGCATGACGCCATCTGAGTTAAAGCGCTTATATCACATCACTAAGGTTCAACTTGAGTATGGGTTAGATGAGCTGTTACCTGAACATGCGTTAACTCAATTGCCAAAGCGATTACGTAAAGGTTTATTCTGGATTAAAAATAAATACCCTGAAAAACCACTTGGTGAACGCTTACGTCTAGCATTGCAAGAGCTCGGTCCTGTTTGGATTAAGTTCGGTCAAATGATGTCGACCCGTCGAGATCTTTTTCCTCCTCATTTAGCTGACCAATTAGCGCTACTTCAAGACCAAGTTGCCCCATTTGATGGTCAGTTAGCGAAAGAGCAAATGGAAATTGAATTAGGTGGACCATTAGAGAATTGGTTTACTGATTTTGATATTAAGCCGTTGGCTTCAGCTTCCATTGCTCAGATACACACCGCAAAGTTAAAAGATTCAGGTAGAGAAATTGTTCTTAAAGTGATTCGTCCTGACATTCGTCCTGTCATCGAATCTGACATTCGCTTAATGTACCGTATGGCGAAGTTGGTAGAGCAACATATTCCTGAAGCGCGTCGTTTAAAACCTGTAGAAGTCATTGAAGAGTACGAAAAAACCTTACTTGATGAGCTAGACTTAAGAAGAGAAGCCAGTAATGCAATGCAGCTGCGCAGAAACTTTGAAGGTAGCGAAGAACTTTATGTACCTGAAGTCATTTTAGATTTAAGCTCTGAGCATCTTATGGTGTCAGAGCGCATTTACGGTATTCAAGTATCAGACATTGAGCAGCTTGAAAAAAACGGCACCAATATGAAGTTATTGGCTGAACGTGGTGTCTCTGTTTTCTTTACTCAGGTGTTTCGAGATAGCTTCTTTCATGCTGATATGCACCCAGGAAACGTATTTGTAAATCCAGATAATCCAGAAAATCCACAATGGATCGGATTAGACTGTGGTATTGTGGGAACACTCAATAAGGAAGATAAACGCTATTTAGCAGAAAACTTATTGGGTTTCTTTAATAGTGACTACCATAAAGTTGCACAATTACATGTTGATTCTGGTTGGGTTCCGGCAGACACTAATGTTGAAGAGTTCGAATTTGCTATTCGAATGGTATGTGAACCCATTTTTGCGAAACCATTAGGAGAAATTTCTTTTGGTCATGTGCTGTTGAACTTATTTAATACAGCACGTCGGTTCAATATGGAAGTGCAACCACAGTTAGTCTTATTGCAAAAAACATTGTTGTACGTAGAAGGATTAGGCAGACAGCTTTATCCGCAATTAGATCTATGGGCAACCGCCAAACCGTTTTTAGAAACGTGGATGGCAAAACAGGTAGGACCGGCAGCCTTTGTGACTGCTTTGAGTGAGAAAGCGCCATTCTGGGCTGAAAAATTACCCGAACTGCCAGATTTAGTTTATGACAGTTTGCGCCAGGGCAAAGTTCTTAATCAACGAATGGATAAACTTTACGCAGGTTACCGTCAAAGTAAGCGCCAACAAGCAAAAGGACAATTCCTATTTAATGTTGGAGCCACACTTCTGATTTGTTCTGCGGTGTTATTAACCAGTAACATTACTGTGTTAGCATCAATTAGTGCTGCTACAGGAGCTGCGTTTTGGCTATTTAGCTGGCGAGCATATCGTCGTTAAGCGTAACTTTATTTAGCAATTTTTTAACCCTAACACGCTGAGGAAATAAGCATGGGTGGTATTAGTATTTGGCAACTTCTTATTATTGCAGTAATTATCGTTCTGTTATTTGGTACGAAAAAATTACGTGGTGTAGGTAGTGATTTGGGTTCTGCAGTTAAAGGCTTTAAAAAAGCGATAAGTGAAGATGAGCCAGCAAAAGATGCGAAAAAAGACGCTGATTTTGTACCTCAAAACTTAGAGAAAAAAGAAGCTGAAACAGTAGAAAAACAAAAGCAAAACGACAAAGAGCAGGCATAATAAGTGTTTGATATCGGTTTTTGGGAACTGATACTGATCTCTGTTGTTGGACTAGTTGTATTAGGACCGGAACGTTTACCAAAAGCGATCCGCTCTGTTGCGCAGTTCATTGGAGCAGCAAAAAGCATGGCGAATAACGTCAAAGATGAGCTGTCACAAGAATTGAAGATACAAGAACTTCAAGAGAATTTGCGCAAAGCAGAACAGATGAATATGGATGACTTATCGCCTGATCTTAAAAAGTCAGTAGAAGAGTTAAAGCAAGCGGCAGCAGATGTCACTCGTCCATATGCAAAACCAGAAGAAGAAAAAGTAGAGACGCCAAGTGCTGATTCGAGTTCTTCTTCGGCATCTGACTCAACTTCTAAAACGAAAGCAGAGTAATTATGTCATCAGTTGAATCCTCTCAGCCGTTGTTAGCGCACTTACTAGAGCTAAGAAATCGTCTATTAAAAGCAATCATTGCAGTTATTGTCGTATTTTTAGGCTTAGTTTGGTTTGCTAATGACATTTATGAGTTTTTATCAGCACCTTTGGTAGAAAGACTGCCAGAGGGTGCAACTATGATAGCAACTGATGTCGCGTCACCATTTTTCACGCCCATAAAGCTGACTTTGGTGGCATCGATATTTGTCGCTGTTCCAGTAATTCTTTATCAAGTATGGGCATTTGTGGCTCCTGGACTGTATAAGCATGAGAAAAGACTCATCATGCCGTTATTGTTCTCTAGCTCTTTGCTATTTTATGCTGGTGTATCATTTGCGTATTTCGTTGTATTTCCTTTGGTATTTGGTTTCTTTACAACCATTGCACCAGAAGGGGTTCAAGTAGCAACTGATATCGCCAGTTATCTTGATTTTGTTTTAGCTTTATTCTTGGCTTTTGGTATTGCATTTGAAGTACCTGTTGCCATCATTTTGCTATGCTGGACAGGTGCTACAGACCCAGATACGTTAAGACAAAAGCGTCCATACATTATTGTAGGTGCCTTTGTTGTAGGTATGATGTTGACACCACCAGACATTATTTCTCAGACGTTGCTGGCAGTACCTATGTGTATTTTGTTTGAGATCGGTTTATTCTTTTCACGTTTTTATGTGAGAGAGAATAACGAAGATGATTTGGAACAAGATGAAGCATAATGCTTGATAAAAAATCTGAATATTGAAAAAGCGTTGATGGTTATCAGCGCTTTTTTTATGTCTATTTTAAATCATATAAAGTGAGTTAAGTGATCATGATCACGCTCAATTTTTGAAGCTTTATAGAGATAAATAGACAAACAGGAAACCGCTTGTGCGAGATCTCTCACAAGCGAGTGAGATTTAGCGCTTTTTTTAGCGCCGTTTTCTCTTTGTTTTTTATTAAGTTGTTGATATTTAATGTTTTGTGTTTGTTGGGGAATACCACTATATTTTTTTTTGCAATTATTTGAAATTAGTCTATTGCTGAAAAAAGTGAAAAGCGTAATCTTATTGGTGTCGGAAGGATGCTGACACGGAACAGGAACTAGCCAAGGATTTGGTACGCTTCAGGATGAGGCACTCGGTTACTTAGGATTAGTAATCGGCATGGATAGCGAAATGGACATTGAATGGACGCAATAGTAACTAGGATGGTTGCTACTAAGGAAAGACAATGGACACCTCTAGGATTGAGGTAAATGGACTGCACATCAGGATGATGTAAAGGACACCGCTCAAGGAACAAGCGAAGAGAGTTAACTAAGGATTGTTAACGGATCAGGATAGATCATGGACACCGCTAGGATGGCGACGAAAGGAATAAGCTGACGGATTCAGCATACTATCAAGGATTTGATGCATGGAGCACCATTAGTAGCCGGATTGCTGCGAGTAAAGTTATAGCCCCGCTAGATGAAAATCTAGTGGGGCTTTTCTTGTTTAGAGCAAAGTAAAAAGCAGGGATGAGAGGCGAGGACGCTTCGCTCGAGGAGCGAGGAAAATCAAAAGCCGATTCAGAATTGTAATGAAATATGGTATCAACAACCCCCTCTAACTCCCCCTTGTATTGAAATTATCGATCCCAGCAATTCATAGATAAAGGGGGAGAACCTTCTTTGGTGCGGATATTTCAGCGATCACAATACAGTTCCTCCCCTTGAGTAAATATCTCATGTGATCACCAGTGTCGATATAAGGGGAGGTTAGGAGGGGTTGTGAGTAGAGACTTTAGTTATTCAATGTCTTTATTGATGTTTTTTAGTAACCCCCTCTAACTCCCCCTTATATTGATATTCTCGATCCCAGTAATTCATAGATAAAAGGGGAGGCCTTCTTTGGTGCGGATATTTCAGCGATCACAATGGTGTTCCTCTCCTTGAGTAATATCTCATGTGGTCACCAATGTCGATATAAGGGGAGGTTAGGAGGGGTTGTGAATGCAGGTTTTCACCTCTATAAGTAACGTGTTGCGTCTTAAGAGAAGTTATTTATCTTTTGATCTTATAGCCTCTAGTTAGCGAGCCGTATAGGCTCTTCCTGATTTGACCCCAATAAAGTGGACACTCGATCACGAGGATTGAGTGACATGAAAATCAAATCACAACGAAAGTTTTCTAATGAGTTCAAAAGAAACGCAGTTCAACAGTCATTAGACTCTCCAGATACAGTAAAATCAGTGGCGATCTCTATTGGGATCGCTCCTCAGCTATTGGTAAAATGGAGAAGCCAGATGACATCTAAAAAACACACAGTAGCGCCCATTCCTAATAAAGGCCCTGAAAAATCGCTAAAAGAACTAGAGCGTGAGGTTGTCGAACTTAAAAAACGCTTAGCAGATGCGGAGTTGGAGAACGATATCTTAAAAAAGGCGACGGCCTACTTCGAAAGACGAAGAGAATAAGATTTGAGTTTATTTCCAAGTACTCAAGCCCAGTAAGGCCGGTAGTAAAACTTTGTCGCTATCTTGATGTGTCCACTTCAGGGTATTATAAGTGGTTAAATAGAGAGCCTACGCTTCGCGATAGATATAACGCTGAATTGAAGTGTTTTTTAAAAGACGAAAGCGAACGTCAACACTGTGTCCCTGGCTATAGAAAACTCTATGAAGCCGCTATCTCTTATGGTTTTATTTGTAATAAGAAACGGATCCAACGTCTGCTTCAAAGTCTTGGTTATCGTTCCAGAGCGAGTAAGAAGAGGCATGGGTGTGCGCCTAAGCAGAAATTAGGCTTTCCAGCTTTTAATTTACTGGACCGAAAGTTTTCAGTATCACAGCCAAACAGGGTTTGGACTTCAGACATTACTCAGGTCCGATGTAGTGAGGGTTGGCAGTACTTATGTGTTGTATTAGACCTTTACTCAAGAAAGGTCATCAGTTGGTCGACGAGTAGGATTAACAACGCAGAGCTTGTAGTTCGTAGTTTAAAGAAGGCTTGGGAAAGACGTAGACCTGATGGTAGTCAATTGATGTTTCATTCAGACCAAGGAGTTCAGTATACGTCAGAGATGACGATGCGTTGGTTGTACAAGAGAGGAATAACAATCAGTATGTCCCGTAAAGGAAACTGTTGGGATAATGCTTGTTCAGAGAGTTTCTTTGCTCAGTATAAAAAGGAATGGATAAGCTGTTTAGGGCAACTATCAAGAGAAGAGATGACAATGCAAAGTCGACTTTATATCGATGGCTATTATAATCCGATAAGAAGGCATGGGACTCTAGGAGGAAAGAGCCCCATAGATTTTGAGTTAAGTAACTAAAACCCCGTGTCTACTTTTAAGGGGTCATATCAACCTGAAACCTGAAACCTGAAACCTGAAACCTTCAAGCGAAGCTATCTCTTAAATCCCAAATAACTTCATCGCATTCGCCGTCGTAATCGCATCCACATCAGCCAAACTCATTTCACGTAAATCCGCTACACGCTGACCAATTAACTGTGTATACGCAGGCTCATTACGCTTACCACGATGTGGTACCGGTGCTAAATAAGGACAATCGGTTTCTAGGATTACATAATCCATATCGAGGTGAGGAATAATCTTATCCATCCCACCATTCTTAAAAGTAGACACGCCACCAAGGCCTAAGTGGAATCCTAAATCATTAATGGCTTTTGCTTCATCAACTGAGCCACCAAAGCAGTGGAAAACACCTGATAATGAACCGTCTTGCTCTTGTTTTAATAGACTTAATGTTTCTTCAATAGAGTCACGAGTGTGGATTACTACTGGTAGTTTCATCTCTTTTGCCCAATTTAATTGGGTAATAAATGCCATCTCTTGTTCTGCTTTAAAGGTTTTGTCCCAGTATAGGTCAATACCTATTTCACCTACCGCAATGAAATTATGCTTTTCAAACCATGAGTGAATGATTGCTAAGCTCTCTTTTACATCAGCGTTCACATAACAAGGGTGTAATCCCATCATTGAATGACAAACATCAGGATAAGCTGCTTCGGTTTTGAGCATTGGTTTGATAGATTCTAAATCGATGTTAGGTAGTAGAATTTTGCTAATACCTTGTTCTAGTGCGCGCTGAACAACAGCATCTCTATCTTCATCAAATTCTTTTGCATAAATATGAGCGTGAGTATCTATCATGGTGAAACCCTAAAACAAAAAATAATGGCTTCTATCATACCAAGTTCAAAGTAAAAATCAGATCTATACGAAAAAGTCACTTGAAAGACTACGATTAGCCACTCGATAGGTATATATTGGAAAGCATCATAAATACAAAAAGGAGCACAGTGTGTCTGTATCCATTCTTGGTGCGTTTCCAAACCGCCGCATGCGCCGTATGCGTAAACATGAATTTAGCCGCCGACTAATGGCTGAAAACCAACTAACAGTAAATGATTTGATTTATCCAATGTTTGTTCTTATGGGTAAAGATCGTCGTGAGTCTGTTGAGTCTATGCCGGGTGTTGAGCGTTTATCTATCGATTTACTGCTTGAAGAAGCGCAACGTCTTTATGATTTAGGTATTCCTGCGATTGCACTTTTCCCTGTGGTTTCTCAAGACGTTAAAAGTCTATGTGCTGCTGAAGCTTATAACCCTGAAGGTCTAGTTCAACGTACAGTTAAAGCCCTAAAGGAACATGTTCCAGAGCTTGGTGTGATTACTGATGTGGCTTTAGACCCATTCACAACTCACGGTCAAGACGGCATCATCGATGAAGATGGTTACGTAATGAATGACGTAACGACAGAAGTTCTGATTAAGCAGGCGTTATCACATGCAGAAGCGGGTGCTGATGTGGTGGCTCCGTCTGACATGATGGATGGTCGTATTGGTGAGATCCGTAAAGCACTAGAAAAAGCGGGCCATGTTCATACACAAATCATGGCGTACTCTGCAAAATACGCGTCTTGTTATTATGGCCCGTTCCGTGATGCAGTGGGTTCTTCATCAAACCTGAAAGGCGGTAATAAGAAAAATTACCAGATGGACCCAGCAAACAGTGATGAAGCAATTCATGAAGTGGCAATGGACATCAATGAAGGTGCGGACATGGTGATGGTGAAACCAGGTATGCCTTACTTGGACATCGTTCGTCGTGTTAAAACTGAACTTCAAGTGCCTACGTTTGCTTATCAAGTATCAGGTGAGTACGCGATGCACAAAGCCGCTATTATGAATGGTTGGTTGAGTGAGCGCGATACGGTAATGGAATCACTGCTGTGCTTTAAGCGTGCTGGTGCGGATGGCATCCTAACTTACTTTGCGAAAGATGTAGCAGAGTGGTTGGCGGAAGAGAAGAAGTAAGAGTAGGGACGAGAAAAAGCAGGGTTCAGGTCGCTTTGCTTAAAGGTTTCAGGGGAAATGTGGTGAGCTTTGGTGTTAACTAGAGACTATGCGCTGCGCTAACTAGAAACGATAAGAGCGAGAACTTTGCATTTTTTAAGTTCTTCATCTAAGAAATAAAAAAAGCATGATGATTTTAGTTAATCATCATGCTTTTATTTTTCCTGAAACCTGTACAGTAAGGCACTTGCTTTTGCTCTTATAGAAGCGAAGCGTTTTAGTCCCTAGTCCCTAGTCCCTAGTCCCTAGTCCCTAGTCCCTAGTCCCTAGCATCTATAACCAAATCCCAACCAATATTCGTCTGCTTATCCGCTTCAATCTCTAACTCCGATCTCGTTAGAGGATTCGCCGCCAGCCAAGTCCCATCAATCGACAATGACAAAACATCATTTTTTTCTGATAGCGTTACAGCAGGCGCTAAATTCACATCACGACGATGAGTGAGAATAATCGCTAAACGTAAAATACGTAGCATGCGTTGAGCGGAGATATCAGAAACTGCATGTTGAGTTGGCATGGCTGAGAAATATTCGCGGTAACGGCGTAATAACTCACCAATTAAGTGTTTTTGAGCGCGAGTGAAACCAGGTAAATCCAGTGCGTTAATTAAATAGGCTGAGTGCTCTCCACCTTTTTTATAATCAATACACATACCAATTTCATGAAGCTGAGTTGCCGCAGTAAGCAATGGCAATGCTTGTGGCTCAGTAAGCCAGTCGTTACCACATTGCTGCACAAGTTGAATTGAGAGGTCGGTGACTTGTTGAGCGTAGCCAACGTCTAATTGATAACGCTGTTGGGTGCTCTTTATTGTGCGTTGACACACTTCATCGTGTTGCAGTTCATCGATCATTCCGTAGCATAGGCCTTCACGTAACGCGCCGCCAGCTAGAGTCATAGAATCGATGTTTAATAATTCAAAAATAGCAATAAGGATGGATAAACCGCTTGGGAACACTAATGCTCGCTCAAGTGTTAACCCATCAATATCTAACTCTTCTAAGTGTTCATATTGCATTGCTTGCTTTTGAAGGCGCTTTAGCTTGGCTAAGGTGATGACCTCATCCATGCCTTGCGCCAACATAATTTCTTGCAATGCTTGTACCGTACCACTGGCTCCAACACAGGTCTGCCAACCTAAGTCAGTATATTGCTGTAAAATTGGAGCTAACGTCTCTTTAGCGCCGGCAATTGCTGCATCAAAGTTCTTTTGGGTTAGGGCACGATCTTTAAAGTAGCCTTCTAGCCAAGTTACACAACCCATTTTTAAGCTTGTGAGTGCTTGTGCTTCAAAGCCTTCACCAATAATTAGCTCTGTACTTGCTCCGCCGATATCAACGACTAAACGACGGCCATTACCACCTGAAGTGTGCGCAACTCCTTGGTAAATCATACGAGCTTCTTCTTCGCCTTCGATCACGTTAATGTTGTGACCTAAGATTTGATTGGCTTTTTCTAAGAAGATATCCACATTGCTAGCGACACGCAGCGTTGCTGTACCGACAATGCGAATATTTTCTACAGGGATGTCTTGCAGACGTTCTGCAAATAAGCTCAAACAATCCCACCCACGTTGCATAGCTTCATGGCTGAGTGTGTTATTTTCATTTAATCCCGCAGCTAAACGAACTTTACGTTTAATTTTAGCCATGGTTTGCACACTACCATTTATATGACGCACAACAAGCATATGGAAGCTATTGGAGCCTAAATCGATGGCGGCATACATTGGTGACATTGTTGAACTTTTCATAACATCCTTTTACTTTTTTACTGAGCGCTCAATTTACGACTGAGTATTACGTGGTTGACGTGGGCGAGTATGCTTACGGTTACCGCCTTGACGTTGACCATTGTTATTACGACGATTTTGCTGTGGACGACGTTGAAGTCGTAGTGGAGCTGGCAAATCTTCTAGTAATGCCGAAGCGTCGTAATCAGATTGTGGGATTGAATGCTCAATATATTCTTCGATAGCAGGAAGGTTAATTGCGTATTCTTCACATGCGAAGCTAATAGAGTTACCGCTTGCACCAGCACGACCTGTACGGCCAATACGGTGAACGTAATCTTCTGCTTCGTTTGGTAAATCAAAGTTAAATACATGCGTTACTTGTGGAATATGTAGGCCACGAGCAGCCACATCGGTAGCAACTAAGATATCAACATTACCTTGTGTGAACTCTTCTAAAATGCGCTCACGTTTTTTCTGTGGAACGTCACCAGTTAGAAGGCCAACACGGTGTTTATCAGCAGCTAGGTGACCCCAAACTGATTCACATTTGTGTTTTGTGTTTGCAAAAATAATCGCACGATCTGGCCATTCTTCTTCAATAAGTGTTTGAAGTAATGCCATTTTATGATCATTTGAAGGATAGAAAAGCTCTTCCTTAATGCGATGACCTGTTTTTTGCTCTGGCTCAACAACAACGTGCTCTGGCTCTTGCATGTGTTCAAACGCAAGCTCTTGCACACGGTAAGATAACGTGGCAGAGAACAGCATGTTCAAACGCTCTGTTGGCGCAGGCATACGACGGAAGATAAAGCGAATATCTTTAATAAAACCTAAATCGAACATACGATCGGCTTCATCAAGAACAACAGCTTGAATCATCTTAAAGTCGATGTGACCTTGCTTGTAAAAGTCGATAATACGACCGGTTGTACCGATCAAAATATCAACACCTTGCTCAATCACTTGTTGTTGTTTTTCATAACGCTCACCACCGTAAGCCAGTGCCGCTTTTAGGCCTGTACTTGCGATAAGTGATTCAGCATCATTGAAGATTTGAATCGCTAATTCACGTGTCGGAGCCATGATAATGGCACGCGGTTGTGTGATTTTACGACCTTCTGGTGCTGGTGTCGTTAATAGGTGATTAAAAGTAGCAGTAAGGAACGCTAGCGTCTTACCTGTACCCGTTTGGGCCTGGCCTGCAATGTCTTGGCCGGCGAGCAGTACCGGCAATGCCTTAGCTTGAATTGGGGTACATTTGATGAACCCTTTTGCATTCAAACCATCGATAACCTGAGGCTGTAAACCTAGGTCGGCAAAGTTTTGCTCTGTGATGTGCGTCTTTTTCATTGCTATAGAATATCAGTTAAAGCTTGCAATACGAAACGGATTCCATTCAAATAGAGAATCAATTTGCTGGTTATCATCAAATCAGCCTTTAAATTTAACGTTGGAGTTGACGATGAGCGACAAAATTTTGCAGCTTACAGATGGCGGTTTTGAAGAAAGTGTAATCAACGCTGCAGGCCCTGTACTAGTAGATTTCTGGGCAGAATGGTGTGGTCCTTGTAAAATGATTGCCCCGATTCTGGATGAGATTGCTGATGAGTACGAAGGCAAACTAACGATTGGTAAATTAAATATCGATCAAAATGCTGGTACACCACCAAAATTTGGTATTCGTGGCATTCCAACGCTACTTCTTTTCAAAGATGGCGGCGTAGCTGCAACGAAAGTGGGTGCACTTTCAAAGACTCAACTTAAAGAGTTTCTTGATGCAAACCTATAATTTAGGATGGTATTAAGTCAGATAGAACCGCATATAATGAAAAATTATGTGCGGTTTTGTTTTATCTGAGCTAAGCTAAGCCCATAAATAGGGTTAACCCCCTAGACTAAAAACCGAATAAGTGATAATTTATCGCGCGTAATTTATACGATTTCATTTCTTGACCGAGCTCGAAGGTCATCCATTCTTAAATCAACTAAAGATAGAATCTGATTTTGACTAAACAACTACCTACCACTATGAATCTTACTGAACTTAAAAACCGACCTGTATCGGACCTTGTTGCTCTTGGCGAAACACTAGGCCTAGAAAACTTAGCTCGTCTAAGAAAACAAGACATTATTTTTTCTATTCTTAAGCAGCACGCAAAGAGTGGCGAAGATATATTCGGTGACGGTGTTCTAGAGATTCTGCAAGATGGCTTTGGTTTCCTTCGCTCGGCAGACAGTTCTTACTTGGCGGGTCCTGATGATATTTATGTATCGCCAAGCCAAATTCGTCGTTTTAACCTGCGTACTGGTGATACCATTGCCGGAAAGATTCGCCCATCAAAAGATGGCGAACGCTACTTTGCTCTTCTTAAAGTAAACGCTGTAAACCACGACCGTCCTGATAACGCACGTAATAAAATCCTTTTTGAAAACCTTACTCCTCTACATGCTAACGATCGTTTACGCATGGAACGTGGTAATGGTTCAACAGAAGATATTACAGCACGTGTTCTTGATTTAGCATCACCAATTGGCCGTGGCCAACGTGGTCTTATTGTTGCTCCGCCAAAAGCGGGTAAAACAATGTTACTTCAAAACATTGCTCAAAGTATTGCGCATAACCACCCTGAGTGTGAGTTGATGGTTCTACTTATCGACGAACGTCCAGAAGAAGTAACAGAGATGCAACGCCTAGTTAAAGGTGAAGTAGTTGCATCAACGTTTGATGAGCCAGCGTCTCGTCACGTTCAAGTTGCTGAAATGGTTATCGAGAAAGCAAAACGTCTTGTTGAACATAAGAAAGACGTAGTTATCTTACTTGACTCAATCACTCGTCTAGCTCGAGCATATAACACAGTGATCCCATCATCTGGTAAAGTTCTTACTGGTGGTGTAGATGCAAACGCACTTCACCGTCCTAAGCGCTTCTTCGGTGCTGCACGTAACGTTGAAGAAGGTGGTAGCTTAACTATCATCGCAACAGCACTTGTTGATACTGGCTCTAAAATGGATGAAGTTATCTACGAAGAGTTTAAAGGTACAGGTAACATGGAATTACACCTAAACCGTAAGATTGCGGAAAAACGTGTATTCCCAGCTATCGACTTTAACCGTTCAGGTACTCGTCGTGAAGAGCTGTTAACTAAAGCTGATGAGCTACAGAAAATGTGGATTCTACGTAAGATTGTTCACCCAATGGGCGAAATCGATGCGATGGAATTCTTAATTGATAAGCTATCAATGACGAAAACAAATGATGAGTTCTTTGATGCGATGCGTCGTCAGTAATTGACAAAAGACTCATTTATTAGATTTATAGCTCAAAAATAATGAAACGCTACCACTATGGTAGCGTTTTTTGTTGATTAAATGTTAATTTGATCGCATTATCATTTGTACTAAGTTTGAACTCAGTATTGTACTTGGGTTCATTTCAGGGAGTAACTTATGCGACAAGGACTGTTAGCATCTATCTTCCTTTTTACTAGTTTGCTGTTTGGGCAAGTATTAGCCTCTGAGATTCAACCAAACTTTAAGAATAGTTTGTTGAATGATCAGCAACTCAA
This sequence comes from Aliivibrio fischeri ATCC 7744 = JCM 18803 = DSM 507, assembly GCF_023983475.1. Lineage (NCBI taxonomy): Bacteria > Pseudomonadati > Pseudomonadota > Gammaproteobacteria > Vibrionales > Vibrionaceae > Aliivibrio > Aliivibrio fischeri. The sequence continues at coordinate 57,548 of NZ_CP092712.1, forward strand.
GAAGAAGGTGGAAAAACTGCATCAATATCTTATTGATGATGACACCACAACACTAAACTTTTCTCTTAATCGTCTTTCTATGCCACAGCAAGAAGCGGTACGCTTTATGTTGCTTCAATACATTGAAAAAGAAAGATTAATCTTATCTCCAACAGTCAGTATTTGGTTAAAAGAACAGTTAACGCTGCATCCAACTTATACTATTAAAGAACAAGGTGATGGCTATGTCGTCACTAAGTTAGCATTTGATTATTCTAGTATTGCTGCTCGTGTATTAAATCAGATGAAGAAAGAACAACAAGTATTGGACTTCATTCTTGCTGCTGAAGAAAAGCGTCTTATATTATCTGAATGGTTGACGGGTGAACCTCATCAAGTACGTGTACGTCAATCTATTGTGTTAGCTGAATTAGATAGCCTTACGCCAGAAGCATTAGAGTATCTTGTTAATCAGATTACGGACGACACATTATCGGTGTGGTTGCCAACCACTGAAGTGATGGTTCGTTTAGCTCAAGTATCTAAAAATCCTAAAATATATAAGATGTTATGGCGTATGCGAACCGATCAATACAGTATCAATGAGCTTAATCGTTTAGCGAGATTAGCACCTGATCCATTTGCGACAGAGCAATTAATGGCTGCAACTAAAAATCCATCACTGAAGCTGAGTGCTTTTGCTTCACTTGCTCAACTTCATCCGCTGCCGCAAGAGGTTCAGCATTTTTTGTTAGCGAAACTTGATCATATTCAGGATGGTGGTGCCGTTGCAATGCACTTAGCGAATTATGGGCATGCTTCTTGGTTAGAAAGTTTGGTAGGCAATAGCAGTAATGTTCGTAGGCAGCACGTAAAGTTTGCTTTATCTCAGAATTAGTAGGGGTTAGTCCTCTGAATGTTGGTTAATTTCTGCCTGAAAAAATGTGTTTTGGTTCTAGGTTATGACTTTTAAGTAGGTTGGGCATATTCATTTGTTTGGGTATAATCTATTCAAACTCATTAGATGTAGATAGCGATGCAATATAAGGATTTACGTGATTTTATCGGCCATTTGGAAGATATTGGTCAGCTAAAACGCATTTCACACCCCATTGACCCTCATTATGAAATGACAGAGATCAGCGATCGTACTTTACGTGCGGGTGGTCCTGCTTTGCTATTTGAAAATCCAATTGGCTATGATATTCCGGTTTTAACTAACTTATTTGGTACGCCAGAGCGTGTCGCTATCGGCATGGGCCGCAAAGACGTTTTAGAACTGCGTGAAGTAGGTAAATTACTTGCGTACTTAAAAGAGCCTGAGCCACCAAAAGGCTTTAAAGATGCATTAGATAAATTGCCAGTCTTTAAGCAAGTGTTGAACATGCCAACGAAGAATATTCGTAAAGCGGCATGCCAACAGATTGTTTGGCAGGGCGATGATGTTGATCTTGATAAAATTCCTGTAATGAGTTGTTGGGCTGATGATGTGGCTCCGTTATTAACGTGGGGCTTAACAATTACCAAAGGCCCACATAAAAAACGCCAAAACTTAGGTATTTACCGTCAGCAGAAGCTGAGTAAAAACAAAGTGATCATGCGTTGGCTTGCTCACCGTGGCGGTGCTTTGGATTTACGTGACTGGATGGAAACGCATCCAGGAGAGCCGTTTCCTGTTTCTGTGGCGTTTGGTGCCGATCCAGCAACGATTTTAGGTGCAGTAACGCCTGTGCCTGATACTTTATCTGAATATGCGTTTGCAGGTCTTCTGCGAGGTAGCAGAACTGAAATAACCAAATCCATCAGTAATGATTTAGAAGTACCAGCCAGCGCTGAGATTGTCCTTGAGGGTTATATTGATCCAACTGAATTTGCCGATGAAGGCCCTTATGGGGATCATACCGGTTACTACAATGAAGTTGAAAAACACCATGTGTTTACGGTTACGCACATTACCATGCGTAAAGAGCCAATTTATCACAGTACGTATACTGGACGCCCACCAGATGAACCCGCGGTTTTAGGTGTGGCATTAAACGAAGTGTTTGTGCCTATTTTACAAAAGCAGTTTCCTGAAATTATTGATTTTTATCTTCCTCCTGAAGGGTGTTCGTACCGCATGGCGGTTGTGACAATGAAGAAGCAATATCCAGGTCATGCTAAACGTGTGATGATGGGAGTATGGTCATTCTTACGTCAGTTTATGTACACCAAGTTTGTATTGGTTTGCGATGAAGAGGTGAATGCTCGAGATTGGTCACAAGTAACGGCGGCAATGTCTCAGCATATGGATCCGGCTCGTGACAGTTTGATGATAGAAAATACGCCGATAGATTCATTAGATTTTGCTTCACCTGTGGTGGGATTAGGTTCAAAAATTGGCTTAGATATCACGAAAAAATGGGATGCAGAATTAGCATTATCACCAAACGTGGAATGTTCATTAACAAGCAGTGAGCAGATTGAAGGGTGTATCGCTGAAATAACCAAAATATGTCCTGAGATTATTGAAATTCATTTGCAGAATGACAATGCCAATATGGTGGTTGTATCCATCAATAAACAGGCAGCAGGTAATGCTAAGAAAATCATGGATGCTATTTGGGCTCAATTTGAAGAGAACAAATTTGTTATAGTGTGTGACGATGATGTCAATGTGAGTGATTGGAATGACATCATTTGGGCGGTAACAACACGAATGGATCCGGCGAGAGATACCTTATTTTTACAAAGCGAAGGTGAAACCTCAAAAATGGGGTTAGATGCCACCAATAAATGGGAAGGTGAATGTCTTCGTGAGTGGGGAACACCAATCAAGAAAGACCCAGAAGTTGTTGCGAAAATCGATGCCATTTGGAATGAATTAGGGATTTTCAAATAAGTATTGGTTTTAGTGAAGTGTAATGTCTTGTAGCAAAACAGCTGTTGCTATCGATAAGCTATCAACACCAATTAAATCCATTCTGTTTTTGCGGAAAGACATTTCATTTCACTGAATAAAGTAAACGAAAAGGTATTTCATTAAGATCTGAAAAAGATAAAGTGTGATGAAAAAAATAACCTTACTACCACAGCAAAAAGAATTTAGCATCGAAGAAGGACAAACCATTCTTGATGCGGCACTCGAGGCGGGAATTAATTATCCAAACCGATGCCAAGTCGGCGCATGTGCTATGTGCTTATGCAAAAAATTAGAGGGTGAAATTGAATACGATTTAGAGCCTCTTCTTACCGATAAAGAACAACAAGAAGGGTGGGTATTTGCGTGTCAGGCAACAGCAAAAAGTGATTTAGTGCTGTTGTTAGAATAAATCCTCCCCGTATAATTAGAGTTTAATGCTCAATACACATAATAATGACAGCGTACAAATGCCATATTAAAAAGGCATCAGCTGAAAAAGGAAAGTCATGCCAATCAATTGCAAAGTAAAGTCTATCGAGCCATTGGCTTGTAATACTTTTCGAATTTTACTTCACCCAGAACAGCCTGTTGCTTTTAAAGCAGGCCAATACCTAACGGTTGTTATGGGTGAAAAAGACAAACGCCCATTCTCAATCGCAAGTAGTCCTTGTCGCCACGAAGGTGAAATTGAGTTACATATTGGTGCCGCAGAGCACAATGCTTATGCCGGAGAAGTGGTTGAATCAATGAAATCGGCACTAGAAACGGGTGGTGATATTTTAATTGATGCGCCTCATGGTGAAGCGTGGATCCGTGAAGACAGCGATCGTTCAATGTTATTGATTGCTGGCGGTACAGGTTTTAGTTACGTACGTTCAATTCTTGATCACTGTATTAGCCAACAGATTCAAAAACCAATTTACCTATACTGGGGTGGTCGTGATGAATGCCAACTGTATGCAAAAGCAGAATTAGAGAGCATTGCTCAAGCGCATAGCCATATTACGTTTGTGCCAGTGGTTGAGAAAAGTGAAGGCTGGACAGGTAAAACGGGTAATGTGTTAGAAGCGGTAAAAGCCGATTTTAACTCACTAGCAGATATGGATATTTACATCGCAGGTCGCTTTGAAATGGCTGGTGCAGCACGTGAGCAGTTCACCACTGAAAAACAAGCGAAGAAAGAGCAGCTGTTTGGTGATGCATTCGCATTTATCTAATTTAGAGCACTAAAAAGACAAATAAAAATGCCACTCAATAATGAGTGGCATTTTTTTATGGATGTTATAAAAAATGAATTAGCCTTTATCATCAACCATAGTCAGTGCTTTACGAGAAAGATCTGCTGCCGCTTGTTTGCGGTTTTGCTTATCTAATACTCGCGCAAGATAGGCGTAATCAGACATATCTTCACGAATCGCTAATGCAGCCTCAAAATGTTCACGCGCTGGCTGCCATTTTTGTGTTCGCATATAAAGCTGCGCCAATGTACTTTGAATTACTGGGTTACGAACATCGTAATCTGCCATGCTTTCAAGCAACACGGTTACTGGGTGATAATCAGCAAGATTTAGTGTAGGCAGTAGAGCAACGAGACGATCATCCGCACGTTTCTTTAGGTTATCTCGCAAGATAATATACGCTTCTGAATCTGCTTTACGTATTTGTAATTGTTGAATGAGACAAATCAGAATTGGAACATGTTTTTTAAGTTTCTTTGGTAAGGCATCCCAATGCTCTAGTAAACCAGCGGTTCCCTTATTGGTCGCAATAACGGCCATTAACCCACATTCTGCTTTTTCTTCTAACTCTAAGGCTTGTTGGTCGGTAATTAGATTCGCTTTACTTAAAGGATGAATGATGTTTTTCAGTGCTTGCCATTCATTTAATGCAAGGTAACACTCTTTTAGTAGTTCTAATAAAACCGGATTACGAGGGTAATCAACCTTAACAAACTGTAAGGTCGCTAATGCCAGTTCATACTGTTTTTGGCGCATTTGCAGTTTTGCACTGGTTAATGCAACCGCTAATGTACTGTCATCTTGCTCTGATGCTAATTGTAGGTATTTATCTCTCAGATCAGTTTGCTGACGACCTTGAGCCGCTTCCGCAGCAGCCAAATAATTTAATAGTGGGAAATCATTATGACGCCCACCTTTAGTTATTAGACGCTCAGCCTCTTTCCATTCACCTTCGTGCAGTTTAATCATACCTTTAAAGGTGTTGTAACGAGCTTTACGCAAATGACGAGCACTAAACCAACCACGAGTATAATTACTCACAGATAGAATGCGCTTCACGATCATTTCAAGTAAGAACAAGCCAGCAATCAAAGCACCAATAAAGAGCACTAAGGTCGTTAAGCTCATCTCTATGGTCGTATTAGCAACGGATATTAATACATAGCCTTGTTGATCAGCAAAGGTTGTTCCCACGATTAATCCACCGACTAAGACAATCGCCAGAAGAAGTAATCGGATCATGATTTACCTCCTTCAGTTGTTTCAGTCTGTTTTACTGTTGCTTTTGGGGTTTCACCAATCGCTTGAACATTACGGCGAAGTCGCTCTGAAATGAAGTCCGACAATAGCGCTTGAGTCTTCATTTTCTTTGGATAACGAACGTCTACTTTGTATTTTGCTAAAGAGTCTAGCTGAGCCATAAAGCTTTTCACTGCAGGGTCATCTTGTTGGAAGTACTGAGAAGACCACAGTTTTGCGCTTTCTAGTGATGTTGCATAAACCTCACTTTGCTCACGATAAAGTGCTTTAGATGCCAGTAGCAATTTGCCTTTAATGTTCTCTTTTAAGTAAAAATGCTGCTCAGGGCTAAGTAGTGGAATAACGTTACCTTCACGAACTCTATATGTAATGAAGTGGCCAGCAAAATCATTAAGAGATTGTTTTAGGTTTGATTGCCAATCATTAATGTTGGTTGAAACGTGTTTTTCTTCGACAGCATCGGCTTCTGGAAGAACGGCGCTTGCCAATGGCAGTTTATTAATTTGTTGTTCTAGGCTATTTAGTTTTAATACTAAGCCATCACGGTCAATTAATGGGATCGCTTTTAATGTCGCAATGTCATCAGCCATTGCGCGACGTAGCGGTGTAAGGCTTGGATCGTTTAATGCAGAAATTCGTTGGTCTGCGTTTTCCATTAAACGCGTTGCACTGACCACATCATGTTCCAACCATAATTTACGACCAGCCATTTTTACTAAGTAATCCGCTTCTGCAAGTAACCAGTCATTTGGACGACGACCTTTGATATCAGCAATTGCCAATTGAAGGCTCGCAATGCTCTTATCTTGTTGCTGCATTAGAACCGTCGCCTTACGTACAATCTCATCTGCTTTATCGGTAATGCGCTGCTCTGCTGCAACCAGTTTTGCATCAAGCGTGGTATCTGCTGTTTTTAATTTTTGCTCAAGTTGAGCGATTTGGATTTGTTGTTGGGTAACTTGTTGTTGCGATGCTAAGAAGGCACCGCCACTGAATAAAATAGAGATAATAATGGCAACAGTCCCTAAGCGACGGCCTTTTTTATCGACAATATTTTCTGTGTTAGAAGCAGAGTGTGTGGTGGTTTTCTCTGGCTCTTTTTTTATATCAGGGGCTGTAGTCACAACCGGCTTATCTTCGGTTGGCTGTGTTGTATTATTATTTTTTGTCATTTGAAAATCCCATCATAATGATGCTCACTGATATAGTGCAGCAAGTCGGAATTAGAGGCTCCGCCAACCGTTTCAATATGTTGATAACCAAGTTCTTTTGCAAACTGGTTAATGCGCTCACTTGGTACCAATAATCTAAGCTTCAGTACCCAATTTAAATCTGTACCTGTAAATTGAGAGGTGAAAAAAGAGAGTTGTTCACCACTGGTCACAATCAATGTGTTTACGTTCTTTTCTTGCCACTCTCGAGTTTTGATAGATGCATCAAATGCGATGGCTTGACGTTGGTAAGCCTCGCAATATGTCACATCCACATTGAGATCGTTCAGAACTTGATAAATCAGATCTCGTCCGCCATTTCCTCGAAGAATAATGGCTTTTTTCCCTGTCGCGTTTTGTAAGACAGGAAGGGCTAATAAATGTTCACTGTCGCTATGGGTTGGGTAGTGTACTGGATCTGAAATATACTTTTTGAGGTGTTGAGCGCTCTTTTGACCGACCGCAATATAATTAACCCCCTGTTTCCACTCTAATTGTAGCTGTTTTAAATACTTTTGGGTGTATTCAACAGCGTGCTGACTGACAGCGATAATAAAATCACCATCATTAAGTGAAGAAAATAGCCTAGGGAGTTGAGACAGTTCATTGCCGGGGTGAATGGTGATAAGAGGATGAGAAATAGCTGGATGCCCTGATTGATTCAAGGCATCACATAAAGCTTGGCTCTCTTGCTCAGGGCGAGTCACCAAAATCGTCATAGTTACGCTTCTGCGTATAGGCGTTCTAAAATTTCTTTCGCGCCATCGTTTAAAAGTTGATCGGCAAGTTGAGTACCTAAAGCTTCCGCGTCAGAAACCGGTCCAGACACTTCACCACGGATCATCACTGAGCCATCAGGTTCACCAACAAGAGCACGTAACCAAATTTGGTCACCATCAATGAGTGAGTAGCTACCGATTGGCACTTGGCAACCACCTTCTAAGCGATTATTCATTGCACGCTCACACAGAACTCGGTTTGCTGTTTCTGGGTGATTTAGAGGTTCAAGTAAAGCACGAAGACGATCGTCATCTAAGCGAGCTTCAATACCAACAGCTCCTTGACCTACAGCAGGTAATGATTGCTCAGGTTCGATTGCACTTTTGATTCGGTCTTCTAGACCTAAACGGATTAAACCAGCACAAGCAAGAATGATCGCATCGTAGTTACCATCATCCAGTTTTTGTAGACGAGTTCCCACATTACCGCGTAATTCTTTGATAATAAGATCAGGACGAGCTTCTTTAAGTTGGCATTGACGACGTAGGCTACAAGTACCAACAACGGCGCCTTGAGGTAACTCATCAATATTGTTGTAAGTGTTCGATACAAATGCGTCACGTGGGTCTTCACGCTCACAAATCGTAACAAGACCTAGACCTTCAGGAAATTCAACTGGCACGTCTTTCATTGAGTGAACAGCAAGGTCTGCGCGGCCTTCTAGCATCGCAACTTCAAGTTCTTTAACGAATAAGCCTTTTCCGCCAACTTTTGCTAATGGCGTATCAAGAATAATGTCGCCTTTCGTTACCATAGTAACCAATTCAACTTCCAAACCAGGGTGAGCGGCTTGCAGTGCATCTTTAACAAAGTGGGCTTGCCATAGAGCCAAAGGGCTTTTACGAGTGGCGATACGAACAGGTAATTGCTGTGACATAGTAGTATCCGATCAAAATAATTACCTTATCCTACCATTACTTGAGGGTGAGGTGAAAATACAGGATGACAACAGTGTGATTATGGGTTAAAAACATCAGCGCAAAAGGTAAGGGTATTACTTTTTGTAGTGATGCGCTAAACTTTACGTCTAAAGTTAAAAGTGTTATCTTGATCACGTTTTATAGTCGGTATTGAACGAATGCTGTTCAATATTCACCATCATCTTAGATGACAAAGATTAGCTAGGCTTTCTATTTGCAAACCTATATTGAAACATTAATTGCTCGACAGCAACGCCTCACGGAGCAACGTGTAGAGCGAGCTTTAGCACTAATGAAACCACTTGGGCAAGAGATCTTCCATCAATTGCCATTGCTATTGCATTTCAATCATTCGGAGCTTCCGGGTTTTGTTGAAGGTGCACCTAGTGGTATTAAACAATTTCATGCAAATAAAAAGCAGCGTGAGTGGATGGCTCAACTTACGCTTCGTTATCCTCTATCTACTTCAAATCAAGGTAATATTCTTGGTTTGTATTCAATGGGTAGTACTTCTTCTATTGGCCAAACCGTTGCCAGTGATCTCGATATTTGGGTTTGTATTCCTGAAAATCTTCCTGCCGAGAAAAAAGCACTTCTACAACAAAAATGTGATGCACTCACCGAGTGGGCATTGCAGTTTTATATTGAAGCTAACTTCTTCTTAATGGAACAGAATCGTTTTAGAGATGCGTATTCTGAAGAGATGACAGGTGATAACTGTGGTTCTTCACAACATCTTCTTTTGCTTGATGAGTTTTATCGTACTGCCGTATGTCTAGGTGGACAGCAATTACTATGGCAAATCATCCCTCCAGAAATGGAAGAAAGTTATGATGATTATGTCGATCAGTTGTGTGAGCAAGGGATTATTCAGCGTGACCAATGGATTGATTTTGGTCGCCTTAACCATATTCCTGCTGAAGAGTATTTTGGCTCAAGTTTATGGCAACTATATAAAAGTATCGATTCACCGTTTAAATCGGTGTTAAAAGCGATCTTATTGGAAGCTTATTCTTGGGAGTACCCGCATACACAACTATTAAGCATTGATAGTAAACGCCGATTTTTTGCCGATGATCCCGATCTTTATGGGATGGATGCGTACTACCTGATGCTTGAGAAAGTGACTCGTTATCTTGAACGAACTAATGATATGTCTCGTTTAGAGTTGGTTCGTCGTAGTTTCTATTTGAAAACACATGAGAAGCTTTCAAGAAGACAAGGTCAAGGCTCAGTTGAATGGCGTCGTAAGGCGTTAAGTGAGTTAACGACACAATGGGGATGGAGCTCTGAATACATTACAGAGTTAGACTCTCGTCGTACTTGGAAAGTAGAACAGGTGAAGAAATCACACCACGATCTGCTTGAAGCCTTGATGCAAAGTTACCGAAACTTGATCCGTTTTGCGCGTAATAATGACATAACGTCGTCGATCAGCCCTGAAGATATCAGTATTCTTGCTCGTAAGCTTTATGCTGCATTTGAAGAACTTCCAGGTAAGGTAACGCTACTTAATCCTCAGATCTCACCAGATTTACACGAAGCGGATTTAAGTTTTATTGAGGTGCCAGAAGACAGCATTAATAAAGCTGGCTGGTACGTTTATAAAAAACCATTAATTGCTAAAGAATTAATGGGCGCTAAATTTTTAGAGCATAACCGATATTTAAGTAAATTAGTGGCATGGGCGTTCTTTAATGGCCTACTAACTGAATCAACACGTTTGGATGCCGTGGTTCGTGATGCTGATTTGAATATCGATAAGTTCTACCAAATGGTGAGCGATTTAAGAAACACTTTCTCTGTGTACTTACCGCAGCCAACCAAAGAAGAATTAGGCAGTCCTTGTGAAGTTCGCCAACTTTCTATTTTTATTAATTTAGAAAACGATCCAACAGAGCGATTGAAACTGAAACCTGAGCGTATGAATCAGGCTGATGCGGATATTTTTAGTTGTGGCAGTGAGCAAAACAACCTAATTGGCAGCGTTGATTTAGTGTATCGAAATTCATGGCATGAAGTGAGAACACTAAACTTTAGCGGTGAAACCGCCATTCTTGATGCGTTAAAAACCGTATTGTGCAAAATGCACCAAGATGCTGCTCGTCCAGAATCTGTGGATGTGTTTTGTTACAGCAAACAGATGCGTGGCATTATTCGTAATAACATTTATCAACTGCTGGCTGAGTGTATTGAGCTTCGTCTAAAGCCTGTTGAAAATAACGAAAAACGTCGTCGTTTCAAAGGCATCAAAATTGGTTCAACCATGTATGGATTGTTCTTTGAGCGTCGTGGTGTATCGATCCAAAAACTGGAAGATTCTGTTCAGTTTTATTCGAGTATTTCTACCAATAAGGCGATTGGTTCAACCACCATACCTTTGGGTGATAACAGTGGTGTGGTTATCCCTGATGCGGTGGACTCATTTGCAAGTGAAGGTTTGATTCAATTCTTCTTTGATGATTCGCAAAATGATGACGATGGTTTCAATATTTATGTCTTAGATGAAGAAAATAAGATTGAAATCTATCACCAATGTTATGGCAGCAAAGATGATATGGTGAACAGCATTAATCACTATTACACTTCAAGCCGTAATAATGAAGACTTGTCTAATCCAGATAAAGTGAACTTTAACTTACCTCAGTTTTATGAGGTGATGTATGGTGAGACACAAGAGGCGTCGATTCACTCATATCGTAGTGGTCAACAGCAAGTTAAAGTAAAACAAGCCAACTAAAAAGCAAAAAGAGACCCGAGATTTGGGTCTCACTTCATTTCAGTATATACTCCGTCTACATGTATAAATAACCAGTGTGATGTGATGGACGTTTCTTTTCTTCTTGATGGTCTTAATGACAAACAGCGCGAAGCCGTAGCCGCTCCGTTAGAAAACATGCTTGTACTTGCGGGTGCCGGTAGTGGTAAAACTCGAGTACTTGTTCATCGTATCGCATGGTTAATGCAAATTGAGCAAGCGTCTCCTTTCTCTATCATGTCAGTGACCTTTACCAATAAAGCGGCTGCTGAAATGCGTGGTCGTATTGAAGAGCTAATGCATGGTAGTGCTGGTGGTATGTGGAACGGTACTTTCCACGGTATTTGTCATCGTATTCTTCGTGCTCATTATCTTGATGCAAAATTACCAGAAGGTTTCCAAATTATTGATTCTGATGATCAACAACGTTTATTAAAACGACTGATCAAAGCGCAGAATTTAGATGATAAAAACTGGCCCGCTCGTCAAGCTGCTTGGTTTATTAATGGTAAAAAAGACGAAGGTTTACGTCCTCACCAAATTAATTCTTTCAACGATCCAATTACTCAAACATGGTTGAAAGTTTACAGTGCTTACCAAGAGGCTTGTGATCGTGCAGGTTTAGTGGATTTTGCTGAAATCTTACTGCGTGCACATGAATTGCTTCGTGATCACAAACATATCAGAGAGCACTACCAAGCGCGTTTTAAGCATATTTTGGTGGACGAATTCCAAGATACCAACAACATCCAATACGCTTGGCTACGCATGATGGCTGGGTCAGATTGTGATGTGATGATCGTAGGTGATGATGACCAATCCATCTATGGTTGGCGTGGTGCTCAGATTGAAAATATTCAAAAATTCTTAGATGAATTTGTTGGTGCAAAAACCATTCGTCTAGAACAAAACTACCGTTCAACTGCCAATATTCTAAATGCAGCCAACGAATTGATCAGTAACAACACTGAGCGTATGGGCAAGAAGTTATGGACTGAAGGTGTGGAAGGCGACTTAATATCCATTTATTCGGCGTATAACGAATTAGATGAAGCACGTTTTGCTGTCGGTAAGATTAAAGAGTGGCGTGATAATGGTGGGGCACTTGAAGACTCCGCATTTTTATATCGTAATAACGCCCAATCTCGTGTACTTGAAGAAGCGTTAATTCAAGCTGGCCTACCGTACCGAATTTATGGTGGTATGCGATTCTTCGAACGACAAGAGATCAAAGATGCCTTGTCTTACTTACGTTTAATGAATAACCGTAATGATGATGCTGCGTTTGAGCGTGTTGTTAATACACCGACTCGTGGTTTAGGTGATAAAACGTTAGAGACTGTGCGTTTTGCTGCTCGTGAGCGTGGAGCAACCATGTGGCAGGCAAGTATTGCCTTAATTGAAGAACAAGTATTACCAGGACGTGCAGCAGGCGCATTAAGTCGTTTTATCGAATTAATTAACGCATTAGAAGATGATACTCGTGATTGTCGTCTACATGAACAAACAGACCAAGTGATCAAAAGTTCTGGTTTGTTTGCTATGTATGAACAAGAGAAAGGCGAAAAATCAAAAGCACGTATTGAAAACTTGGAAGAGCTGGTAACAGCAACTCGACAGTTTGAAAAACCTGAAGAAGCAGAAGAGATGACCGATCTGACGGCTTTCTTAACTCATGCTGCATTGGAAGCGGGTGAGGGTCAGGCTGATGAGTTTGAAGATGCCGTTCAATTAATGACATTGCATAGTGCTAAAGGACTAGAGTTCCCACTTGTGTTTATGGTGGGTGTTGAAGAAGGCATGTTCCCGAGCCAAATGTCAGCAGAAGAAGCCGGACGTTTAGAAGAAGAACGTCGTCTTTGTTATGTTGGTATGACTCGTGCGATGGAAAAACTGTACATCACTTATGCAGAGATGCGTCGTTTGTATGGCCAAGATAAATACCATAAACCATCGCGCTTTATTAAAGAGATCCCAACTGAATGCGTAGAAGAAGTACGTATGAAGGCGAAAGTCAGTCGCGCAGGATCATATGGCAGTTATGGTCAAAGTGCGTCTTCAGACAGCCGTTTTGGTCAAAAAGCGGTGAATAATAACTTCAATGAAACGGGTTATGCGTTAGGTCAGCGAGTGAAACATCCAAAGTTTGGTGAAGGAACTATTATTAACTTTGAAGGTGCAGGGCCACAAGGTCGTGTACAAGTTGCGTTTAATGGTGAAGGGATCAAATGGTTGGTTACTCAGTACGCTAAGCTAGAATCAATCTAGGTTGGCTTTTAATTAATAAAATAAAAAAAGAGAGCACATATGCTCTCTTTTTTTATCTATTATTTAGCCACATCTGAATTCATCGTAAAAGGACTTAAAAATTGTAATTCATTACAATTGTGACATTTAAATTTCTTTGTATTACGTTGAGTGATGTATCTTTCAACAAAACTTCGTTTAGATGGTAATAGCGGTAATTCCGCTTTACAGTTCTTACACCTAGCCATATCTTGAACCTATTTACAATGTTATCAATAGTTTATGTTTTTTTTATTAAACCAGTGTCACATATTGAGAAATAAATTTCACGGATATATTGCTAATTAAGTATAAAAAAGTGCAATAAGTAGGCGTAGGTCTAAATATAAAAATTAGGTATACATTTTAATGTTACAAAATTATACCTAGCTCTTTAGTGTTATTTATTCTTTTTGTTTCTAGCCATGAAAGCATCTGTGGTAAAGATAAGTAAAGCAGCCCAAATAAAACCAAAAGTAATTGCTTTATCAGCACTAAATTCTTCACCATATAATCCGACCGCTAACAAGAACATTAAGCTTGGACCTATGTATTGGAAAAAACCTAGTGTAGACAGTTTTAGTCGAGTCGCTGCTCCAGTAAAACAGAGTAATGGGACTGTCGTAATGATACCTGCAGCGACCAGTAACAGATTTAAATTTAGCGCATTTTCACTTAAATCTGATGTAGCTGAGTTGGCAATAAACAACAGATAAATGAGAGTGAGTGGTAACATCACTAAGGTTTCTATGAATAATCCAGTTTGCGCATCCATTGCGACTTTTTTACGAAGTAATCCATAAAAGCCAAAACTACAAGCAAGCGCAATGGCGACAACTGGAATTGAACCAAAGGTAATTAATTGGATCAGAACACCAGCACTAGCAAATAGAACGGCTATCCATTGAAGTCGTCTTAAGCGCTCCCCAAGAAAAATCATTCCGAGAACAACATTTAGCAATGGATTAATGTAATAACCTAAACTTGCATCCAGCATATGTCCGGCATTTACTGCCCAGATAAATATCAGCCAATTAGCACCAATTAATACACTGGTTGTAATTAGATAAGTCATCTTTTTCTTATCTTTTAGTGTATTGATAACCGTTGTCCAGCCTTTGGAAAAAGAGAGTAATGCCGCCAAAAAGAAGAAAGACCAAATAACACGATGACTTAAAATCTCTAAAGGAGAGACTTCACTGATGGTTTTAAAGTAAATAGGTGCAATACCCCATATGGTGTAAGCACCAAGAGCAAATAAGACACCCTGACGAGTGCGTTGTTGTTCGAGAGTCGTTGTTGGCATGTGTGAGTTCTTAACAGTGCGAGTAAAATAGAAAAAGAGAATGTCTGGAGTGACACTCTAAAGATATTGTTATTTTCGCTAGTATATATGACGTTAGAAAAAGATGCTTTTTTAATCGTGTATTGAAGATAATACAGTGTCGAATATGCCGTGTTTTTTCCTATTGCTCTTTTACTCACCGATAAGCATGGGTAGAATGAGCCTCCCATATTATTGATGAGTTTTTTATGTCCAGCATGATCGCAGAACAACCAATGGAAGAGGTGTCGCCAAGTTACACGGTTTTAAAAGACGTGTTTGGCTACCAAGAATTCCGTGTTGGACAAGAAGAAGTCATCAATGCTGTCTTAGAAGGTAAGGATAGCCTTGTCATCATGCCTACTGGTGGTGGTAAGTCGCTTTGTTATCAGATCCCAGCTTTGGTTTTTGAAGGGCTAACACTGGTGATTTCACCGTTAATATCCTTAATGAAAGACCAAGTTGATCAACTTAAAGCGAATGGGGTAAAAGCCGAGTGCTTAAACTCAACCATTGAACGTGAAGAGCAAATAGCGATTTGGAATCGAGTGAATGCTGGTCAGGTGAAAATGCTTTATGTGTCGCCTGAGCGCGTGATGATGCGTGACTTTATGGATCGTTTAGAATCCCTAAACTTGTGTATGATCGCTGTTGATGAAGCGCATTGTATTTCGCAGTGGGGTCACGATTTCCGTCCTGAATACGCATCATTAGGACAGATTAAACAGCGTTTTCCTAGTGTTCCGATCATGGCTCTCACCGCGACTGCTGATGAAGCCACTCGTAAAGATATTCTACATCGTCTTTCTTTGCCTGAGCCGCATCAATACTTAGGCAGTTTTGATCGCCCAAATATTCGTTATACGGTATTAGAAAAGCACAAACCCGTAAGCCAGATTGTTCGCTATCTTGCGACGCAAAAAAATCAATGTGGCGTGATTTATTGCGGTAGTCGTAAGAAAGTTGAAATGTTGACAGAGAAGCTCTGCAACAATCATATTCGTGCGGCGTCTTATCACGCAGGTTTAGATTTGGATGAGCGTAATTACGTTCAAGAAGCCTTTCAACGAGATGATATTCAAATCGTCGTTGCGACGGTTGCCTTTGGTATGGGGATCAATAAATCCAACGTACGTTTTGTTGCTCACTTTGATATTCCCAAGAACATCGAATCTTATTATCAAGAGACAGGTCGAGCAGGGCGTGATGGTCTGCCAGCTGAAGCGGTCATGCTTTATGATCCTGCCGATATAGTTTGGTTAAGAAAACTGGTTGAAGAGAAGCCTGAAGGCCCTCAAAAGCTTGTAGAAAGTCATAAATTGAATGCTATGACCGCCTTTGCTGAAGCACAAACTTGTCGTCGTCAGGTTCTTTTAAACTATTTTGGTGAATACAGTGCTAAGCCCTGTGGTAACTGTGATGTGTGTTTAGATCCGCCAAAGCAATTTGATGGAACAGAAGCGGCACAAAAAGCACTTTCTTGTGTTTATCGAGTAAATCAAAGTTTTGGTGTTGGCTATGTAGTGGAAGTGCTACGTGGGCTTAAAATTGCTCGTATTCGTGAGCATGGGCATGATAAGTTATCGACCTACGGTATTGGCAAAGAACACACCCATGAATACTGGGTAAGTATTATTCGTCAGTTAATTCATAAAGGATTATTGGTACAGAATATTACGCGCAACTCTACATTACAGCTAACGGAAGAAGCCCGTCCGATTTTAAAAGGACAAGAGCCGTTAGAACTAGCAGTACCGCGATTGGATATTGCAGCAAAAACGGCAAAATCAGAGAAATTGAATAATCGTAATTACGATAAACAACTATTTGCTAAATTACGTAAGCTGCGTAAATCCATCGCTGATCGAGATGACTTACCGCCTTATGTGGTATTCAGTGATGCAACCTTAATGGATATGGCTGACATTTTACCGACCTCTTATGGAGAGATGTTAGCGGTAAATGGCGTAGGGCAGAAGAAGCTTGAAAAATACGCAGATCCATTTTTAGATTTAATTGAAATGCACTTAACAGGACAAGGATAAGTCATGAGTTTATTTTCAATCATTGAGTTTGATAAAGAAGTTGGACGCATTATTTTTGCCATTCCTGAATTCGATTTTGATACCTTCAATGACGTGGGAAAACAGTTGGTTTCAGCAATGGATGCAAAGGTGATAGAGCAACAAGTGGATGCGGACTTGCATTCATGGCTCATTGATTTTGAAGGAACGCATTTACTGCTCCGAGCAGAGCACTATTCAAACTCCGTATGGTTAGAAAGCTTATCTTCAGGAGAGGCGATTGATGAGCTGAACTTTATTGTCGGTTTGTTTTAATTGGCTTAATTTTTAAAAGAAAACGGCTGTAGATATACAGCCGTTTTTTTTGGATTAAGCCATGTGGCTTTCTTTCTTAATTTTTTCTTTATGATGCTTTTGCTCACCTATCAGTGCGTAAGTTAAGCAAACAATAGAGATGACACAAGAGGCAACTAAGATCATAAAGCCACCATCCCAACCAAAGTGGTCAACGGTATAACCAAGCAGTGCGTTCGCTGCAACAGCTCCGCCAAGGTAACCAAATAATCCTGTTAATCCTGCCGCTGTACCCGCCGCTTTTTTAGGTGCTAATTCCAGCGCATATAAACCAATGAGCATTACCGGACCATAGATTAAGAAACCAATAGCAACCAATGCGATCATATCAACGGTTGGGTTTCCTGCTGGGTTAAACCAGTAAACCAATACCGCAATAGTTACTAACGCCATAAATAGAATCCCTGCAGGAGCTCGTTTTCCTTTGAACAACTTATCAGAAATCCAACCACATAGCAGGGTGCCAGGAATACCAGCCCACTCATATAGGAAATACGCCCAAGAAGATTTATCAACAGTGAATTCTTTGGCTTCTTTTAAGTAAACTGGTGCCCAATCTAAAACGCCATAACGGATCAAGTAAACAAAGGCGTTAGCAATTGCAATTGACCACAACAATTTATTTGAAAAAACGTATTTAAAGAAGATTTCTTTCGCCGTCATTTCTGTTTCATATGCCGAATCATAATCATCTGGGTAGTCGTTTTTAAATTCTTCAATTGGCGGAAGACCACATGATTGAGGTGTATCTCTGACTGTTAACCAAACAAAAAAAGCAACAAGAAGAGCAAAGAAAGCAGGGACGTAGAACGCAGTTCGCCAATCATCATTAAATGCCCATAAACCAAGAAGGAATAGCGGGCCAATTAATCCACCCCCGACGTTGTGTGCAACGTTCCATACCGAAACTATTTCACCACGCTCTTTTCTTGACCACCAGTGCACCATGGTTCTACCACAGGCTGGCCATCCCATCCCTTGGAACCAACCATTTAAAAACAATAAGATAAACATGGCAGTAATGCTGCCAGTTGCCCAAGGCATAAAGCCAAAACAAAACATAACGAGGGCAGACATGACCAAACCAGCACTGAGAAAATATCTAGGATTGGAACGGTCAGAAACACTTCCCATTAAGAATTTAGATAAACCATAAGCGATAGATACCGCAGCCAGAGCAACCCCTAAATCGCCTCGACTGTATCCTTGTTCGATAAGGTAAGGCATAGCTAAACTGAAGTTTTTTCGAACAAGATAGTATCCAGCATAACCAAAGAAAATACCGAGAAAAAGTTGCCATCGTAACCGCTTATAAGTGCTACTGATTTCTCCCGTTGGGAGTTGTGCGATATGTGCTTTAGGTTTAAAAACACCAAACATAGCCGACCTCTTATTTTATTATTAATTTTCATTATCGAACCTATTTTTAGGTTCGTTCGAAATTTTGGCTATTATTATAATGATTGGTTTAGAAAACTGTGTCAGATGGTCGATTTGTATAAATAAAGAAGAGATGTTTTTAAGTTTGTGAGTACGCTTAGACTATCCCCTGATTTGGTTAACGCCAGTTGATCCTCGCAGTTTTTAAATCTTGTGATCAAAATCGGTTAATGTATAATCACCGCCCTAAAAATTGGCTAGAGTCATTACGTAAATAAACGGTGATTTTAGCTTTGTGTTTAATTTGGGTTCCCTCGCCCCCAATGACAAAAAGGTACTTATATGAGTACATTTACGCCCGCGCAACAGCGCAACGCTTTATCTTTCCTTGTTGTATTCCACCTTGTAATTATCGCATCAAGCAACTATTTGGTTCAGTTACCCTTTACTATTTTTGGGTTTCATACCACTTGGGGTGCGTTTACTTTTCCATTCATTTTTCTCGCTACTGATTTAACGGTTCGTATTTTTGGTGCCAAAATGGCAAGAAGTATTATCTTCTTTGTTATGTTGCCAGCATTAGCTGTATCGTATTTTTTATCGGTGGTATTTTTTGAAGGTCAGTACCAAGGTTTTTCTCAACTTGGCGAGTTTAATTTATTTGTTGCACGTATTGCAGTAGCAAGCTTTATGGCTTATTTACTGGGTCAAATATTAGATGTACATGTATTTAATCGTCTACGTCAATTAAAGCAGTGGTGGGTAGCACCAACATGCTCAACATTGTTTGGTAACGCATTAGATACACTGGCTTTCTTTAGCATTGCTTTCTACCAAAGCCCTGATGCCTTTATGGCAGAGCATTGGACAGAAATTGCATTGGTTGATTATGGTTTCAAACTGGTGATCAGTTTAGGCTTGTTTGTACCAATGTATGGTGTGTTATTGAATTATCTAACTCGTAAGTTAACTTCTGAAGGTCATCAATTAGCGACGCAGCCTTCACAGGTGTAAGCGAAAATGATCCAAAGAAGAAAAGGCTAACATTATGTTAGCCTTTTTTATTGCCTATACTATTGAAATAAAAGGGATATTAAAATTAGTTGAGATCTTTTCTCATTTACCTATTGCACTCCAAATGAGAATGGTTATTATTAACTTGTCTTCAGGGAATACGCACACGGAGTTATCCGCACTATTTCAAGAAGGCACGACATTGCTCACATTGCTTCCAGTGTAAATCAGCTACATGAGCAGTGGTGGACGTACAAACGTATTACCATTGTTCTCTTTTTGCTGAGCGGCGCTTCATTTAAGAAGACGCCGCTTTTTTTTGTCCGTTTTTTGAACTGACAGCAAGAAATTTTATAAAAAATCCGATCGGGTTTGGTGAAAAATTTAGCAATAAAAAGGTGTGTTTAATATTATTGTCCACAAAGCATGATCAAGAAAGGATCTCTTTGTGGATCGTTTTTATTGATCTAAGTTTTTGATTTTTTAGTTTTTAATTTCTTTTTTCTTGATTGATAAATAAGTTATTAATTAAGCAAAAAATAATTACAAACAGAGTTATCCACAGAAGTGGAGGTTGTCTGAATAACTCTTTTTTTATGTGAATTAATGAGCAAAGCAACGAAGGACAGTATTTTGTTGTTATTGAGTCATGGTATAGAATGAAATTCACTGATCA
The DNA here is from genome assembly GCF_023983475.1 of Aliivibrio fischeri ATCC 7744 = JCM 18803 = DSM 507. NCBI lineage: Bacteria > Pseudomonadati > Pseudomonadota > Gammaproteobacteria > Vibrionales > Vibrionaceae > Aliivibrio > Aliivibrio fischeri. The sequence goes on from NZ_CP092712.1 coordinate 77,654, forward strand.
TCAACCCTCTGGATATTACAGACTATGGCAAGAATTCCTGATAATCCGTTTATTTTAGTAGACGGCTCTTCTTATCTTTTCCGCGCATATCATGCTGCACCTAACTTCACTAATGGTGATGGACAACCAACAGGTGCGGTATATGGCGTAATTAACATGCTTCGTAGTCTGTTAAAGCAATTTGAAACTGATCGTATTGCGGTTATCTTCGATGCAAAGGGCAAAACGTTCCGTAACGATATGTACCCAGAGTACAAAGCAAATCGTCCACCAATGCCTGATGATCTGCGTTGTCAGATTGAGCCACTACACAAGCTAATTAAAGCGATGGGTTTGCCTTTAGTTTCTATTCCAGGCGTAGAAGCGGATGATGTAATCGGTACGTTAGCTTCTCAAGCATCAAAAGCTGGGATCCCAGTTCTTATCAGTACTGGTGATAAGGATATGGCACAATTAGTTGATGAAAATGTCACTCTGATTAATACCATGACTAATGTGATCATGGATCCTGAAGGTGTGGTTGAGAAGTTTGGTATTGGTCCAGAGCTTATTATTGATTACTTAGCATTAATGGGCGATAAGGTGGATAACATTCCTGGTGTTCCAGGTGTTGGTGATAAAACCGCTAAAGCATTATTGCAAGGCATTGGTGGTTTAGATGCTTTATATGAACATCTTGATGATATAGCTCCTCTTGGTTTCCGTGGTTCTAAAACCATGGCTAAAAAGCTAATTGATAACAAAGAAGGGGCTTACCTTTCTTATGAATTAGCAACGATTAAGTTGGATGTTGAACTGGATAAAACGCCAGAAGAGTTTGTTAAACAAGAGCCAAACGTAGATGAACTGATCCAAATGTTTGGTCAAATGAACTTTAAGCGTTGGTTAACTGAAATGTTAGATGGAAGCGACGGTAAGATCGTTTCACATGAAACATCGTCTAATAGCGTATCAACTTCAAGTAAGCAAGATGATGCAGAAGAAGAGCTAATTGTTGCCGCTCAAGTAGATCGTTCAAAATACGAAACGATTTTAACTAAAGATGCGTTTAACGCATGGTTAGAAAAGCTTAATAACGCTGACGTTGCTGCTTTTGACACTGAAACCGATAGCTTAGATTACATGGTTGCTAATCTTATTGGTTTATCATTTGCTGTAGAAGAAGGTGAAGCGGCTTATGTTCCCGTTGCACATGATTACCTTGATGCTCCAGAACAATTGGATCGTGATTGGGTACTTGAGCAGTTAAAGCCGTATTTAGAAGATGACAATAAAGCAAAAGTTGGTCAAAACTTAAAGTACGATGCGAGTGTTTTGGCGCGCTATGATATCGAAATGAAAGGCATTAAATTCGATACTATGCTTGAGTCTTATGTGTATAACAGCGTTGCTGGTAAGCACAATATGGACAGTTTGGCATTGCGCTACCTTCAACATAACACCATTTCATTTGAAGAAATTGCAGGTAAAGGTAAAAAGCAATTAACCTTTAACCAAATCGCTTTAGAGCAAGCTGCACCTTATGCCGCTGAAGATGCGGATATCACATTGCGTCTGCATCATGTATTGAACGCGAAATTAGAAGCCGATGAAAAACTAAAATCAGTATTTACAGATATTGAATTACCATTGGTATCTGTCCTTTCTCGTATGGAGAGAAAAGGCGTTTATATTGATGATATGTTGCTTTCAGCACAATCACTTGAAATCGGTCAGCGTTTAGATGAGTTAGAAAAAGCAGCATTTGAAGTTGCTGGTGAAGAGTTCAATATGAATTCACCAAAACAACTTCAAACCATTCTATTTGAGAAAATGGAACTGCCAGTAATTAAGAAGACACCTTCTGGAGCGGCATCGACAAATGAAGAAGTGCTGCAAGAGTTGGCGCTTGATTACCCATTGCCTAAATTGATTTTAGAGTATCGTGGCTTAGCGAAACTAAAATCGACCTATACAGATAAACTTCCTAAGATGATTAACCCATCTACAGGTCGTGTACATACCTCTTATCACCAAGCGGTAACAGCAACAGGCCGTTTATCATCGACAGATCCAAACTTACAGAATATCCCAATTCGTAACGAAGAAGGTCGCCGTATTCGCCAAGCGTTTGTTGCCCCTCATGGTTGGAAAATTCTAGCAGTCGATTACTCTCAAATTGAATTGCGTATTATGGCTCATTTATCTCAAGATAAAGCGCTATTAGCGGCTTTTTCGGCTGGTAAAGATATTCACGCAGCGACAGCAGCAGAAGTGAAGGGCGTTTCTATTGAAGAGGTGACTTCAGAAGATCGTCGTCGTGCTAAGGCGATTAACTTTGGTTTAATCTATGGCATGAGTGCGTTTGGTCTTGCTAAGCAAATTGGGATCCCTCGTGGTGAAGCACAAGATTATATGAATGTGTATTTTGAGCGTTACCCAGGAGTGATGCAGTACATGGAAGAGACTCGTTTATTAGCGACGGAACAAGGTTATGTTGAGACATTATATGGCCGCCGCCTGCATTTACCTGAAATCAATGCACGAAACGGTATGCGTCGTAAAGCCGCAGAACGTGCTGCGATTAATGCCCCAATGCAAGGTACTGCTGCTGATATCATTAAGAAAGCGATGATCTTGGTTGATGAATGGGTTGAAACTGAAGGAAAAGATCGTGTGAATCTTTTAATGCAAGTACACGATGAATTGGTTTTTGAAGTAAAAGAAGATGCATTAGATGAAGTGACGACTAAAGTAAGAGAACTAATGGAGCAAGCTGTTCAACTTGATGTTCCACTCGTTGCTGAAGCCGGTTTTGGTAATAACTGGGATGAAGCGCACTAATCTTGTGTCACAGCCATTTGAATAAATGTATCTATCGTTTAGTTACGTTACTGATTAAATTGTAATTCAGTTACAACTGAAATTAAAACTATGAGCCAGCGCACGCGTTGGCTTTTTTTTACCTAAAATAAAGTGAAGTTTGTCAGGTATTTGTTGTGTTTTTTGATACGAAACTGAAAAAAAATTACAAATAAAGGTTTTCAAAACTGTTCGTTTGTTGTACATTTGTCTGCGTAGGGTACAGAGGTAAAGATGTTCTATCTTTCAGACCTTTTGTTTCACGTTATTGAATTTGGCTAAATTCAGCCGCCTCAGTCAACCTTTTTGACTGGGGCGTTTTTTCTTTCTGGCCTTCTAAAAACTCTTATCTGTGTTTTTCGCTTCTTGTAATTTTCCCACAATATGTAATTTTTATTACACGTTACTGAATTGATAATTTATTTTTTTAATTATCTTAATGCTTTGATTTTAAATTAATTTATTTGATTTGCTTCAATTTAAGTGTGTTTTTTTGAGTGCTTTTTAATCTTATTGATTTAATTAAAAATAGATAGATGCTGATGGGTTGGATATGTAGCGGATTTGTAGCATGATGCGCGGCAGAAAAATAATAACAACCTCTTTATCTCTCCCATTTCCCCACCTTACTTAAGGTGGGGTTTTTATTTCCCCAAAACTAATGAATTACTCATCGGAGTGGGTAATAGTGCTAAATAGGGTTATTCAGCATCCAGATCTTCGATGAATTCATCATCTAGCTCAAAAGCAGGTGCAAACCACTCATCTAATTTAGCGCGCAGCTTATCAACACCAATGCCTTTTAAAGATGAAAACGCATCAACTTCAACTTCACCACCAAAATCAACAGCAGCTTCACGAACTTTAAGCACCTGTGCTTTACGAGCACCGCTTTTCAGCTTGTCTGCTTTCGTTAATAGGATCTGTACTGGGATATTTTGGTCTACAGCCCAGAAAACAAGTTGTTGGTCGATGTCTTTTAGTGGATGACGAATATCCATTAACACAACCAAGCCTTGTAAACATTGACGTTTTTGTAGGTATTCACCTAACGATTTCTGCCATTTCTTTTTCATCTCAAGTGGTACTTGAGCGAAACCATATCCCGGTAAATCAACGATATGACAGTTTTCTTCAACTTTAAACAAGTTAATAAGCTGAGTACGACCAGGTGTTTTAGAAGTCTTTGCTAGGCTTTTCTGGTTGGTTAAGCGATTTAATGCGCTTGATTTACCCGCATTAGAACGGCCAGCGAAGGCAACTTCAATACCTTCATCTTCAGGTAGATGGCGAATATCTGGTGCACTCGTAATGAAATGCGTCTTTTGGTAGTGAATAGTTTTGCTCACTGGTTAACTCCGTCTCGACTAAAACCAAGCTGTAGATAATGATCCAAGTTGGATTATTGTAGTCAGCTGATTACTTTTTTGTGAAAATGTGTAAAATAACCGCATCAAGTTAGTCATTATTAACTTTTTAGTGACAAACTTAGAATGAAAACGGTAAAGGCCGCTCATTGTATCATGCTGTAGCCAATTTAGAGCGGTACTGGAAGCTTAATATCCAACACAATGTAAATAAATCTTGTTAAAAAGAGTAACTCATTGTGCAGGAACGATAATAATAAATGGAATGTCATGAAAAAATTAGCGCTGATATTAACTCTCCTAGCTAGTTGCTCAACATGGGCTCAAGGAGATATCGAAGCTGGGAAGCAAAAATCTGCAACATGTGCCGCTTGTCATGGTCAAGAAGGCAACAGTACTTTGACTCAATATCCGAATATTGCAGGCCAACACGCCGGCTATCTTGAGAAGCAACTTAAAGAATTTAAGTTAGGAATGGAAACTCAAGGTAAGCAAGGTCGTCTAGAGCCAGTAATGAGTGGTATGGCAATGCCATTAACAGAGCAAGATATTATGGATTTATCAGCCTATTTTGCCTCGTTACCAATGGCTGACAATACAACACCAGAAGAGGTGATTCCAGAAGGTAAAGCCTTGTATTTAGCGGGTGATATGGAGCGTGGTATTACTGCGTGTGTTGCATGTCATGGTCCTCGTGGTAACGGTACATCACTATCTGGCTTCCCTAAAATCTCTGGTCAACATGCTGATTATGTGAAAGCACAACTAGAGAAATTCCGTTCAGCAGATCGTGCAAATGATATGAATGCAATGATGCGTGATATTGCGAAAAAACTGACTGATGAAGACATTGATACGTTATCGAAATATGTGGGTGGACTGCATTAATTTAATGTAATTCGCATCATCATTACGTCTAAATTTAAAGAAGCAGCTCTCGTAGCTGTTTTTTTTATTAAAAAATCGGTTAAAACGATTATCTTTGCACCAGTATCGGGTATACTTCCCGCCCTAGAATTTTCAGGTAGTGGAGTGGGTTCACATGCAATCTTGCCCTTTGTGTCAACATTCTAAGGCTGATGATTTCCATCAAGATAAGCGACGTCGATATTATCGATGCCAGCAATGTCATCTTGTTTATGTGGATGAGTCTGACCGTTTAGATGCAGAGAACGAAAAAGCTCACTATGACCTCCATGAAAATAATCTTGACGATGAAGGGTATAGAACCTTCTTATCACGATTTGCAGAGCCTTTGTTGTCACGTGTTGGTGAGACACCTCAACAAGGACTAGACTTTGGGTGTGGTCCTGGACCTTTACTTGCTCATATGATGAGAGAGGTCGGTCACCACGTCGAACTCTATGATATTTATTACGCCCCAGATAAGAGCGTGCTGAATAAGCAGTATGACTTCGTCAGTTGTACAGAAGCTGTTGAGCATTTTTATCAACCTCAAAACGAACTGGAATTGTTATTGAGCTTGGTAAAACCTGGAGGTTGGTTAGGTATCATGACGAAACTAGCCAGGGACGAAAGCGCGTTTGCCACTTGGCATTACAAAAATGATTTAACCCATGTCAGCTTTTTTAGCATTGAAACCTTTAAGTTTATTGCCAAGCAATATCAACTTGAACTGGAGTTTGTTGGAAAAGATGTCATTTTACTGAGGAAAACCCAGTAATGAGCCGTATTAAAAAAGCCCGTAAGCCGGGAATGTCGAGCCAACCAGTTGTTGTTACTCGTAACCGTACAGACCGTGATGTTGAAAGTCGTGAACTTAAGCGTAAAAGAAAACGTAAAGGTCTAAAAGCCGGTGCTCGTAATGCAGAAAGCAACGCAGAGCAAGCTCGTCGTAATGCACAGAAAAAAGATCCACGTATTGGTAGTAAAAAACCAATTCAGCTAGTTGTTGATGCAAAGCAAAAAACAACTAAGCAAGAACGTCGTCTGACTAACGAGCAAGAACTAGCAATGTTAGAAAATGATGCGCAACTAATGGTTCTTTTAGATCGTCTAGACAGTGGTGAGAACCTAGGTACTGGTCTACAGAAATATGTAGATGAAAAACTGGCTCGCATTGAACACCTAATGGGTCGTTTAGGTCTATTAGATGACGAAGAGCCTGAAGAAATTGAAGAGTTCCCAGAGTTCGCAGAGCGTAAAGCAAAAAGCGATGATGATCTTCTAGCGGAATTTGATGACTTCAATATGGATGATTTTAAATAATTATGTCTACAGTAACCCTGTTAGCACTGCTTGGTGGTGCAATTATTCTTGCGTTAGCCGGTTATGCTGGCAGTTTACTGATGAAGTTAAAAAAGCAAAAAGAACTGCAAGAACAACATAGAAAATTGGCGATACAGAAACGTAACGCCAATATTTTTGAGAATGTGGTATTACTTTGCCAAGCCGGTCTTCAAGACCGATGTGATTTCTCAGAGCTCTCTATTCGTTTGTACTGCATCATGGATTATCTGCAAGAAGATGAACGTATTGATGTAGAAAAAGAATACCCAGCATTATCTGAGTTATACCATGTTGTTAAAGACATGGCGCGTGGCGATGAAAGACAAGAACTCGCAAAAAAAGATCGAATGAAAGATAACTTGGTTCGAACTAAAGCGGAAGCTCGCCTACAAGATGCGATTAAAGAAGAGATTCAACAATTACATGATCGCGTTAAACCACTGAATCAAAATATTGATATTAAAATGATCTGATCGACACTTCTATTTACTACTGCATTGAAGTCATCGGCTTTATGAAGCAGATGTTTTATGATGCAGGGTAATCGTGTCAGTGCAGATATAAAGAGATGGAAGTAAGTCATGTCAAATCAACAAATAGTATGGGACCAAGAGATCATTGAGAAGTATAACTACTCAGGTCCGCGTTACACCTCTTACCCAACAGCTTTAGAGTTCCACGAAGCGTATACTCCTGCTGAATTTGATATGGCATGTACTCAGTATCCTGAGCGCCCACTTTCTCTTTATATCCACATCCCGTTTTGTCACAAACTGTGCTACTTCTGTGGCTGTAATAAGGTGATCACTCGTCATCACCATAAAGCGGATATTTACCTTGATTCACTAGAACTTGAAATTCGTCAACGTGCGGCACTATTTACGGATCGTAAAGTAACGCAATTGCACTTTGGTGGCGGTACACCAACGTTTCTAACTAAAGTTCAATTCACTCGTTTAATGACTTTATTACGTGGTGAATTCCAGTTTGAAGATGGCGCTGAAATCAGTATCGAAGTTGACCCTCGTGAAATCGAATTGGATATGCTGGATCACTTACGTGATGAAGGGTTCAATCGTTTAAGTATTGGTGTTCAAGATTTCAATAAAGAAGTACAGCAGTTGGTTAACCGCGACCAAGATGAAGACTTCATTATTCAGATGGTACAACGTGCTAAGGATCTTGGCTTCCGCTCAACGAACCTTGATTTAATCTACGGCTTACCAAAGCAATCTGCTGATTCACTAGCTAATACGATCAAACGTGTACTAGAGATGGAACCGGGTCGTCTATCTGTATTTAACTATGCGCACATGCCAACTCTGTTTGCTGCTCAACGTAAAATTAAAGATGCCGATCTACCTGCGCCAGCTGAAAAGCTAGTAATGCTTCAAGAGACGATTGAAACATTAACAGGTGCTGGCTATCAATTCATCGGTATGGATCACTTTGCTTTACCTGATGATGAATTGGCTGTGGCGCAGCGTGAAGGGGTTCTTCACCGTAATTTCCAAGGTTACACTACCCAAGGTGAGTGTGACTTATTAGGTATGGGTGTATCAGCGATTTCAATGATTGGTGATAGCTACGCTCAGAATAAGAAAGATCTAAAAGAATATTACGCACAAGTTGATGAACAGCGTCATGCTTTATGGCGTGGTGTGGCTTTAGATAGTGATGATTTAATTCGCCGTGAAGTGATTAAACAACTGATTTGTAACTTCACTCTAGATACCAAAGCGATTGAAGCAGAGTTTAATTTAGACTTTGATACGTACTTTGCTGAAGACATTAAATTACTGCAAACTTTCATTAATGATGAGTTAGTGACGATGCATGAAGGTCGTATTGATGTTGAGCTTCGTGGCCGTCTTCTGATCCGTAATATCTGTATGTGTTTTGATAAGTACTTACGTGATCGTGCTCGTCAGCAGCAGTTTTCGAGAGTTATCTAAGCGTAGGGACGAGAAGCGAGTGCGGACTTCGTCCTTAAGGGGCGAGTAAGAGCATTGTGATTTGTTTGCAAATTTGAAACCGTAGGTGTTTATGCACCTGCGGTTTTTTGTTTTTAAGAGCAAGGTTTCAGAGCGCTTCGCTTTCAGGATTGGTTATTTTTTAGCTTTGGGTATTAGCAACCCCCTCTAACTCCCCCTTGTATTAGCTTGATCGATTTAAATGATTCAGCGTTAAAGGGGGAGAACCCTCTTTGGTGCTGTAATTACAACGATTACAATACTGTTCCTCCCCTTGAGAGAGAAACTAATGAGATTAGTAATGTTGATATAAGGGGAGGCTAGGAGGGGTTGGTAAGGAATAACTAGAGACGAGATACGAGTGCGGACTTCGTCCTTAAGGGGCGAGTAAGAGCATTGTGATTTGTTTGCAAATTTGAAACCGTAGGTGTTTATGCACCTGCGGTTTTTTGTTTTTAAGAGCAAGGTTTCAGAGCGCTTCGCTTTCAGGATTGGTTATTTCTAGCCTTGGTACTAGCAACCCCCTCTAACTCCCCCTTGTATTAGCTTGATCGATTTAAATGATTCAGCGTTAAAGGGGAAGAACCATCTTTGGTGCTGTAATTACAACGATGACAATACTGTTCCTCCCCTTGAGAGAGAAACTAATGAGATTAGTAATGTTGATATAAGGGGAGGTTAGGAGGGGTTGGTAAGGAATAACTAGAGACGAGATACGAGTACGGACTTCGTCCTTAAGGGGCGAGTAAGAGCATTGCGACTTGTTTGCAAATTTGAAACCGTAGGTGTTAATGCACCTGCGGTTTTTTGTTTTTAAGAGCAAGGTTTCAGGGCGCTTCGCTTGCAGGTCTCAGGATTGATTATTTTTAGTTTTGGGTATTAGCAACCCCCTCTAACTCCCCCTTGTATTAGCTTGATCGATTTAAATGATTCAGTGTTAAAGGGGGAGAACCACCTTTGGTGCTGTAATTGTAACGATTACAATACTGTTCCTCCCCTTGAGAGAGAAACTAATGAGATTAGTAATGTTGATATAAGGGGAGGTTAGGAGGGGTTGGTAAGGAGTAACTAGAGACGAGACACGAGTACGGACTTCGCCTTTAAGGGACGAGTAAGAGCAAGGTTTCAGGACGCTTTGCTTGCAGGCTTCAGGTATTGTTATTTTCTGTTTTGTGCAGTGATTACAGCGAGTACCCCTGAACCCTTTAAGGAAGCTTGCGACCGATCTGAACCCTGCTCTTAAGGCTTCACATTACGACTAATAGGATTCTGCAGCGAGATCAGCGTCTCCGTCGATTGCACTTCTTCAATCGCTTGAAGTTTATCAATCAACACATATTGCAGCTCTTCAATGCTCTTACACATCAGCTTTACGAAGATGTTGTAAGCACCTGTAGTGTAATAGGCTTCAACCACTTCCTCTAAGGCATCGAGTTTCGCTAAGGCTGAATGATAGTCACGTGCCGCGTATAGGTTAATACCAATAAAGCAGCATACATCGTAGCCTAAGGTTTTTGGGTTCACGACCACTTCTGTACCTTCAATAATGTTAGCCGCTTTCATTTTTTCAATACGAACATGAATGGTTGCAGGGCTGACATCAAAGCGTTTTGCAAGTTCAGCGTAAGGGGTTCGAGCATCATTCATTAACGCTTGTAAAATATCTCGGTCGAGATCATCGATTTTGCTGGTTTGGTTCATGATGCATCCTTACATAATGGGCAATCTTTAAATTACCTTAAGATAAGAGATTCGGCGAGCACTTTATCTAGTCGTTTTTATTAATATCCATTACCATAGGCACTGACTGTTCCTAATTATTAAGCTTGTTGGAGTGCCCTGTGCAAATAGCGTTATTGTCTGAAGATCCAAATCGTCAATCTGAGTTAGAGGCCATTGCCGCTCGCTGGGGATTAAAGCACGATGAAGATAATGTATTTGCGTTGGTATTAACCGATAAACAACTGGAATTGCGTAAACGTGATGAACCAAAACTTGGTGCAATTTTTGTTGATCTAGTATCGGGAGCAGTGGCTCATCGTCGTAAATTTGGTGGCGGTAAAGGACAATCTATTGCGAAAGCTGTTGGTTTAAACAAAGGTGCGACACCTATTGTTCTTGATGGGACTGCAGGGTTAGGTCGAGATGCGTTTGTATTGGCATCTCTTGGCTGTAAAGTGCAAATGGTTGAGCGTCATCCTGTTGTTGCCGCATTGCTGGATGATGGATTAGCTCGAGCAAAACAAGACGCTGAGATAGGCGTGTGGGTTGCTGAGCGCATGTCGTTATTACACGCTTCAAGTCATGATGCATTAGAGCAATTGATGGCTCAAGATGATTTTGTGCAGCCAGATGTTGTGTATTTAGACCCTATGTATCCGCATCCGGTGAACAAAAAGAAAAGCGCATTAGTAAAAAAAGAAATGCGTGTCTTCCAATCTTTAGTTGGTGCAGATAATGATGCCGATGCACTGTTGGCACCGGCATTATTGATGGCGACAAAACGAGTGGTCGTTAAGCGCCCTGATTACGCAGAGTGGTTAGATAATCAAAAACCATCAATGGCGATTGAAACGAAAAAGAACCGTTTCGATGTTTACGTTAATGCCGCGATGGCTTAATCTTTAAATGGAACCACTAATACATCAATCGGACAGGTATTAATCACTTGTCTGGTTGATGATAGTAATTTACTCCAGAAGTCTTGGTGGTGCCCACAGACACAGACCACTAAGTTCACATCAAGATTTTCAATGGCTTCAGTCAATTCATTGCTTAAATCACCACTACTTACCAATGTTTTGTGGATAGGATAATCCGCAAATTCCACCAGATGTTTCATCGCTTCTTTTGAGGCTTCCATTGCTTGGTGTTGTGTTTCTGCTAGGTTGATATCAATCAGACCGGTATAAAGCTCTGCATAGCTAACATCAATATGAATAAAAGAAACTTTAGCATCTAACGCTTTTGCAAGACCAACGGCTTTACTTACTAGTGCCTTGCTCTCTTCTGTTAAATCAACAGCAACAAGAATGTGTTGGTAACTCATGATATATCTCCTTTAAATTCAAAATTGAATTATTTGATAACTATAGATTAGCACCAGAATTGTTCTTTTTTTGTCGTTTAGATCTCGTTCTGATTGATAGTTATTGATTAATCAAAGAACGAGGGATATATGATATAATTGTTAAAATTTCAGATGAAAATAGCTCATAAAGGAATCTAAAAATGTTAGCTCAAACTATGGTTGATCACCTAAATGCACAAATTAATCTAGAATTTTTCTCATCTAATCTATACTTACAGATGAGTGCTTGGTGTGAAGATAAAGGTTTTGATGGCGCAGCTGAGTTTTTCCGAGCTCACGCAGCGGAAGAAATGGAGCATATGCAACGTTTGTTTACTTATGTTAGCGAAACCGGTGCAATGCCAATTTTAGGTGCAATTGAAGCACCACAATCGGAATTCTCTGGCCTTGGTGATGTATTTCGTACAACGTTAGAGCATGAGCAAATGATCACTCAAGAGATCAACAAATTAGCTCATGTAGCTTTTACTTCTCAAGACTACTCAACGTTTAATTTCCTTCAATGGTATGTTGCTGAGCAGCATGAAGAAGAAAAATTATTCAAAGGAATTTTAGATAAAATTGACCTAGTAGGTGAAGATGGTAAAGCGCTGTTCTTTATTGATAAAGACCTCGCTGTTTTAGCTAAATCTGGATCTTCATCTATCATGGATAGTACTGCTGGGTAAGCTATACACCAGAAAGTCGTATGCCAACTATGATAAAAAGTAGATGAGGCAGTAAATATAGGTTGTTGCTTATCTAGCACTTTAGACAAGTATGTCGGAGGTGAGTATGATCAGTGGCGACCTAATTTTATTAGCGTTATTTACAGTGACAGGTATTAATATAATTCGATACCTAAGTACATTAAAAACCCTTCTTTTTGTTATGAGAGAGGCACATCCATTGCTGTATCAGCAGGTTGATGGACGTGGTTTTTTCACCACTCATGGAAATTTTGGTAAGCAGACCAAATTACTTCATTATTTATGGCAAGAAGAGTATCTCGATCATCATGATACGCTCTTTGTATTTAAATGTGAGAAAGCTCGTTATCTATTTATGTTATCTAGTGCGCTACTGGTTGTTAGTGTTGCGGTGTTTTTCTTAGTAATTAGTTTGGGCATCTAGCGCTGATAATAGTACACTCCATGCCAATTAAATTTGGGTGAGAGTGTCATGAAAAAAGTAGACGTAGTCGTTATCGGTGCCGGTGCTGCCGGATTAATGTGTGCAGCAGAAGCCGCTAAGCGTGGTCGTTCAGTATTAGTTGTTGATCATGCAAAAAAACCGGGGCGTAAAATCCTTATTTCAGGTGGTGGTCGCTGTAATTTCACTAATTACGATGTGACTGCGAGTAACTATGTCTGTCAAAACCCTCACTTTGTAAAATCGGCTTTATCTCAGTACACCAACTGGGACTTTATCTCTTTGATCTCTAAATACGGAATTGAGTTTGAAGAGCGCGAACATGGGCAACTTTTCTGTGTTGATTCAGCAAAAGAGATTGTCGATATGTTGCTTAAAGAGTGTGAATTAGTTGGTGTTAATTACCGTTATCGCTGTGAAATCTCTGACATTGAAAAAACGGACACAGGCTTTACGCTCATGCTTGATTCTGATGAGTTAGCGTGTGAATCTCTGGTGGTCGCAACGGGTGGTTTATCGATGCCAAAATTAGGTGCAACGCCATTTGGTTATCAGATTGCTGAGCAGTTTGGACTTTCTATGATACCAACGACTGCGGGCTTAGTGCCATTCACACTGCATAAAGAAGATAAAGAAGCATTTTCTGAACTGTCTGGTATTGCGATTCCTGTTGTTGTGGAATCAGAGAACGGTAGCAGCTTTAAAGAAAACTTATTGTTTACTCATCGTGGTTTATCTGGCCCGTCTATTTTACAAATTTCGTCTTATTGGAAAGCAGGACAAAGGGTAACGATTGACCTTCTTCCTAATGACGATTTAAGTGAAGAACTAGACAAAATGCGAGAGAGCAACCCAAATCAAAGCATCAAGAATTCACTTGCAAAATTATTACCCAAAAGAGTAGTTGAAACTTTGCTAAATAAGACTATTTTTAATGAGCGATCTCTAAAACAAGTCAATCCAAAAGAGCAACAAGAGTTATGCTCTTTACTTCACAAATGGCAAGTTTTACCAAATGGAACAGAAGGCTACAGAACAGCTGAGGTGACATTAGGTGGGGTAAATACAGACGAATTGTCTTCAAAAACAATGGAATCTAAGAAAGTACCTGGCTTGTATTTTGTCGGTGAAGTCATGGATGTGAGCGGTTGGCTTGGTGGCTATAATTTCCAATGGGCATGGTCTAGCGGATATGTAGCAGGAATTAATGTGTAGTTAGTTCCATTTTTTGCACCTTTGTTCGCCTTAATTTTATAAAACGCATACGTTTCTACCGTTTCAGTTATGGATGACATGTTGTTAATTTTATTTTTATAAGGGCTTAATAAATAATGCAAACTCTCTCATTTAGTGTTCAAAGCATTACGCATCTTAAAGAAGAGTGTGATTCACTATTAATAGAGAGGGCATCAGGATGTTTAATTCAGATATTCTCTTCTCAATCGATGGAAGAAGTCTCTACTTATCATTCTTTTTTACAGTGCTTATTTCCTCACGCTGAGATCGTTGGTCTCAGCGCAATTCATACCAGTATTAATTCCTCGGTATTTACCCAATCAACCATTGTATCTATCTCTACTTTTGATTCTTCAACCGTGACATCAGCGTCAATTGTCCATGGTGAGAATGAACCACTTGTTGGTCATCAATTATTAAGAAAATTATCCGTTAATCAGACGACAAAAAGCGTTATTGCCTTTAGTTGTTATGGCTCTGCAAGTAATTACAAACTCTTTGAAGCTTTTTCTGAGCAAGCTTACATTGTTCCTGTATCGGGCTGTGTAGCGACGAATACAGGTGAAGGAGCTTGGGTTCTGTTTAATGGTGAATTTTATCAAGACCAAATCGTTGCGGTTGCTTTACATGGTGAGAAATTACAGGCTTGGTATGAAGCTTTTGTTGAATGGAATCCGATTGGTAAATATTTTCGAGTTACTGCTTCTGAAGGTCGAGTGGTTAAAGCGATTGACCATATTCCTGCGTACGATTTTTATTGTAAGTACTTAGCTGACAACAAACCACTTGCGCTTAGCCAGATTCAAGCTTTTCCTTTAATGCTAGAGGAAGAGACGGCACGCATTATTAATACGGTTGAATCAATAACCAAAGAAGGGCATTTATTGTTTTCTGCTGAAGTGCCTGTTGGTGATGAGGTTAGATTATCGTATTACCATCCGTCATTAACACAAGAGCAAGTGAATCAAGGTGCGGCTCGTTTGGCGAATCGAAGACCTGAATCTATTTTTATTTATAACTGTGAATCGCGGATTGAAAATAGCACTGAATCAACAGAGTTACAGGCGTTTTCTGACGTTGGTTTATGTCAGGGTGTTTATGGAATGGGAGAGTTTTTCCGATCTCATAATCAGCAGATTTTACACCACAGTTTAACCTATCTTGCGTTAAGTGAATCAGAAGACGTCGCATCAGAATACGATACTTTTTCTCGTGCGCCACGAGTTCATAATTTAACGCCTCTGTTTTCATTAATTAAAAATTCAATTCAAGATTTGGATCATATGACTTCTGAATTGGAAGATAAAATTAGAGAGCAGTCATTGCGTTTAATTCAAACCTACCGCACAGACAGAAGAACGGGGTTACTTAATCGCACGGTATTGAAAGAGCGACTTTCCCATATAGCGCTAACGGATCATTTACTCTCTTTTAAATTAACCAATTTAAGCCAAGTGAATGAAAAGTATGGTTACCATGTTGGTGATAAGTTACTGCAAGATATTAGTTATTATATGAAAGAGCATCTAGGCTTAGCGATTGAGTCTGAAATTGAGCTCTACAGTATTGGTATTGCTGAGTGGGGTGTCATATTTAATAGTGATACTGCCAGTGAGGTATTACGTAAGCAGATTACTGGTTTTATTGAAAAACTAGAGCATGAAAATTTTGAACCTTATGGTTTAGATGATGTGGATTATTTAAGTGTTTCTATCTCTGGTGGTCTTATTAGTCGACGTGATTTTCCAACCATTGCTTCTGAAGACTTAATTCTAAAAACCGTAGAGGCAAGACGAATTGCTATGCGTCGTAATCGTCATTTGTGTAATGCCAGAGAGTTAATGAAAGAAGAGCGTTCCCGTCAAAATCAATTGGATTGGCTTACTTGTGTTAACCGAGCGATTTCTCAAAAAGGCGTACTGGTTTATGGCCAACCTATTTTTAAAGCGCATACACATGAATTGGCATCAACAGAATGTTTAATGCGAATTCAAGAAGACGATCAAATATTTGCACCGGGACAGTTTTTACCGGCTGTTGAGGGGACGCATCTTTATACTCGCTTAAGCCGAGAAATGATTTCGAGTATCTTTGAGATCATGCAATCGAATGATCTGACATTCTCGATTAATTTATCTCCTCAAGATTTATTAAGTGATAGAACTCTGGATTTATTAGAGTCATCCATGATCCGTTTAGATAACCCAATGAGAGTGGGGTTTGAAGTGTTAGAAACGGAACAAATTCAAGATTATGGACATATCATTGAGGTGTGTAATCATTTCCGACGTTTAGGTGCGCGAATTATTATTGATGATTTCGGTTCAGGTTATTCCAATATTGATGCGATCATGAAATTAGAGCCTCAGGTTATTAAGCTTGATGGTTCAATTATCAAAAATGTACATCAAGATAAGCGACAGCGTTTGATCTCTCAGCAAATGGTACAGCTTTGTCATGTATTAGATGCCAAAGCTGTGGCCGAGTTTGTTCATAACCAAGAGGTATGTTCAATTGTTGAAGATATGGGCGTGGATTACTTACAAGGTTACTTTTTAGGTGGGCCTAAATCGTTACACATTAAGACGTAAATTTATGTCCACTTCGTTCAGCTTGGAACACCGTTAAAAATTGATCGTAATAACATGAAAGAGCTTGAGCATTCTCTGGCTCTTTTACCATCTCTAAGACTTCAATTCCTGCTTCGCACGTACATAGATTACCTTCACTTTGATTCCTACGTAAATGATAGCGAGATGCCTCATCAGTTTGAATCTCCAAGCAAGGTAATGCGTTTAACCAAGGACTTTTATTCACCATTTTTTTTGCTTCTTGCCATGTCGCATCGAGCAGTACAAAAAGTTGTTTTTTGCTTGGGTCATATCGGTGGTGAAAATCACCACTGAGAACTGGCTCTTTACTTGGGAAGAGTAACCAGGTTTCAGTATCTGCTTGGTTTATTTTATTAATAAGTTCTTGAGGTGGTTCTTTTCGTTGCCATGTATATTCCGTTGTATTGGACAGGCTATTGCGGATCAATTTTCCTGTATTGGTGAGCTTGTGGCGCTCATTTTCATGATAGAGCAATGCAAACTCAATGTTCGAGCTTAAATTTGGTTGATGCGCACAAATACAATTATGAGTAAATCCACAAGTAGAACAGGTCATGAATATGTCCATTATTGACTGGTTGAAAACAGGGTTAACCCTGATTTTATTGGAAAGGTAACGCCATTCACCGTTTCTTTATCCGTATGAATTTGTTTTCCTTTTTTAGTGAATGTTCGCTCAGCAATTAAGTACTGGCGTTGATGACGGCTCATTAATACATGCACATGGTCATCACGAGTTGCCTGCCATACTCCCGTCTCAACTAATGGCTCTTCACCTGTTTGATTATCATAGGTAGTGATTGCTGAGTGATCAGGATTTAAAACCAGATTAATATTTAGGCCAGGTGTTGTTAGCGTACTGGTTCCTTGGTAAGTACCAACCCAATTAAGCGTAGTATCTTTGGGTGCTAATGTTCCACAACCTTTATAAGTTGTATCATTGATCGTAACTTCAGAATTCCAACCATAAATAGACTCAACCATGCTGTCGTTGCACAAGCCTTTTGTCATGATTAACGAGAAATTCTCGCTTTGGTATTCTCGTCTTGTCGGAGTAAATTCCTGTTTGGTGATAGGTTGTTTTTGGGTTTGATTTCCCATTTTAGAAAAGGTTAATTCCCCATTTTTTACCTGCATATTCCAAAACGGTTCATTACCAAATGCTTTGGTTGGTTGTGGTGGTTGGGCACAACTTGGGCCTTCCCCTGCAACTAAACGATTAATATGCGACACAACAAATCGAGCTGGGTAGTCGCTAGAAAAACCGCCTTTAGGTGGGGCTTCAAAATGACCAATAAATTCACCATACATTGCTTGGTAAGGTCTTGATTGAATGTCTGTTCCAGCTTTCCATTGTCTTGGAGATAGGTTTACCCAGTACTGTTGATCACTATTACAAGGTTGAATACTTTGAGACTCATGACCAATGATTACTGTACCTCTCAACATAAAAGTATGAGGTGAGTTAATCTCATTTTGTTGAGCTACCATATTATTTTTAGATGCTGATGTTTGTTGGCTGCACCCAGTCAATAATAGCAATGTGGCACTAATTAGAGCGGTTAATGATGTTTTCATTATAGGATTCTCAACATGGTTGGTTTAACTCTGGGAGTGAGTATGCCATAGGACATGATAAATGCGTGAAAATTCACCTTTGTCAGAGCTATTAGTAGGATTTTAGCGTAAAATGCCGGGGTTATTTTAAATGAGTAAAGAGAGCTAAGAAAAAATATGAGTTGGAACCTTTCGCCTTCAGACGTATTTAGTGCATCACCAGTTGTTCCTGTTATGGTTATCGAACAATTGGAAGACGCTGTACCAATGGCTCAAGCACTTGCAGCTGGTGGAATTAATGTGTTCGAAATTACGCTTCGAACAGCGGTTGCTTTAGAAGCAATTACTGCAATTCGTAAAGCGATGCCAAAAGCATTGGTAGGCGCTGGTACTGTGATTAGTACGCATCAGTATGACCAAGCTGTTGAAGCAGGTGCTCAATTTATTATTTCTCCAGGGTTTACACCAAGTTTGTTAGCCCATGCTAAAACAGCGGATGTTCCACTAATTCCAGGTGTTGCAACGCCTTCTGAGGTGATTCGAGCAATCGAATTAGGTTACTCTCATCTTAAGTTTTTCCCTGCAAGTGCATTTGGTGGTCCATCAGTATTGAAAGCGATGGCTGCACCATTACCACAAGTTCAATTCTGTCCAACTGGTGGCATTAATCCACAGAATGTCAATGATTACACAGCATTAGATTGTGTGGCCACTGTGGGTGGTTCTTGGATGCTACCAAAAGATGCAGTAGCAGCAAAAGATTGGAATAAAGTAACGTTATTAGCAAAAGAAGCGGTTGAACTAATTAAGTAATCGTATCTCTATATTTGTCACATCTATGCCTTATGTATTAGGTGTGACAACTCTTCCCATTGTTCTATTGGTAATGGTTTACTGTATAAGTAACCTTGTGCAATATCACAGCCTAATGAACGCAATATCTCTGCTTGTTCTTTTGTTTCAATTCCTTCCGCTACAATGGATACATTAAACCCCTTTGCCATATGAATAATCGCACTCGTTATTGATGTGTCGGCATTTTCACGAGTTAAGCTTTTCACAAATGAGCGGTCGATTTTCAAGCAATCAAAGGGCAGTGTGTGTAAGTATGAAAGTGACGAGTAGCCTGTACCAAAATCATCAATTGCAATATGCACACCAAGCGCTCGAACCTTATTTAACAATTCAATAATAAAAATATCGTTATTTAATAAACGAGATTCAATGATTTCTAAACTTAAGTTTTTAGGTTTAAGACCGGATTCTATTAACGCATCTTGTAAGCGTTGAAAGCTATTTCCATCATGCAGTTGCTCTGTTGATACATTTACATGCATAACAAAGTCTTCTGGCCATTCACCTGATGCAATTTTCTGTGCAGTGTCGATGCACGCTTGTCTTAATACCATACGACCAATATTGATTATCATGCCGTTATCTTCCGCTAAAGGAATAAATTCATTAGGAGAGATAAGCCCTCGCTGTGGTGAATGCCAACGAATTAACGCTTCGGCACCATGAATTTTACCGTCTTCAAAATTCACTAATGGTTGATAGTAAGGGAGTAACTCTTCATTTTTTATTGCGTGCGATAGCTCTGCAGCTAGCTTGGTTTTTTTCTGAGAGATATCGGCCATATAAGGTTCGAATACCGCCAGTTTGTTTGATTTACTTTGCGCATGAGCAAGTGCCAAACTAGCACTACGTAACCAATGCATAGCATCGTGATTATCGAGTTGATACACCAATCCCGTAGATAATTGGATAACAACCTCACCAGAGGCGGACTGTATAGGGGTATTAAATATAGACTGCAGTTGCTGGGCGTAATTAATTAACTCTTGAATATCATCAATATGATAAAAGAAAAGAGCAAACTCAGCGCCGCCAATGCGGGCTATTTCAATATTTTGGTCTTGGTAATGGGTTTTTAATCGTTCTGAAATATCAACAAGAAGATGGTCACCACTTAAGTGTCCAACAGAATCATTGATGTCTCGAAAGTCATTAATGGTAAAAGAGATGAGTCCCGATTTATCAGTAATAGCAGGAGAGATAACGTTATCAAGACCTGTTCGACTGTATAGATGAGTCAGTGAATCATAAGTTACTTTATCTTGTAGTTCTTGAAACGATCGTTTTAGGTTGTTTGCCATAAATTTAAACGAACGAGTGAGAACCATGACTTCTTGAGTTGTGCAATTAATTGGTAAAGGTGTATCCCAATTACCTTGAGCTAGCTCTTTTGCTGAATTAGCCGTATCAATAATCGGCTTTATTAATTTTCGAATGACATAAATCGCAAGTACGAAAGCGATAAGACAGGCGATAACGGTACTAATAATGGTGAACTGTCGTCGCTGTGGCAATGCACCAAGTAGGGTTGATTCAGGTATTGATGCAATGATATAGCCTTCAACAGGAATACGTTTCCGGAAAGGACTGATCATCATAAAGTGCTTTTGGCCATCAATATTTAATGAGATTATTTTTTCTTGTAATGCATTATCAAATCCTACTTTTTCCATATATAGAATCGTCTCTTTAACTACTGAGTTCTCAATGGTGTCTATGTGGTAGATATCATGATGCATTGGCGCATTAGGCGTATGATCTGAATGTAGCCAGACGGTTCCATTACTATCAACAATAGAGATGTTTCCGTTGATTTCATCGGCTTCCTGATCTAGAAAAGTATTAAACGAAGTCAGTAAAACATCTGTTGTAATAACGCCTTCAAGTTCTTTATTTTTATTATAAACAGGAGCTATGGCCGACAATAGAGAGGACGCATTTTCTTCTACATTGGTATAAATATCACTCCATCGAGCTTTCGGATCTTCGAGTGACTTTTGATACCAAGGTCGAAGTCTAGGGTCATAATTTTTGATTATGTTAAGTATTGGGGTATTTGAGTTATCCCCATTATAAATATATAGATGATTGTCTATATTTTGCTTTTTTAAAAATAAAGATATGGTGTTATCACTTCTGTTTTTTCTAAAACCAATGTAATCGCCTTGTTGACTTCCGTAACCAATGATATCAACTTGGTTCAGAGTACTGACTTCTTTTTTTAAGTTTTGATTTAGGTAACGCTGTAGCTTCTTAGCATTTTCTGGCAAATAAAGCTCATTACGCTCAATCGTATTGCGCATATTGATATTGGCGTTTAATGGGTCTTCTAATTGATGGTAAAGAGCCGCATCGATACTACGAGAGGAAGAATCTAATAACTTTTCACTGATGTGACTGATCATGTCTCTATAAATGCTTGCTTGACTGTTAAGTACCACTGTCATGATCAAAGTAAAAATGATCATAAATGGAATGGTAATAGCAAACCTTAGAGATATGTTGTTTTTACATGACATAAAAATAGCGACCAGAATCACATTTAATAGAATGGAGTCGCGTATGCTATCAGCAATAGAAAAGAGAAATATGTCTCAATTGTTGGATGGCGAGAGATTGTTCAGTTTTACGTTTAAAGTAGAGATGAGAGTTGAGTGCGCTTTGTTAAAGGAATAGGAAAAAGCGAGAAGACTGGTGTTGGTATTACAACACCAGTTATATTATTTTTTAGACCCTAGACCCTAGACCCTAGACCCTAGACCCTATAGTTTCTAGCGCTTAGCTGCGATATCTCGCAGAGCTTGTTTCTCTGAATCAGATAAGAAAGCCAGATCTAAACCATTAATTTGAATTTGTTTAAGTTGCTCTGGCGTTAAGCCAACTTTTGGTGCCGCAACTTCATATTCATGAGGTAACTCAATTCCCTCAACCGCTGGGTCATCGGTATTAAGACACGCTTTAACACCGTACTCTAAGAATGTCTTAATTGGGTGAGATTCAAATGAAGCAACCGTACTCGTTTGGATGTTAGAGGTTAAGCAAGACTCAATACCAATGTTGTTTTTAGCTAGGTATTCCATCAGTTTTGGATCTTCAATGGCTTTAACCCCATGACCAATTCGTACTGCGCCAAGCTCATTAATTGCTTGCCACATACTTGCAGCACCTGCTGCTTCACCTGCGTGTACAGTGACACGAAGATCTGCGTCTTTCACTTGTTTAAAGTGATTCACAAAAAGGTCACCTGGTTGGCCTAACTCATCACCAGCAAGGTCGATTGCAACTAATTTGTTTTTTTGAGTCAGTAGGCCATCTAATTCTTGTTGGCAAGCATCTTGACCAAAGGTACGACTCATAATACCGATTAAGTTAGCCTTAATACCAAAATCACGACAACCGGCTTCTACACCATCAACAACCGCTTCAACAACACCAGCAATAGGTAAATTGTGTTTCATTGCCATGTAGTATGGTGAAAAGCGTAATTCAGCGTAATCAATTTGAGCATTCATTGCGTCTTGAACATTTTCATATGCCACACGACGACAGGCATCTAAATCACCAAGAACAGCAACACCCCAATCAAGTTTCGATAAGAAAGCCACAAGACTTGGCTCGGCTTCCACAATTTGTACGTGAGGGCGAAGTGCTTCGATATCATACGCAGGTAGATCTAAACCGAACTTTTGACCTAAATCCAAAATGGTTTCAATGCGAATATTTCCATCAAGGTGACGGTGTAGATCCGTTAAAGGAAGTTGTTTAATGATCATTATTATTTTCCTAAAAAGTGTCCCAATTCCATTGGTGCATCGGCATTGGTATAAAACTGAATATAAGTAGATATTACAGCAGAGTATAGAGACAAGTGTCGAATGTGTCAGTAGCAAATCGGTTAAAAACAACGCAATCTGAACGATTGCGTTGTCATGTTAACTTATTCTGTTGGCCAATCTTCCAAAGGAATAGGGCGACTGTAGAGGAAACCTTGAGCGTGGTGGTAATTGAGTGAAGCCAACAATTTCGCTTGTTCTTGTGTTTCAATACCTTCAGCAACCAGAGTAATATCAAATCCTTGAGTCATATTGCATACGGCCGCCGCAATGGATGAATCGATATTTTCAGCCGTCAAATCTTTGATAAATGAACGATCGACTTTTAATACATCAAATGGCAGTTTATGAATATAAGCAAGAGATGAGTAACCCGTACCAAAGTCATCAATAGCAATTTGAACACCTAAATCACGAATTTTCTGCATGGTATTAATAGTCGAATTATCATGATTTACTAAGCGCGATTCCGTAATTTCTAGAGTGAGGTTTTCTGGAGCCATTCTTGTGTTGTGTAATACTGATTTTAGTTCATCCAAAAAGTTATTTTGGGTTAATTGGCAAACCGATAAGTTTACGTGCATATGAAAGTCAGCAGGCCACAGACCTTGATTAATACGCTCAACGGTATCCAAGCAAGCTTGAGTTAATACCTGAGACCCCATAGGAATTATCATACCGTTTTCTTCAGCTAACGGAATAAAATCTAATGGTGAAACCATTCCTCTTAATGGACTTAGCCAGCGAATTAACGCTTCTGCACCTATGGTTTTTCCACTCTTAATATCAATTATTGGCTGATAAAAAGGGACAAGCTCTTTGTTTTTAATGGCCAAAGACAGTTCAGCGGTCATATTTGCTTTATGTAATGAAGCTTCTGCCATTTCAGGAGTGTACAGCGACATATTAAGGTTGTTCTTTTTCGCTTGTCCTAGAGCTATGCTGGCATTTCTTAACCAAAGTGTCATGGAGTCACAGCTTAAATCACCATAAACCAAACCTGTTGATATACTCAAAAGAGAGTTATTTGATGCCACTCTAAATGGAGTCATAAAACAGCCTTCCATATCTCGTGCATACTGTTTTAGTTGTTCGACATCATTGAGTTTTGAGAAGAATAGAGCGAACTCATCTCCTCCAACTCGAGCAATGGCAATGTTGTCCTGAGTAAAGCTGCACTGTAAGCGGTCGCTGATGTTCTTGAGTAATTGGTCGCCTTCTAAAATACCAAAACTGTCATTGATATCTCTAAAATTATTAATACCGATAACAAGTAATCCTTGTTCATGATTCTCTTTTTTATCAAGCATGATTCGACATTGCTCTATAAGGCCTTGTCGACTAAGCACTTGAGTTAAAGAGTCAAAGGTAATTTGTTGACGCATAGCATCAAACGACGATTGGAGCTTATTGGTCATGTCATTAAATGCATTCATTAATAGTGTTGTTTCGTAAATGCTTCCTTGAGCCTCAACGTTATTATTCCAATTACCACTTGCGATATTGCGTGCTGCATTTGCGGTAGTAAAAATGGGTTTAGTCACTTGAGTAACTAGATAAACACCCACAATTAAACCAATAGCAGCGAGTACGATGCCAAAAAATAAACCACGACGTTGTTCTTCTTGAAGGTGTCCAAGTAAGTCGCTTTCCGATATTGAAATAACGATGTACCAATTTAAATTGTTACCATCAACATAAGGGGTGATTTGGCTGAAATAACGCTCGCCTTTGTAGTAGAAAGAGAAAACTTCAGCGTGATTATTTTTATTAATTAACTGATTGGTTTTAATGTAAGTGGCACTTTGTTGAATGGTCTCATCGCAGCTTTCAGTAGCAAGTAAGCGAGAGCCTACAGGGCTATTTGGAGTGCCGATGGACAATACACTTCCGACACTTGAGTGAGCGATTAAACGTTGTTGTTCGTCAATTAAGTAAATAACGCCTTTGGTCTGCTCTGTTTCTTGAGATAAGAATTTATTGAATGAATCCAGTTTTACATCTGCGGCAAAAACACCAATAAAGTCATCATCATAGAATACAGGGTGCATGGTTGAAATGGTGATTTCTTTTTTCTCATCAGCATTAGTATAGATTTTAGACCAAGAGGGTTTTAATGTTGTTGCTGTGGGTTTATACCAAGGGCGAGAGCGAGGGTCATAGTTTGCAATGACTGTGCGAATATCATCAGAGATTTCGCTTCCACGATAAATGATGAGATCGTCATCTGTTCTTTTATCTTGAAGCATAAGAGATAGATCTGCATTAGGCTCTCGACGAAAACCTATGTACTCTTTTTGCTCTCCACCAAAAGAGAGAACATCCATTTGTTCAAGACTAGTATAGATGCCCTCAAGGCTATCTTTTAAGAATTGTTGTAGCTGTTTAGTATCGTTAGGGTGATACATTTGATAGCGCTGAATTTGATTAACCATGCTTTTTACAGCAAAGTTAGGGGCGTTTAAAAAGATATTAAGATCGGCATGAGTATTTTGAGTGTAAGAGGCGAGTACTTTTTCGCTTACATCGCCAACCAGTTTTTCGTAGCTATTATTTTGAGTGTAAAAAACAATACTTAGCGTGATCAGCAAAACGGCAATGAATGGAAGCATTACTGCCGTTCGTAAGGAAAACTGTTTTTTATTTGTCGACTCTGTCATTGGCTATACACTGCTTTGTTTTGTGTTTTTTTGGATAAATGGTGTGACCGATATTATCTAAAAAACTCAATTTGCTTATTATAGATATATCGGCAGCCATGACAGAATCTTCAGTTTTATTCCAACTCTTTTAACTTTCTTGTGAGTGTATTTCTTCCCCAACCAAGAAGTTTTGCGGCATCTTGTTTATGTCCATGCGTATGATGCAGAGCTTTATCTAATAAGATACGTTCAACATTTGGGATCACTTTATTCAGAATATCTTCTTCACCTTGATTCAATTGATTTTCTACCCATGAACTGAGTTGTTCTTGCCAATCAGTGACTTGATGTTGCTGTTGCGGTATCGGTGTTGAGAATAATTCTGACGGTAAATCAGAAGGCAACACTTCTTGACTGCTTGCCATTACCGTTAGCCAGCGACAGGTATTTTCCAGTTGACGGACATTACCAGGCCAGTCGCATTGGCTTAATTTATCACTGGCACTTTGGCTTAGTGTCTTACATTCGACAGCCAGTTCTTTTGCGGCTAAGCGTAAGAAATGCTCTGCGAGTTTCTTTATGTCTTCACGTCTTTCTCTTAAGGCGGGAATATGAACTCTAATGACGTTTAGGCGATGGAATAAATCTTCTCTAAATTCACCATCAGTCACTAGTTTCTCAAGATTCTGGTGAGTGGCTGCAATGATACGAACATCCACTTGAACCGGAGAGTGTCCACCAACACGATAAAACTGCCCATCAGCAAGAACACGCAGTAATCTGGTTTGAATATCTAATGGCATATCTCCAATTTCATCTAAAAACAGCGTACCGCCATTAGCTTGCTCAAAGCGACCTTTTCGAACGGAGTTTGCGCCTGTAAATGCGCCTTTCTCATGACCAAACAGTTCCGATTCAATTAAATCTTTAGGAATTGCTGCCATGTTAAGTGCGATAAATTCATTATTTGCTCTTGGGCTATGTCGGTGTAGGGCGTGGGCAACCAATTCTTTACCTGTACCAGATTCACCATTAATTAAAACGGATATTGATGAGCGAGATAAGCGTCCGATAGCTCTAAACACTTCTTGCATCGCGGGTGCTTCGCCAATGATTTCTGGAACATGATGCTCCTTTTTAGGGATATTGGTACTCTGTTTTTTTTGTTCTTGGCTATGTGCTAAAGCACGCTCCACTAAGGTTAGGGTTTCATCAATATCAAAAGGTTTAGGTAGATATTCAAACGCCCCTTTTTGATATGCACTGACCGCTGCATCTAAATCTGAGTGTGCCGTCATGATAATCACGGGTAACTCTGGGTAATTTTCTTGGATATGATGAAGAAGCGATAAGCCATCCATTCCCGGCATACGAATATCAGAGATAATCACATCAGGGACATTACGTTCGAGTGCTTGAATGACACTTTCAGCATCACCAAAACTTTCACACATCATATTGGTGCTGGTTAAGGTCTTTTCTAATACCCAGCGAATTGAGCTGTCATCATCAACAACCCAGATAAATCCTTTACTCATAATTTTGCTTCTCCGTTATCCCTTTTGTGAGGTTATTTTTATTTGAGAGGGAGGTAAATGGTGAAAATGGTTTTTCCTGGCCAGCTAGAGACATCTATTTTCCCATTATGCTGATCGATTAAATTTTGCGAGATAGATAATCCCAACCCTGTACCACCTTCACGGGCACTAACCATAGGATAAAAAAGCGTATCTTGGATGTGGCTAGGGATCCCTGGGCCATTATCAATAATGTCTATTTTTGCTGCGAGTTTATGACGTTGACCATAGATGTTGGTTTGGAAATCGGTTCTGGTTTTTAAAGTGATCGTACCGTCAGGTTGGTCTTTAAGAACTTCTGCTGCATTACTTACGATATTGAGAATAGCTTGTTCTATTTGCTCCGCATCTACGTCAAAATCGGGCAGGCTTGGGTCATAATCTCGAATGATTTTTACTTGATAAGATGAATTCAATTCAATGAGTTGGCGAACTTTTTCAATGATAGCATGCAAGTTTTCTGGCTGTTTTGTTCCGAGCTTTTGAGGGCCCAGTAAACGGTCCACTAAATTTCGTAGACGATCGGCTTGTTCAATAATGATCTGGGTATATTCATGAAGTTCACGTTCAGGCAGCATGCGTTCTAGTAATTGTGCTGCTCCACGTAATCCACCCAATGGATTTTTAATTTCATGCGCTAAGCTACGAACAAGAACCTTTGCAGCTTGTTGCTGTGCGTGTTGATTAATCTCTTGAGATAGGCGTCTTTGCTGCTCTATTTGACGAATTTCAACTAATAAATAGAGTGATTTATTGATAGCAACCGGGCTAGAAGTTAGCTCGATATAAAGTGGTTGTTCATCAATCATGATACGAACATCACTGTCAGTCACACTTTGTCCAGTGTTTAATGGCAGCATGAGAGTGGATAAATCAAATTGCGGAGAGTGAAATAAATCATCAAAGGCGTGTTGAGCCATACGCTGAGCACTCTGAGAGAACAGTTGCTCAGCCGCAGGATTGGCATAATGAATTTGGCGTTGATCATCGAGCAATAAAATTGCTGTGACTTGGTGTTCAAGTAATTGAGTTGAGAAATCCATCGTTAACGCCATCATCCTTATAGCAAATTAATAAATGCACCATCATGGTGCATCATACCTTGCTTTTTAGAATGGAACTATATGAATTCCTCTAGTTTGCAGACGGTCGGTGTAGATACACGGTGATAATAGGTGATGATGCAATTCTCTTGCCGTCTTTGGTAGCAACAACAGTAATAAGATGAGTACCTCGATCTATGCCTGTTAGCTTCCACTCAGTTGATGCTTGAGGTAGACCGTAAGGGGAGCCATCAAGCATAAGCTGCAGTTTTTCATCGATGGATAACTTACGGTTTAAATCCGTTAGTACGGTGATGTGTCCACGAGAGCTTCGAATGGTTTCTTCTTGTTGTAAATTGCTAAATGAAATCTCAAGCTTTTTGTCTTTTTTCTCAGGTGCTTTTGATTTGGTTTTCTTTGCGACAGGTTCTACGGATGTAGCCGTGTCATCATAAGATTCCTCTAAAGGCACGCTAGTAGATAAAGAGAGTTGTTTCGATTTGATGTTTGTTGGTGGTGGAGAATCACTGAAATGCCTTGTTCCATCACTGTCTTCCCACGTATACACCGTACCAGCGAAGGCAGATGTAGAGAATAAGATAAGAAATATAAGCTGTTTATAAGACATATTACCACCATGGATGATGCGTTGCTGATCGAATTAACTGTCTTGGTTATTCAGTTAATTGGATTGCCATTATCTTATGACTTCATACGATACTACAGAGATGAAATCTCGAACGGCTCTGTAAAGAAAACGAACCAAAACAGAGTGTTGCCTTTAAATCCTTTTTTGCCAATATAAAAAAGGCCCGCCTGTGAGGCGAGCCTAAAAATTAATCAATTCTTTACTTTAATCAGCAATAAATTGTGAATATTAAACTGAGTAGTACATTTCAAACTCAAGTGGGTGAACTGCTGTATTGATTGCTTCCACATCTTGAGATTTAAGACCGATGTAAGAATCGATAAAGTTATCAGAGAATACGCCACCAGCAGTTAAGAACTCACGATCCTCATCTAGTGCTTTAAGTGCGATATCTAGAGATTCTGCAACTGTTGGGATTTCTGCTGCTTCTTCCGCTGGAAGGTCATACAGATCTTTATCCATTGCTTCACCTGGGTGGATCTTGTTCTTAATACCGTCAAGACCAGCCATTAGCATTGCTGAGTAACATAGGTATGGGTTCGCTGCTGGGTCACCAAAACGAACTTCGATACGACGAGCTTTCGGGCTTGGTACTACTGGGATACGGATAGATGCTGAACGGTTACGTGCAGAGTATGCAAGCATAACAGGTGCTTCAAAACCAGGTACAAGACGCTTGTATGAGTTAGTTGATGGGTTAGCAAATGCGTTGATTGCACGAGCGTGTTTGATGATACCGCCAATGTAGTAGATAGCCAGTTCAGATAGGCCGCCGTACTTATCGCCAGCAAATAGGTTAACGCCATCTTTTGCTAGAGATTGGTGAACGTGCATACCAGAACCGTTATCACCAACAAGTGGCTTAGGCATGAATGTCGCTGTTTTACCAAATGCGTGTGCAACGTTATGTACAACGTATTTGTAGATTTGAGTTTCATCCGCTTTTGTTGTTAGCGTATTAAAACGTGTAGCGATCTCATTTTGGCCCGCAGTAGCAACTTCGTGGTGGTGTGCTTCAACAACAAGGCCCATTTCTTCCATGATTAAACACATAGCAGAACGGATGTCTTGAGATGAATCAACAGGTGCTACTGGAAAGTAACCGCCTTTAACACCAGGACGGTGACCTTTGTTACCGCCTTCGTATTCTGTACCTGAGTTCCAAGCCGCTTCGATGTCGTCAATCTTGAAGAAAGAACCAGACATGTCTGTGTTAAAACGTACATCATCAAATAGGAAGAATTCTGGCTCAGGACCGATTAGAACCGTGTCAGCAATACCAGTAGAGCGCATGTATTCTTCAGAACGTTTAGCGATTGAACGTGGATCGCGATCGTAACCTTGAAGTGTTGCTGGCTCTAGGATGTCACAACGAATGTTTAGTGTTGAGTCTTCTGTGAATGGGTCAAGCACTGCACTTGCTGGATCTGGCATCATTACCATGTCAGATTCGTTAATGCCTTTCCAACCTGCAACTGAAGAACCATCAAACATTTTGCCTTCTTCAAAGAAGTCCGCATCAATTTGGTGAGAAGGGATTGAGATATGTTGCTCTTTACCTTTTGTATCGGTAAAGCGCAAATCGATAAATTTAACTTCGTTCTCTTGAATCAGAGCTAGTACGTTTTCTACTGACATGTAGGATAACCTCCGGTGTTATAATATAAATATTGGTCAGCTTAGCTGTTATAAACTACATTGCTAGAAGCATGCCAAAAGTAATAATCCATTAATATCAATAACTTGCTTTATTTGGTGCATGTATTTCAATGCAGTTTGCACCATTTTGATCTTTAGTTGCACCATATTGGTGCGAGGTGAGTTCAAGTTATTAATTACTTCTAGATGCTATTCAGCAGTTAAATCAAAAATTTGTCAATACGATTGATTTGAAAAGAGCGTAATGAAATGTATTCGTTTTACTTAATTATCTGATCTTAAAGTTCTTTTATTTTTTCATTTTAAGACGGAAGTAAAATCCTAGAAGGGAAAAATAGAACGTAAATTGGCTGTTTTTCCATCGTTTTTGTGTGCTGTATTAAATTAATTTAAAAATAATTGTGTCTTTAATCACATATTTCGTGGGTTTTGCTCTAAAATCTGTTAAATTATTGACCGTTTTTAAACCAAGTAGTGCCAATGGTGGCTCTACACGCTCTGAGTGAATTTGAATCCATGTCTACTCCACAGATTGATAAACTAAGAAATATCGCAATTATTGCGCACGTTGACCACGGTAAAACAACACTGGTTGATAAGCTATTACAACAATCAGGCACACTAGAATCTCGTGGTGAGACTGAAGAACGCGTAATGGACTCGAACGACATCGAGAAAGAGCGTGGTATTACGATCCTTGCAAAAAATACAGCGATTAACTG
Organism: Aliivibrio fischeri ATCC 7744 = JCM 18803 = DSM 507; assembly: GCF_023983475.1. NCBI lineage: Bacteria > Pseudomonadati > Pseudomonadota > Gammaproteobacteria > Vibrionales > Vibrionaceae > Aliivibrio > Aliivibrio fischeri. The sequence goes on from NZ_CP092712.1 coordinate 108,692, forward strand.
GAACGATCACCGTATCAACATCGTAGATACCCCTGGACACGCCGATTTCGGTGGTGAAGTTGAACGTATCATGTCAATGGTTGACTCTGTTCTTCTTATCGTTGACGCAGTTGACGGTCCAATGCCTCAAACTCGTTTCGTTACGCAAAAAGCTTTCGCACACGGTCTTAAGCCAATCGTTGTAATCAACAAGATTGACCGTCCAGGTGCTCGCCCTGATTGGGTTATGGACCAAGTATTCGACCTATTCGATAACTTAGGTGCAACTGACGAACAACTAGACTTCCAAGTAGTTTACGCTTCAGCTCTTAACGGTTGGGCTACACTGGAAGAAGGTGAAACTGGCGAAAACATGGAACCACTGTTCCAAGCTATCGTTGATAACGTAGATGCTCCAAACGTTGACGTTGACGGCGCACTACAAATGCAAGTTTCTCAACTAGATTACAACTCTTACGTAGGTGTTATCGGTGTTGCACGTGTTACTCGTGGTTCTGTTAAACCAAACCAACAAGTAACTGTTGTAGGTGCTGATGGTTCTAAACGTAACGGTAAAGTAGGTACAGTATTAGGTTACCTAGGTCTTGAGCGTCACGAAGTTGAACAAGCTAACGCTGGTGACATCATTGCAATTACAGGTCTTGGCGAGCTTAAAATCTCTGACACTATCTGTGACGTAAACAACGTTGAAGCGATGACTCCACTTTCTGTTGATGAACCAACAGTAACAATGACTTTCCAAGTAAACACTTCTCCGTTTGCTGGTAAAGAAGGTAAGTTCGTTACTTCACGTAACATCCTTGAACGTCTAGAAAAAGAACTTGTTCACAACGTAGCACTACGTGTTGAGCAAACTGAAGATCCAGACAAATTCCGCGTATCAGGCCGTGGTGAACTTCACCTATCTATCCTGATCGAAAACATGCGTCGTGAAGGTTTCGAGCTAGCAGTATCTCGTCCAGAAGTTATCATCAAAAAAGATGAAAACGGCAACCTAACAGAACCATTTGAAACCGTAACTATCGATGTTCTTGAAGAGCACCAAGGCGGTATCATGGAAAACATCGGTATCCGTAAAGGTGAGCTAACTGATATGGCACCAGATGGTAAAGGCCGTGTTCGTATGGACTTTATGATGCCTTCTCGTGGTCTTATCGGTTTCCAAACTGAGTTCATGACTCTAACTTCAGGTTCTGGTCTTCTTTACCATACGTTTGATCACTACGGTCCTCACAAAGGCGGTACTATCGGTCAACGTAACAACGGTGTTCTAATTTCGAACGCAACTGGTAAAGCACTGACTTACGCACTGTTTAACCTACAAGAACGTGGTCGTCTATTTACAGAGCACGCTGATGAAGTATACGAAGGTCAAGTTATCGGTATTCATAACCGTTCTAACGACCTTACAGTTAACTGTCTGAAAGGTAAGCAACTGACTAACGTTCGTGCTTCTGGTACAGATGATGCGCAAGTACTTTCTCCAGCAATCAAGTACACACTTGAGCAAGCTCTAGAGTTCATCGATGACGACGAACTAGTAGAAGTAACACCTGAAAGCATCCGTATCCGTAAGCGTCACCTTACAGAGAACGATCGTAAGCGTGCAGGTCGTGCACCTAAGTAATTATTGATTCGGATTTAGCTTTTAGTTAAATCACAAATCTAATAAAATTTAGAATCCCTTTGTAGGCAACTACGAAGGGATTTTTTTTATCTGTTATGATAATACCAACCCAAATAAGTAGATGATCATTCTTGCTTGTTAAAATAGCTTATAACAGCGTTATAAACTTTATAATTAGGCCCACTAGTTATTGCAGTTTATGCCTTGTTTTAATCTATTTTTCCTACGCAATATCTGGACACATACTTATTTGGATTGGTATATGTAAGAGTTGATATATGTTAAAGAGTGAATTGATGGAAGATAAAATAAAACACAAGCTGAGGATTGGCTGGTCATATCTACTTTTCTTAAAGCAAAGAGTTATTCATGACAGGTTAACGGTAAGTGCTGGTTATATGGCTTACATCACTTTGCTCTCTTTGGTGCCGTTAATTACGGTTTTGCTGTCTGTATTGTCGCAATTTCCTGTTTTTTCTGGGGCGGGAGATACGGTACAAGCCTTTGTGATTCAAAACTTTGTACCCGCTGCCAGTGATGCGGTTGAAGCGAGCTTAAAAGAGTTTATTTCAAATACGGGTAAGATGACGGCAGTAGGTTCTGGTTTCTTATTTGTAGCTTCTGTAATGCTGATCTCATCGATAGATCGTAGTTTGAATTACATTTGGCGAGTAAAGAAAAAACGTCGTCCAATGTATTCATTTTCATTGTATTGGATGATCTTAACTTTAGGTCCTTTATTGGTTGGCGCAAGTTTGGCGGCAACGTCATACGTAACGTCACTAAAGATCATGGATGATGAAATAGTTTCCAGTTTTTATCGGACTTTATTGGGTTGGTTACCTATCATATTGTCATTCTCTGCATTTGTTGGTTTGTATTTATTAGTGCCGAACAAAAAAGTCCGAGTGACTCATGCGCTTATTGGTGCCATGTCTGCGGGTTGTCTATTTGAGTTTAGTAAGGTGGGATTTGCTCAATACATAACGCAATTTCCTTCATACCAAGTCATCTATGGCGCATTAGCAGCCGTTCCTATTTTGTTTGTTTGGGTATATTTGTGTTGGATTATCGTTCTTATTGGTGCCGAAATTACCGCAAGTTTAGGTGAGTTTGAAGAATGGCTAGCAGGAAAAGTTAGTACCAATATACTTGAATCAGATATTAAAGCGTTAACAGAACAACAAGGGTTGATAGAAAGTGATAGCACTGATCCAGAGAGTAAGTGAAGCCGCTGTAAAAGTAGATGGCGAAGTGACTGGTGAAATTAATCAAGGTTTATTAATTTTATTAGGCGTAGAAAGAGAAGATGACGAAGCAAAAGCTAAGCGTCTAATGGAAAGAGTATTAACTTACCGAGTGTTTGAAGATCAAGACGGTAAGATGAACTTAAATGTGCAACAAGTAAATGGTAGCGTATTAGTTGTATCGCAATTTACGCTGCCTGCAGATACTAAGAAGGGTACTCGTCCAGGCTTTTCAAAAGGGGCGCACCCTGTGGACGCTGAGCGTTTGTATGATTACTTCTCTGATCTATGTGAAGAGAAGTTACATACGCAACGAGGACGATTTGCTGCGGACATGAAAGTGTCGCTAGTGAATGATGGACCTGTGACGTTTTGGTTGCAGGTTTAAGGGCAGGGGCGAGATTCTAGGACGCTTCGCTCGAGGGGTGAGGAAAAGCAGAAGACTATACGCTTCGCTGACTAGAAACTAGAGACTATAAGAGCGAGAGTGTTGATGTGGTGAGTTTTTAGGTTTCAGGACGCTGCGCTTGCAGGTTTCAGGAAGAGCAAGAGCAGAATTTAGGGTGCTCGCTGAAATTATAGTGATAAAGAATGCTTCTCCCCCTTTACCGTGATAGTTATGAGATCGATATAGTGAATACAAGGGGGAGTTAGAGGGGGTTGGTTATGTTGTATTTATACTATGTAGATAAACTAAATTTTATCATTTACAACCCCTCCTAGCCTCCCCTTATATCGGCAGTTTCTACCAAGTTACATTGGTGAAAAAGGGGAGGAACAGTATTGTGAGCGCTGCGGCTACCACGATCACCCCTGAACCCTTAGCTCCTCCTCGTCCCTAACAACAATAAAAGGATTTATATGTTTCGATTGATCACACCAACAACAGAAGCTGAATTAAAAGCTTACTATCATTTTCGTTGGAAAATCTTACGTGAGCCTTGGCGTCAGCCGGAAGGCTCTGAACGCGATGCGTATGATGATATGAGCCAACATCGAATGATTTTAGATGGTCGTGATCAGCCTGTTGCTATCGGGCGTTTATATTTAACTCCTGATAATGACGGTCAAATTCGTTATATGGCCGTTGCACCACATTGCCGAGGAAAAGGTATTGGTGCATTGATTATGGTTGCTCTCGAATCTTATGCTCGCCAAGAGAACGCGAAACGCCTTGTATGTAATGCTCGTGAAGATGCGATTCCATTTTATGTAAGAAATGGATTTACTAGTCAAGGGGAATTGAATGATGAGAGAGGGCCTGTTCGTCACCAACAAATGCTCAAACATTTAAACCCATTAGCTGATGTGCTGCGACGTCCTGATTGGTGCGCAGAACTTCAAAAACGTTGGGAAAATGAAATCCCAATCAGCGATAAAATGGGGATTAAAATTACCCAATACACAGGTTATCGTTTTGAAGTCAGTGCCATTTTAAATGCCAACCTTAATCCACATAATAGTATGTTCGCAGGCAGTATTTTCACCATGGGTACATTAACCGCTTGGGGAATTGTTTGGTTATTGCTAAAAGAACGAGGCTTGGATACCACCAGTATTATGTTGGTTGATAGCCATATTAGATATCGCCAACCTATTGTTGATAACCCTAAAGGCATTACTTCGTTGAATTGTTTGGAAGGGGATTTTGATCGTCTGCAATCAGGTAAGCGTGCGAGGGTGAAAGTAAAAGTCGATTTGTGTAATGGTGATAATCCTGCCGCGGAATTTACTGGAACGTTTATGTTGATGAGGGATTGAGATTAGGGGCGAGGTCGCTTTGCTCAAGGACGGACTCCGTCCTAAAGGTTTCAGGGTTCAGGTTTCAGGAAGAGCAAGAGCAGAGTTCAGATCGCTTCGCTTGCAGAATTCAGAGGTGTTCGCTGAAATTACAGTGACAAAGAATGGTTCTCCCCCTTTACCACTATTGCTATGAGATCGATATAGTTGATACAAGGGGGAGTTAGAGGGGGTTGCTTACGTTGTTTCATATTATGCAGACAAACAAAATCTCATCACTTACAACCCCTCCTAGCCTCCCCTTATATCGGCACTTTCTACCAAGCTACATTGGTGAAAAAGGGGAGGAACAGTATTGTGAACGCTTCGGTTACCACGATCACCCCTGAACCCTAAGTTCTCGATTTTAATCCGCCGCCTGCATCGTTTCCCACCAAGCATCATCAGCAATAATTTGCCCCGTTTCATCCAATTGTGGGAAAGGTAGACCTTTACGCTTAGCGACCTTTGCTAATACAGGGTGGCCACGCTCAAATAGAACACGATTAATGTATTCTTCTGGTAACGCACTCTCTTCACGGTTGTACATACCCGCTAAATCACGCTGACGTTGTGCTTCATATAAAATAAGCGCACTTGCAACCGATACATTTAGTGATTGCACCATACCTACCATAGGAATGATGATGTCTTGATCAGCCATCGCTAATGCTTTTTTGCTGATACCTGTTTTTTCACTGCCAAGAATGATGGCCGTTGGTTTGGTGTAATCAATTTCACGAAAATCTACTGCAGTATCTGATAGGTTTGTCGCTAGAATCTGCATGCCTTGTTCTTTAAGCGTAGCAAAAGCATCTTCAATGTTTTTATGTGTTTCCACATCAACCCAATTACGAGCACCAGCAGAAGTATGTCCTAGCATCTGCATCTGTTCTGTAGGCCAAACCGCATGAATTTTGTGGATACCCGTTGCATCAGCAGTACGAACAATCGCAGAAACGTTATTGGCTTTATGTACTTCTTCTAAACAAAGAGTGAGATCAGTTTGACGAGCTTTTAATACAGAAGTAATTCGTTGGTAGCGTTCTAAATTCATAATTTTAATTCTTGAGATAGGTTGGAGGGACTAGGTTCTAGGGACGAGAAAGAGGTAGTCAAAATGGAACTAGAAACTATACGCTGCGCTAGCTAGAGACGATAAGAGCATTATATGACTAAAGTTGAACGTCATTCTTAAATGGGTAATGCTTTTGATTTTATAGTTTCTAGAGCGAAGCGTTCTAGTTAGCGTAGCGTATAGATCTAACTAAAAGGACGAAGTCCGTACTCGAACCTCGTCCCTCGCATCTAGTTCTTATGTCTACGTACTTTAAGTGCGTGTGGCATAACACGGATACGACGCATGATTTCAGCTAAATGCTTACGATCTTTCACCGTAAGTTCGATGGTTACTGTATATAAGCGTCCATCTTTTTCTTCTGTTGAAATACCACGGATATTTGATCCTGTACCTGCAATCACATTCGCCAAATCAGCTAATGCACCTTGGTGGTTTTGGATATCAATATCTAATGCCGTATCAAATTCTTGATCGAATTCATCAGCCCATTCAACGCCCATGTATTTATCAAGCTCTTTTTGATAACCACGAACATTTGCACACTCTTCCATATGAACCACAAGGCCACGGCCAGGACTTACGTGAGCAATAATGTGATCACCCGGAATAGGGCGACAACAGTTTGCAAATGTCAGTAAGATGCCATCAGCACCACGGATTGGTAGTTTTTTACCAGTGGTGGTTTCAATGTTTGAGGTTTGTTCCGTTAATTCATCAGCAGAGCCTAATAGGCGACGAGCAATAACAATACTCATCAGCTCACCTAGGCCGATAGCGGCCAGTAAGTCATCCAGCTCAGCTAATTTAAGATCAGATAAAACGTGCTCAATATTCTCTTGAGAAATATCGTCTAGTGATACGTTATGACCTAAAGCGTGATTCAATAGGCGACGACCTAATACCACAGAATCTTCTTTGCGCATGGTTTTTAGCACTTGGCGGATCTTAGTACGTGCTTTTGATGTCACTACGTAGTTCAGCCATGCTGCATTTGGACGAGCACCTGGAGCACTGATGATTTCAACCGTTTGACCATTTTTAAGTGGTTTACTTAACGGATAAGGTTGACGGTTAACGCGTGAACCAACACAGCTATTACCAACATCAGAGTGAACGGCGTAAGCAAAGTCCACAGCCGTTGCACCAACAGGCAGTTCAAAAATACGGCCTTTGGGAGTGAAAACGTAAATTTCGTTCGGGAAGAGATCCGATTTTACGTTTTCAATAAATTCAAATGAGCTACCTGCACTTTGTTGAAGTTCAAGTAAGCTTTGCATCCAGCGTTGTGCTCGGATTTGAGCCGTCGTGCTAGAGTTATCGCCTTCTTTGTACGACCAATGTGCAGCAACACCTTTGTTCGCCATTTGCTCCATATCTTCAGTACGAATTTGTACTTCAACAGGAACACCGTGAGGGCCAACCATAGAGGTATGAAGCGATTGGTAGCCATTGGCTTTTGGTACAGCAATATAGTCTTTAATACGACCCGGACGAGGTTTGTAAATGCTGTGAACTTGGCCTAATGCTCGATAACAAGTATCGACATTATCGGTAATTACTCGAAACGCATAGATATCCATAATGGTATGGAAACGCTGTTCTTTATTTTTCATTTTATTGTAAATAGCGAACAGGTTTTTCTCTCTGCCAATCACTCGACCAGTGATGCCAGCTTCAGCAATACGGCCTTCAATTTCAGAGTGAATTTTTTGGATCATCTCTTTACGGTTACCACGAGCTGACTTCACCACTTCTTTTAATACGCGATAGCGATTAGGGTAAAGAGCCTCAAAACCTAACTCTTCAAGTTCAGTTTTAATATTGTGGATACCAAGGCGATGCGCCAAAGGAGAGAAGATTTCTAAAGTTTCACGAGCAATGCGGCGACGTTTATCAGGGCGTAAAGCACCCAACGTGCGCATGTTATGAGTTCGGTCAGCAAGTTTGATCAATATAACGCGGATGTCTTGCACCATCGCCATGACCATTTTTCGGAAGTTTTCAGCCTGTGCTTCTTTTTTATCGCGGAACTTAAGTTTGTCCAGCTTAGAAACACCATCCACTAATTCGGCAACCGTATCACCAAACTGCTCTGCGAGCTCTTCTTTGCTAACTTCAGTGTCTTCAATAACATCATGAAGCAGCGCAGCCATCAGTGTTTTGTGGTCGAGCTTCATTTCTGCAAGGATTCGAGCCACAGCTACTGGGTGGATGATATAAGGTTCGCCACTTGAGCGAGTTTGCCCTTCATGGGCTTCTTTTGCTACCAGATAAGATCGACGAAGAGCCTCAATGTGAGGCTCTGGCAGGTAATCTTTGGCAACATCTTTCAGGCTATCGAATAAATCCAAATTTCGCCCCGTCAGGTTTGCTGTTTTACAATCTACAAGAGATTATAAAGATTAACGATTGTGTGTGATTGAGCTTACTGCTGCTAATTCAGCTGCGTCTTGCTCTTGGCGCTCACGAGCATCTAGTAATTCTTTAGTGATCAGGCCTTCTTCAATTTCACGAAGAGCGATAACAGTTGTTTTATCGTTCTCTTCAGGCACTAGCGCATCTTTACCACCAGTTTGCATTTGACGTGCGCGACGAGAAGAAATAAGTACTAGATCGAAACGGTTGCCGATTTTCTCAACTGCGTCTTGAACGGTTACACGTGCCATGAGGACTCCAATTTATTAACAAAAATAGTTATATGATGAGAAAGTATACAAGTAACCCGTATAAGTTTCTAGCTAGGGTTACAAGATACTCGTAGAAATATGAAGAAATTAGTCCGCTAATAGCGCTTCTAACATGCCTTTATATTTCATTGTTTGTTTGTCTTGTTTTAAGCGTTCTGCACGGATAATTGAACGGAAGTCCATTTGTGCAGTATCAAAATCGTCATTAATGATCACATAATCGTATTCATCGTAATGTGAAATTTCAGATTTTGCTTCGCTCATGCGCTTAGCAATAACAGCATCGCTGTCTTGGCCACGTGCATTTAGGCGTCGTTCTAGTTCTCCATTTGATGGAGGTAGAATGAATACGCTTTTTGCTAAAGGCATTTGTTCACGAATTTGACGAGCACCTTGCCAATCAATATCTAAGAACACATCAATACCTTTATCAAGGGTCTCTTCGATCCATACACGAGATGTTCCGTAGTAGTTACCAAACACTTCGGCATATTCTAAGAATTCACCTTTTTGAATCAGTTCTTCAAAATGCTCTTTCTGAATAAAGTGATAATGAACACCATCAGTTTCTCCTGGGCGCATACCACGAGTAGTATGAGACACAGAGACTTTCATAGCATAAGTTGGGTTGCTTTCTAACAGTGCCGAGATCAAACTCGACTTACCAGCACCACTTGGGGCTGACACAATATAAAGTGTACCTTTGCTCATGATAGATTCTCTTGGGAGTTATGGCATTTCTCTTAATATACCATTTTTTTAGATATTGAGAGGAAATGCGAAGCATAGAAAATTGGGTGGCGAAGAATAGCACAATCAAGAATCAATTTGAATGAAAGAAATACGCTAATTCAAATAATAATTTTGTGTTAAATCGAGTTGGCACTATCATTAAGGCTTAATTAATCCTCAACCTTAATAATAGTGGATATTTTAGTTATGCCTTCTCATCTGCCGAAATCATTTAGTAAACCGTTTTTAAAAGTTTTCCATATTTTAGAAGCAATATTATTGGTCGCTATTACGCTAGCCACCTTATTTGCGATGGTGAACGAATTCATTCATGTTTTTGTCGAACAGCAAATTCAATTAACAGACATCCTTTTAATGTTTATTTACCTTGAAGTGTTGGCCATGGTGCAGCAGTTCGTGATGAACGGTAAAATCCCGGTTCGTTATCCTATCTACATCGCTATGATGGCCATTGCTCGTTACATTACATTAGGAATGAAAGAGATTGATGCAACCTTGGTGGTTTGGTTAGCGTTAGCCGCTTTCATTCTTGCCGCTGCGACGTTATTGATCCGTGTTGGACACCATTATTGGCCATATGAAATAAACGAAAACAAACATTATGATGAGTAGTCTTAACGCTATTTTTTGTTTGTAACAATAAAACGCCCCTGTAGTGATTAACTATTGGGGCGTTTTAGTAACAAATAGATGAAAAGAATCGTATTTTGTTGTTGTAAGGATTGTGTAAAAAAACGTAATGCTTATTGTGAAGTGAGTCGTATACCGTTATCTTCATTCTTGTATTTATGTCTAGCGAGATATTGTGATGCTAACTAGAAAGATAGCCACAATTTGTATTTTCATAGCGACACTATTAGTTTTAACGCTATATAGTGCGACATCTCGTGCAGAAAATTTACCAACTCAGTTCTCTGATAATCACGCTGTGGTTGAAATTAGTCATGTTGATTTTTGTAATCTAGAGCTTGGTAATATTCAATCATCAGCAGAGTCGGGGTGTTGTGATCCCGGAGGCTCTTGTTTTGAAAAGCAATGTTGTTCTCATGGGCATGCATCAAGCAGTAGTCTGGTGAGTAATTCACTGTTTGTTAATATAACGCCTTATCATTTTGTATCAGCTCCTATGGTATCTACTACCTACTTAAGTGCTGATCTCGGTTATCTTTACCGACCTCCAATCAGTTAATTCCTATCTCGTGACGATTTTGTCACACCACAATTATATCTATGCGTGAATACACGCGTGCTTTTTTGTCATGCAGGTACATCAATTCGTTGATGGATTTACCTCGCTTTTTGATAGGGATCTGAAAATGTCTTTTAGATTTATTAATGACGTATTTTTCTATTTAACTCAATACGTTTGCTTCTCATGTAATCATTCTATTCGCTCTGTATGTAAAGAAGGAGCGCATTATGAATAAGAAATATTTACCCGCATTATTGTTTGTTTCAGTGTGTTTAATTTGGGGAACAACTTGGCTTGCAATGGAGTTTGCTGTTCAGACGATTCCTCCAATCTTTGCGACTGGTTTGCGTTTTTTAATCGCTTCACCACTACTAATCATGTTGGCTAAGTTGTTTAAGCAATCTCTCTTTTTCCCGAAAGGAAAGCGACTTTGGATGCTGATAGTAGCAATGTTTTATTTCGCTATTCCGTTTACCTTGATGATTTTTGGAGAGCAGTATATTTCATCTGGATTAGCTTCGATTATCTTTGCAAATATGCCAATCGCTGTGATGTTTACATCCAGTCTATTCTTAGGTTTAAAACTGAGAAAGGTTCAAATCGGTGGTTTATTTATTGCAGTCTTAAGCTTAATTTTGATTTTAACAAAGGAGATGAGTTTAGGCGGAGAGGATTATCTACTTGGATTTTTGGCTCTAGGAGGTGCCGTTCTTATGCATGCCATCATGTATGTGTTGGTTGAGAAGTTCTGTGAGCGAGTTCCTGTACTTACGTATAATGCGCTTCCTAGTTTGATCGCTTCTTTATGTTTGCTTGTCACATCTATGTTTATCGAGCAGCCAGATGTGAGCACATTCTCTGTAGATTCGATTATGGCTGTTGTCTATTTAGGTATATTTGCAAGTGTTGGAGGCATTGTGGCTTACTTTAAACTTGGTCAAGTATCTTCACCATTTACAGCATCTATCTGCTTCTTATTTTTCCCTCTTATCGCTTTAAGCCTTTCTGTTTGGTTTGCGGGAAATAGCATATCTACCACCTCTGTTTTATTGTTGTTGCCTCTACTTTGTGGAATTTTAGTCACTAAGCTCGATGCTTCTTTTTGGACTAAGCTGTTTTCACTAGGTATGGGAGGGAGAAGAAAACAAAGGGTAAATTAAAGAACATAAGTTGTTATTGATAACCACAAAAAAGCCCTGATAAGTTCAGGGCTTTTTATTAATCTATATTTAGTAGAATCGAATTATTCAATATTCTGAATTTGAATGTCGATAGTGTTGAGGTGTTTCTTTATTATCAGTATCTTAGGTTTATATCTATTCGTAATGTAGAGTATTACCCGCCACTTTACTCGCCAGTTGATTTCGATGGTTATCGTTTATTTTTAGTCTTTTAATTTTGGATCAGAGTTATTTTTGAATATACGAGATGGGAAGTCATGCAATACCGTTGCTGTTAAGCGGAGGTGATCGTAATTGTAGTATTCATTAACAGTGGGTTGTGTCGCTACTATGCCGTTGCATGGTGTTTTTTTAGTCTTGAATTTGTCATTAAATGGCATGTGATCTGATTGTAATTCCGATTCATTAGTTTCATTTTTCTCAGGTGTAGTTTCGGTTTGAAGAGTAGAGTATTGTTCTTCTTTTTTGAATTGTTGTTCTTGATGTTTTATAAGTTTAAATAGCATTGACTCTAATCTTTCAAATTTTGCGTTAGTGAAATTAGCCAGAGTTTCTATTTTTTCAATGATTTGATTGTCTACTTGTTCTTCTTGGCGGTTGTTAGAAATAGAGTCTATTTCTACAGGAATTTTAACACTTCTTTCTGGCATGTCTGATCGTGTTTTCTTTCTTATTTCTTGTGTTATTTCTTTTCTGAGTTCTTTCTCTAATGCCTGTCTTATATCTTGATGTTTACCATATTCATTATAAATTAAATCAAGGATTGTATCTTTGATTGTGGCCTTTTTACCTTTGAGGTTCTTTAAAGATATTAGCTTATCGTATTCAACATTTGTTAGTTCGATGTTAATCTGTTTGTGGTTTTCAAGTTGTTTAAGTTTCTTCCTCCAAGCAGACATTACATTTTTTCTGATCCTCTTATCGTCTTCACTACCATGTTGAAGATCCTCAAAAAACAGTTCAAACAGAGCTTGTGATTTTTCTTCTCTAATTCCTTTTATGTTAGGTATTGAAATATCAGATTCTGGCTTTCTAGTACTGTCTAAGAAGTACTTTGTTAACCATGATCTATCATCTTTATTGTTCCAATTAAAGCCAACTAACGTGTTGTTCATTGTTGTATATCTCTTTTTAAAAAACTTATTTAAGGTATTATACAAGCCTTTGATATTAACTAGTATCTATTAAAACTAGTATTTCGTTGTTAATAATTAACAGGGTGTATATATGGATTTTAATCCTAGTTTAGTTGGATATATATTATCTAGTATAGAGGGGCTTAGTCCTGAAGGGCGTTTTTTATTGTTGTGCTTACTTTATGAGTACAGTATAGAAAATAAAGAAATAGATATTTCAGTAAAACAGCTTACTAGTAAGTATGGCGTGACAAGGACTGTTTGTTCGGAAGTATCGAAATTTTTGTCGTTACCTAAAAATAAATTAGGACAAATAAGACGTTCAAAAGTACGGTGCTGTGAGTTTGATTCAGTTTCGTTAAGCAAGTTTAGTTCTGATTTTGATAACGGACAGTATGGCAATGTTCATCATTTTACGGTTGTTGATTTGTTAACAAAAAAGTCGACGGTAAATGGTGTTAAAAATGAATGTGACTTAAGCGTGTCAAATTTATTACTCTTAATTATTCTATTAATCCACTCTGATAGTTCAGGCTCCGTTGAGAGGTTGAGTAAAGCCAAAATTAGAAAAATGATGGGTGGAATATCTTCTGACCGTTTAAAATCTCAGTTGAAAAAATTAAGTGAAAAAGGTTGTTTGTTTATTAGTTGCAGTGGTGGCAGCGGTCGAAAACTGTTTGGTAAAGTATCTAACAATTACATTCTAAATTGTGTCTCTATTAAGCCCAAAGAATACTCTTTGAATGAAGCGGAATCTGTTCGTGTTTCTTCTGATCAATTCTATTTGATTTTAGAAAAGTTAGAGGCAGTTGTTCGCAAGCTTCATTTTGTTAGATGCCCTAAGGGTTGGAAAAAAAATGCAGAGTGGAATGATTTATTTATACTGTTTGGAAGTGATCTCGATGCTTCTATGAGGATAATGAACTTAATCTTGAATAAGTGTGAATGCATCATATCTGTACTTTTGACTGAATGTTGGAGTGAGATCAACGATGACTTCATTTTTACTAATTATGACCTTTTGAATCATTCTCGAATAAAGCCATTGATGCTAGGGAGTAGTTTGTTTTCTCTGAGTGTTACACGCGATGAATTTAGTTTTGATGAGTCTAATCTTACCTCAAAGGAAATAAGTGATAGGAAGCGTGAACAACGTGAAAAAGTAGAAGGTTTTAGATTAAAAGAGATAGTTACTCCCAACTCATTGAAGCAATGGGGTGATAGTCATGGTATTGATAACAAATCATTGGATTCTCAAGCACATCTATTAATTGATTTTTTAGTTTCACAGTCTTTATGTATGGCGAAAGATATAAAAAATCTGATAGTTAATTGTTTAGGGTATGCAGATAAACCTGATTGGATTAATGTGATTTTTAATCACGCAAAGGTCAATGGTACTGTTGGCGACAATTGTCATATGACAATCGCATTGGCACTCTGTGAGCAAGTTGTTTTCTGTGAGGTAATCTCAAGGCGGTTAGCTCATAATGATGTTGAGAACGTCGTAAAGAACAAAATCTACGTTAGCATATAAGATAACGTCAGAGTGATTTCATTTCTGCTATCCAGTGAATGTCTAGGATGTTTTGGATTAATGCCCTTAACATCCTTTAGGTAAACACATTCGTGTAGTGTTGGATATAATATTATATGTTCTTTATATACTCTCTTAACTATATATTCTTTATTACAGTATTCTCTTAACTATATGCTCTTTCTTAATACACACTAACCATGCTACCTACTGATACCTTCCTAGTCATACTCATTAATTATTTGATTAACGTTAATCCTTATCACCAATAAAAAATAATCTATTCAACTATTCCTTTGATACTAACTTTGAAGGAATAACAACATGACTAATCAATCATATCCATACTCACTGTATAACCAAGGCGAAGGCTTAAATCCTCAATACTTAACCACTTTAGATAATACTGTGCAGGATATGCTAGACGACCACACAAGAGTCTTTGCTTTAAGAGTAGATTTACACTTACCTGATAATGACCTAATCAATCAGTATAGATTAATGACTCGTTTTATTAGTTCACTTAAAGCACAACTCAAAGCCTATGAATTAAAACGTAGTAAGCTAGGTACTCGTATTTACCCTAATACCCTACGTTATGTATGGGCGAGAGAAACAGGCTCAGAGAACGAACTAGAGCACTACCATTTATTATTACTATTTAATAAAGACGCTTATCACTTATTAGGAAGTTATCGTGTAGCTCACACATTAGCGAATCGAATACAGCAAGCGTGGTTTAGTGCATTAGGTGAAGCGGTAGCGAGTGAATCAGGATTAGTACACTTCCCTAAGAATGGCTGTTATTACATTGATGGTAATTCACCTGATTATGAAGACCAATTAGACGAGTTGATGTATAGAGCCAGTTACTTGTGTAAGAAACAAACCAAAGTCATTTCATCTAGAGTGCGTTCATTTGGTGCTAGTCCTCGTATTGTCGTAAAAAGGGCTTTTAGTTAATAATATATTATCTAAATCATTAGGAGGCGTAGCGAGCTTCCTAAGCCCCATATCTCCTTGTTTATGCGTTACTTATCACAAAACAAATCATTACTCATATCACTAATTCGGCATGAGACACTAGATGCCCCTACGGATTGTACGTTTCTCTTTTATTGTTATTACGTTAGGTAAATAAAATGAGTGAACAAGCAATGTGGTTCTATGAATCAAAAGGTAAAAGGGAAGGGAGTGTATCCACTACTGAGATAATTGAATTGATTAACCAAGGAGTTATTCATCAAGGAACTCAAGTGTGGAAAAAGGGAATGACTGAATGGGTAACATTAGAAGACAGTGAATTAGCTCAATACTTAGAAGATGTGGCACCACCACTAAGCAGTAATGATGTACCACCATTACAAACCGTCTTAACCCCTAAGTCTAATGAAGAAAGTTTTAGTGCTAAGTTCGCTAGTATTTGGCGTTTTATCTATGCGCCTACTTTTGCCGCTATCGTGACATACCTTGCGTCTTATCTAATTAAAGGTAATAGCTGGCAAGCGTTTGGATTATGGTCAACATCGGGTATGGCTGTGATTTCACTATTCATCATTCTTGTTGCATGGGCAGAAGACTTATGGCGATTTAAGAAGTCAGCCAATTACACAGGTTGGTCTTGGTGGTGGTTATTTGCACCTTGTTATATTCATGACCGTATGGGTAAGCAATGGAAATGGACGATAGGACTAATCATCTTATCGTTAGTTTGTAACCTAATAGCGTCTGCGGCTATTGCATTACATGGTGATGGGTACTTTGATGAGAATGATGCATATAACTATCAGCCACAATCTAACGTTCAAGTTGGTGGGATGGATTTGAATACTATCGAATTAGAAACGTATTTGAATACTACTAATACCGATGCAGCAATGACAGGGCATATTAGTGTTGCCATGCTTGATGATGTTACTTATCGAATTTCTTATTCTAATCTGTGCGGCTCTCATGGATGTGACTACAGCTACCTTAAATCAGCGCAAGATGGTGGTTACTGCTACGTGTTAGGTAGTAGTGATGAACAAGCGATAGCGGCTACACAATGCAGCTCAACGCCATTTAGATTGACATATAACTAAACACAATGGGAAGCGATTAGGCTTCCCATTTTTTTATAGCTATCTAAAACGACAACCAAATTACGTGACGTACAACCAAGAAAAATACTTTGGTTATTTTACCTAGTCATTCAGTTAAAACGAACTTGCATTTTAGATTAACATTTGAGTGTGATTTAAAAGAGAAGAATAACGAATGAAAGAGTGGGATGAAAAATTAGAGAAGTTTGTTGAGCCAGTAGATGAAGCAACACCAAAGTTTGTAAATGCGTATTTTCCATGGAATGAAGAATTAGCTAAAGCGGCTAAAGTCGATGTGCCGCATTATGAGCCAGTAAAGGAGAAGCAAGCTAAAGCGGCCGAGTTTGAGTATTCAATTGAAATTGCGTGTGCTCAAGATGAGCTGAATACCTATCAGGTAGGTGTATTCTCTTTGGGTAAGACTAAAGAAGAAACCAATATATCCGCATGGAATAAAACTCAAAATGAGAAAGGTTTTACTCTGTTAACGGCTAGTGTGAATGTGGATGAGTTAAAAACTCTCAATAGAGAGTTCTTTATCTCAAGTGGCAGTGCCATGGTATTTGATGACGTAAAACCTATTAAGCAAGGCGCAGCTCATGCTACGGAGTCATTCATTCCAGTAAAACCCGCCGTTCAAGTTGGTGAACGTCTTGGGTGGCCTACTGAAGGATACTTTTATCATTTCATTGATGATGCGTTAGTGCATGAATATAAATTAATGGGAGATGGTAAGTGGGCATTTCAAGTTACTCAATCTACAGAGCACCATTTAACTGATGAATTGCTATCAGAGCATGAATACAGTTTTATTCTATTGCCTTGGAAAATAAGTAATACCGTTGTTGCTCGTCAGCACTTACTTTACCTTTCACAGAAAATGACCACACAACAACTTGAAGAATTAACGGCGCAGTGGATTGATGAAAACGCTTGTTTACTTAATGTAAATGCCATTGTACAAGCAAAAGAGGAAGAGAAGCTCACTCGAGAGAAACAGAGTAGCAATGAAACCACTTATGTTATCCAATCGGGTGATACGTTATCTGGCATAGCTAAGCACCAAGGGTTAACGTTAAATCAGCTAGTTGAACTAAACCCTCAATACAAAGGCAAAGAAGACCACATTCAAGCCGGTGAGTCGCTTGTTATTGAAACGACAGAGGCTCAAGCCTCGTCTACCTCTGAGCATACCGTTAAGGTAAATCCTGAAACAGGTCAACGTGAAACATGGGGCGAGATAGCGACCCAATACGGACTTGCAGCCAAAGCATTATTAACTTTAAACCCACTGTATGAGCAAGACCCTACTTCATTAAAAGTGGGTGATACATTATTGATTAATAAAACGGAAAGCGAGCAATCAATAACTCAACAGCGTGAAACTTTACCTCCAAAACCCATTCAAGATGTTGGTCAAGCGGTTAGCTTTGCTAATGCGTATACCACACAGGTTGAGCGAGAACTCAGGCATGGGGTTATTGCCGTGTTAGAAGACAGTGCGGTACCTCAACGAACACCCGTTGTGAATGTGTGCAAAATGGAGCCTGAGCGTACGTTACGTATTGGTGTTTTCTTTGATGGTACAGGTCAAAACAATCCAAATGATGCCTATAAAGAAAAATGGGGCAATAAATCACGTACTAACGTAGCGAGACTATTTGAGGCGTACCCTGAAAAAACAGGTGAATCATACGCAATTTATGTTTCAGGGGTCGGTACTGTGGATGGCATTGATTCTTCGGCAGGAAGAAACCCTATTATTGATGCCGGTGACGACGAGAAGTCTTTAGCACAAGCCTTTGGGGTGTTTGATGATACAGGAGCCTTTAGGAAGTGGCAGTCGTTGCTTGGGCGACTAGCTTCAATTTTAAAAGGATTAGAACAAAACGAGCTATATTCCAAAATTAATCACATTGAATTTGATGTCTTTGGCTTCAGTCGTGGTGCTGCTTTGGCTCGTCATTTTATTAATGCGGCACTAGAAGGTGTACCTGATTATTTAAATCAGGAAAAAACGAATAATCCTGTTGATATCTACCCAAACTTACTGGGAAATGAATCTCATGAAGCATTTGATAAAGATAATGACGATTTTTACTCTATTGATAAGACGCGCCGTGTCTCGATCCGCTTCGCTGGCCTATTTGATACCGTTGGCTCGTTTTATATGGCAGGTAACAACGACGAAGGTAACTTCACTTTGGGTCTTAAAAAGAATGCTGCAAAAACAGTTTTCCAAATTTGCGCTAAACATGAGTACCGCAAGAACTTCCCATTAACCGCATTAGATGATGGGAAAAATGGAGTTAATGCGTTTGCTAATGTGGAGGAGTCATTCTATCAAGAGGTTTTTCCTGGGTGTCATACCGACATCGGTGGCGGTTATCCATCCAAAGAGCAATATGGACGCACTGATTTACCTGAACGATTAAATCGCCCAGTAGATTCAACTTACAACCGTAGATTGATGACAGATAACACTATTGATTATCAAGTAAAATACAAGGATGAATTAAGGTCTATTCCTCCAAGAGATAAACCTATTTTTATCATGAAGAAGCTCGAAGAGGAAAATGCTCGCTGGGCAAAAGAAGTGAATGATAACGAAGGGATATATGGTGAAGTTAAACAAGTTGGTAGAGAGTTTCTATATTACCAATTCACACCAATTAGCAACGCTCTGTCAGGATTAGCTCTGGAGCGAATGAAACAACAAGCAGAAGCGAGCGGCATTGAATGGGAGCATGATGAATTCCCTCCTTACCCTGACTATGAGAATGATGACAATATAGCTAAATCGCTATGGGATGAGTTAAAAGGAAAACCACTTGGTAGCATATCGATGTTTGATTGGGAAAATAAAGAGGATGATTTATTAGACGGCTATATTCATTTACCTCATGATGCTTTAGTCAATGCAGGGTATGATTCCTTATATGAAAAAATAGTCAACTCAGTCACGTACAACGACAAAGACCAATTACAACGTAAGGTATTTAGTAATGAATAAATTAAAATTTGGGTTGTTTTTCTCTATGCTGCTTTCATTAGTGGCTTGTGCCAATGATGATCCATATACCGTTAAAGTTGGGTATACCAACGGTACAACATCAGGTAGGCATGGTACAGGAGATATAATTGTTACAACGCTTTCTGGTGGAATGGTAAATTTTGCAATGGGTGCAATTGGTACTTATCCAGGGAAAATGTCAACGGGTGGGAGAATGGATGCACCAGCTCATATCGAAGGCGACTGGGCAAAGGGAAATCCAGAGCCAAACAGCGGATACATTTCTTATCATCGAATTTCAGCAGATATCCCTAAAGAGGCTGAGGCAAAAATGAAGTTAATGGATAACTATTATCAAAACTTTGATAGGAGTTATGGTTCGATGCAAGTGATTGTTGATGGACCACGAATCAGAGTTTTTTATACTAAAGAATGTTTTAGTAAATTTGATGATTGTACACCTAAGAAAGGAATAGATCCGAATGGTTGGGTCATTAAGTCACCAAAGAATACAACGGATGTAGTGGTTCTCTTTGATGGTATTGGTGAGTCATCCCAAACGCCTTTTCCGAATACCGAATTTGTCGATTTAGATAAAAGAAGAGAGTTTTATAGTAATTAGGCTTTGCATCTAAGGTGCGTTGATAATTTAAATTGAAAGCTAAGTGTACTTACACACTTAGCTTTTTTATTATCTGAATAAACTTAAGAACCTTTTAAATTCGTTAGTTAAATGTCCACGTCCAATCACCGCTATTGGTACGAACAGTCGCTTCAATAATATTACATATCTTTGATGGTGAGAACATGCGCTTTTCACCCATTTTCATTGTATACGGTAACGCTATTTGACGACCGTTGGGGTAACGTAATTTTTCTACGGTAGTTAATCGAACTTTACCGTTTTGACAATCACCTTGGTTAAGAACAATATTCTTAATTACAACGTTATTATCACGTGCCGTTGCACGTAATACTGAAGCGTTACCACGGTATTCTTTATAGATTTCTAGTGGTGCTGCGGTAGTTACAGGTGCTGCGATAAATAAAGCTAGAGCTACGATAAGTGTCTTTTTCATGGTGTTTCTTCCTTAATGGTATTGGTTATCTTATTTTTCCAATGCGTTTTCACATTGAAGGTGGATGGGTATTCAAAGGTGAACGTTGATACGCTCACTGCATTGATGTGTTCAATGGCTATGATTTGGGTTTCCAATTGCTCATTGATGTATTGCCCTATGACTAATTCAATTTTTGAGTGGTGGTGAATTAACCCTAACGGCATAACATACAAGGCTGCGGTTTCATGCAGATGCAAGGTAAGCCAGTGATTGTGATAAAGAGCCGTGTTTATTTTTTGAAAGTTCTCCTCATGGGTTTGGTGTGGTAATTGACTGCTTATCTTTTTAAGCCATTGTCTTTCCTTAGTGGTACTCGCTATTGAAGACAGAGAGCGTCGAGCGTCTTCAAATCGGTTCTGTAATGCTTTTAAAAGACTTGCTGGTGTTAGGTGAATGAAATGCTCATTCGCTAACTGAAAGATAAGAGCGTCTCTTGGTGGTATGGCGTGATGGTGCAATCTGTTTTGATAACCATAAGGTTTGCTGCGGTCATCTTTCTCAATTAAATTAAGCTCCACCAATACATTGAGATTGCGCTGTATGGTGCGCGTATCACGATGTATGTCCCTTTCGATTAATTGGTTTCTAATCTCTTTGGTGGTGGTTTTAAAGTGATGAGGAACGAGCTGATATATCTCAAACACAACAGATAAGTGCTCTTGAGTACTAAAGCGTGTTTGTTTAGTCATGGGTAAATGCTCAGTGATTACTGATTATCTGAATTAGCAATGAGGGTAATGTCATCAAGGGTGTAGCCACGTCTGAGTAGTTCATCCGTAGCAATCTCTTTGGTTTGTGTTGATGTGCTGGTTTTGATTAATTCAAATAGCTCATGAATGAGTTTGGTTTGGATGGTGTTTCGATTGATGGTTGGCATAGTGATGACTCAAATAATGATTTTCCTTAGAGTGTAAATAGCCATTGGGCATCAAGCGTCCAATGCGGTTTTAATTGATAAAATAAGAGAGGAGGCCGTTTAGCCTCCTCGTCGTTTTTATGCTTTTCATTCGGGAATACTCATTTCTCCCAATGGTACGTACTGTGATTTACTGCGAGACGTTCCAAAGGTGATTTTCTCAACACACCAACCATGATAAAGATAATCCACATCCGTTAAGCCTGAGCCTTGCCCTATGCCGTAGTTATTACGGTGCTCACAGCTTTGCTCTTTGTCATTTAGAAATACCGTATCAGGGTTATTCAAACAGGCTTTACGGAGTTCAGGAAATAATCGTCTGGTATGGGGTGACCACGCTAAAATAATAGTGCGAAGGGTTTTAGTATGATGCTCTCCTGAATACGGCTCACTGCGTTCTTTATCGTATTCGGTGTAAGTGGCTACGATCACGCCTTTCGCCCATTCAGGTATGACTAGAGCCGCTTGAAATGCCTTTTCCTTAGCTTGATGGGCTTGCCATTCTTTTTCTTCTTGCTCACGTTTGGCTTGCTCTTTATCTCGCTCTTGTTGCTTGGCAAGTTCAGTGGCTTTGATGGTTTGAATTCGAGCATTAGTCACAAATACAGTATCAAAGCGATAGGTTCTAATCAGTGCGATTAATTGTTGATGTTCAGCATCATTACGTAACCATGGCTTATCTACATCGAGGTGATGTTTCTCATGGTACTCAAGGGTACTAAGACAATGATCAGCAAAGCCTACGTCATTGCCACCACAACCTAAATCCAATCGGCATTGGTGCTCATCCCCATTTTCAAACGTCACCGTCACATTGGTTTTGTCGTAACCGCCTAATGGATTTTGTTTAGCTACGTCTAGTGCTTTACGTTCAAAGTCCATAAAGTCATACAACTGGCCTTCATTGAACTCATTGGATTCAGACCAATTGACTAAGACAGAGAAGGGATTAAGGGAGGGTGTTATTTGTTTATTCATGAGTTAGTTATCCTGATTTTTAGGCATAAAAAAACCGCAATCAAAAGGCTGCGGCATGATCTGTGTGATATTGAAGTGAAAGGAAGGTGATTAAGATACGTTGATTTCTATTTCGTCATACATCCCCATAGAGGCATAAGCTAGAAAGTTATGCTCCCATAAGCGGTACAGTTCAGCGGCATTCGCATTGTTTTTAATGGATGAATAATCCCTTAAGTAGCTGGCAAACCATTCTTCACTTAGAAAATCAAAATCTAATTCTTTAGCTAACTCTGGATAATGATTACCCACAAAAGTAAAATCAGTGATGTAGGCGTATCGCCATGTGTTATCCGCCTCTTTGGTTAGTGCAATTTCAACAGGGTGAAAGCCACCGTTTTCAACACTGTAGTTTTTATCTCGAAAGTTAAAGATGACACTATTTGTTTCCTCTAAACCAGAATGCAACTCAGGGTGCTGATTAAGTACATCAACAAGGCATTGGTTTAACTTGCTTGATACTGGCAACAACGTCTGGATCAGGTTAGTGGTGGTAATGATGGTTTGTAATTCAGACACGATGTGTCCTCCTATGATTGAAATAAGATAATAGTTTGGTAAAACGAATTAAGGTTGGATGGGATTAAGTGCGTATTTCGTTAGCTGAAATATCATCGAAATGTTGATTTCTGAGTTGACGACAAAAGGCGAGAGCCCATGAAGTAAATAAGTCGATGACTTGCGGCCTTGCAAGCTCACAGCCTTGAATGTCAGGTTGATAGAACCAACCACGTTTAAAGTTAAAATACAGCTCAGGTGCAACGTTTGGACTGTGTTCATCGGGATAAGAAAAGCTGGCAATAAACACCAATTTCCAAATATGGCGATTATCTTCGTCTCGCTCAAAACGCATTTCTACAGGGTGCAATCCCTCACGTCGATGGTAATAGCTGGTGTCTCTAAAATTTACAGACAGTCGATTGATGTCAGTACGAAGTGAAAAACTATCAAGTACCACTTCAAGATGACGATGCAAACTTTTAGGTAATGCTAGGTCTTTACCGTGAACCACTAATTCTCTTTTCATTAGATAAGCCCTCGCTCTGCAAAAGAGACACAAGGTGAGCCAACCACCACATGGTCAAGTACTCGAATATCTAGCAGATTTAATGCGTCCACCAATTTAGTGGTAATGCGTTTATCGCTCCCTGATGGCTCGGCAATACCTGAAGGGTGGTTGTGAGCAAATATCACCGCCGCAGCATTGGTTTGTAATGCCGCCTTTGCAACTTCACGAGGGTACACACTGGCAGAATCCACCGTTCCATAGAACAACTCTTGATAACTAATCAGTTGATGTTGGTTATCCAAAAACAGTACTGCAAACACTTCACGCTCTTGATGGCCTAATTTCATGGATAGGTAGTGTTTGGTGTGCTCAGGGTTAGTGAATGACTGCTCACGTTTGTATTGGTGTTCAAGTAACTCAGCGGCTTTCTCAAAGACTTGTAAGGCCGTCATAGGGGCAGTAGTGACGTAATCGGTTGAATGCATAATGGAACTCCTTGAAAGAATAGATAGGTATATACAAGGAGGTAATATGTGATTGAAATTATTTGGAAAAGTGGTGGATAGAGGTAGATGAGGTAAGGGGAAGCGAACCCAAAATAAAAAAGTATTTTGGAGAGGAATCTTTTGAACTTATAACTCAAAGGATAACCATCATGCGTTTTTTAAAACTAAAAGAAGTCATGGCATTAACGGCATTAGGTCGCTCAAGCATTTACAAATTCATGGAAGAAAACCGATTTCCTAAAAGCGTGTCGTTAGGTGATAGAGCCGTAGCATGGGTAGAAAGCGAAGTTGAAGAATGGATGCACGAGCGCCTAAGCCAGCGTGATGAAAAACAAGCTTAAGCCATCCTTCTAAGAACTAATCCACCACACCACATAAAAAAACAATTAAGGCTGGTCTACTAAGGCCAGCAAATCCAAATAAGGAAGTCCCCCCATGAGCAAAAATACTTATTCAATTTACATCGATGGCGCAGCTCCAAATAATCAAGGTGGTTGCATGAAAGGCGGTATCGGTATTGCGGTATACGATGAAGATAATGAGTTAATCGATTCATACTCAATCACAGTCAATAGAGCAACGGATAATGCAGAGCTAGAACTCATGGCATTAGTCGAAGGATTAGAATATGCCGCTGATGGCGATATCATTTATTCAGACAGTGAGTTCTGTGTAAAGGGCTACAACGAATGGCTTGATGGTTGGAAAGCAAAGGGATGGCGTAAAGCAAATAAAAAGCCAGTGGCTTATCGTCATTTATGGCAGCAAGTGGATGAGCTGCGTAGCGAGAAGTATGTAGAAGTGGTTAAAGTGAAGGCGCACAGTGGCATTGAAGGAAATGAAAAGGCCGACGAATTGGCATCAATGGCAGCCTACGGTGATGATGAATAAATAAAAAGCAACACGGATAAACGATAGCAACAAGATGGTGTTTTCTTTTCACCATCTTGTTACAGCATCGACAACTTAACAGAAGAACATTAGCTATAAAGGGCGGTTTGTTGATAGAATCGCGGCATTATGCAGTAATGGATATTCATTACATTGAGTGATTAATATCACTTATTAAACCTTTTTATCAGGATTAAATGTACCTATGAACAAACAACAATTAGCCGCAAAAATTTGGGAATCAGCAAACCAAATGCGTTCTAAAATTGAAGCCAATGAATATAAAGATTACATCTTGGGTTTCATCTTTTATAAGTACTTATCAGATAAGCAGTTGCAGTTCGTTAAGAAAGAAGAATTCTCGCCTGAAGATATCAAAGCATTAACAGAAGATGATATTGAAACCGTTGATTACATTAAGAGTAACATTGGTTATTTTATTGCGTATGACGATTTGTTTTCTACGTGGATTGAATCAGGTAAAGACTTTGATGTATCGGACGTAAGGGATGCGTTATCAGCATTTAGTCGCTTAATCAGTCCAGCTCATAAAAAATTGTTTGATGGTGTTTTTGAAACGCTACAAACAGGTTTAAGTAAGCTAGGTGAGAATGCGACCTCGCAAACAAAAGCCATTAGTCAGTTAATCCATTTAATCAAAGACATCCCAATGGATGGAAAGCAAGACTATGATGTGTTGGGTTTCATCTATGAATATCTCATCAGTATGTTTGCGGCAAATGCGGGTAAAAAAGCAGGTGAATTCTACACGCCACATGAAGTGTCGTTGTTGATGTCAGAAATCGTGGCTGAGCATTTAAAAGATAAGAAAGAAATTGAAATATACGATCCAACAAGCGGCTCAG
This sequence comes from Aliivibrio fischeri ATCC 7744 = JCM 18803 = DSM 507, assembly GCF_023983475.1. Taxonomy (NCBI): domain Bacteria; kingdom Pseudomonadati; phylum Pseudomonadota; class Gammaproteobacteria; order Vibrionales; family Vibrionaceae; genus Aliivibrio; species Aliivibrio fischeri. The sequence goes on from NZ_CP092712.1 coordinate 134,335, forward strand.
GCTCTTTGCTGATTAATATTGGTCAGTGTGTAGCAAAACACATGGATGATGAAAATAACATCAAGTATTACGCTCAAGAGTTGAAACAAAATACTTATAACTTAACTCGTATGAATTTAGTGATGCGAGGCATTTTACCTAATAACATAGTGACTCGTAATGGCGATACATTAGAAGACGATTGGCCGTATTTTGATGAAAACGATAAAGTGAATTCTTACGATGCACTTTATGTTGATGCGGTAGTGTCTAATCCTCCTTATTCACAAAAGTGGGATTCAGAGAATAAAGAAACTGATCCACGTTATGCTCGTTTTGGTTTAGCTCCTAAAACAAAAGCAGATTACGCATTCTTATTGCACGATCTTTACCATATTAAACCTGATGGGATCATGACCATTGTATTGCCTCATGGTGTGCTATTCCGTGGTGGTGAAGAAGGGGCGATCCGTAAAAACCTAATCGAAGGCAATCACATTGATGCCATTATTGGTTTACCAGCAAATATCTTTTTTGGTACAAGCATTCCAACCGTTGTTTTAGTGCTAAAACAAAAACGCACGAATACGGACATCTTAGTGGTTGATGCTTCAAAAGGTTTTATTAAGGTTGGGAAAAATAACAAGCTGAGAGCATCAGATATTAAGCGTGTAGTCGATACTGTTATTCATCGAGAAACTAACGCTAAGTTTTCTAAAGCGGTAAGCCGTGATGAAATACGTAAAAACGATTATAACCTTAATATTCCACGTTATGTTGATTCCTCTAAAGCGGCAGACAGTTGGGATATTTACGCTTCTATGTTTGGTGGTGTTCCTGAAAAAGAATTGAATGAATTAAGTTCGTTCTGGACAGCTTTCCCTAATCTTAGAGAGTCGCTATTTACTAAAACATCCAGTGATTATGCGGAATTGAATGTTGATGATGTTAAGAAGGCGATAACGGAACATTTTGATGTAAAAACATTCGGAACTACATTTTCTACTTCTTTTGCAGATTTTGGTAATCATCTTAAAAAAGAATTACTGGACAACGTGCAAGCGTTGAATATTGAGAAGACACAAACACGCTTAAGTCGTGATGTTTTCACTCGTCTAAAAGATATCTCATTAATTGATAAGTATGACGCTTATCAATTGTTTGATGATGAGTGGGAAAAGATATCAGGTGATTTAGAAATTATTCTTACTGAAGGTTTTAAAGCAACGAAAGTTGTTGAAGCCAACATGGTTATCAAGAAAAAAGCAGGTAAAGATACGGAAGTTCAAGAGGGATGGCTTGGTCGTATTATGCCGTTTAACTTAGTACAGAATACGTATCTGAATGCTGAATTGTTGAAGTTACAATCTAAAGAAAACCGCCTTGCTGAAATCACAAGCGAATATGAAGAAACGCTAGATTCATTGAGTGAAGAAGAAAAAGACTCAGAGACAGTGAATGAAGCTAAAACAGGTTTTGTAAATTCAGTGGTAGTTAAAGAAGCTAAGCAATTTAAAGCGGGTACGAAGAAAAGCATTACGTATGCAGATGACTCTTATGAAGCAAAAATCATCAAAATAGATGCACTCATTACTGAAGAAAAAGCCGTTAAAAAATACGTAAAAACGGAAGCGGCAAAATTACACCTGAAAACCAAAGAAACCATTGAAAAGCTAACCGATGAACAAGTATATGAATTGTTAGAGTTAAAATGGATACAACCACTTGTAACGTCTATTAATAAGTTACCTACAGTGCTTATCCATAATTTGACGACTAAAGTACAAGCCCTTGCTGAAAAGTATGCGGTTACTTATGCTGATGTAGCTCAAGAGATAAAAGAAACAGAAGGCTCTTTATCTTCATTAATTGATGAACTTACAGGCAATGAATTTGACATGAAAGGTCTTAACGAATTTCAATTATTTTTAAAGGGTGCGTCAGATGAGTGATAATAAGAACGTGCCTGATATTCGTTTTAAGGGGGTTAGTGGGGAGTGGGAGCATTTTTCTATTGAGTACTGCTCCAGTTTGATAACTAAAGGTACTACTCCAATGACCATAGGTAGGAGTTTCGTTGATAGTGGTATTTCTTTCGTAAAAGTCGAATCAGTAGATGAAATAGGCAATATAAATCAATCAAAGTTTGCATATATTGATGTTGAGACAGACCAAATTTTGGCAAGATCAAGAATTAAAGAAAATGATTTATTGATATCGATTGCGGGCGCTTTAGGAAGAGCTGCAATAGTAAAAAAAGAAATATTGCCAGCAAATACCAATCAGGCACTAGCTATTGTTAGATTAACAAATGATTCCCCTGTTGCAGTTGAATTTCTATATCACTTTACTAAAACTAAAGATTTTAGAGATTTTGTAGATGCTTCAGCTTCACAAGGTGCACAGCCGAACTTATCGCTTGGCGATATTTCTAACGTAAGAATTCTTGCCCCTAAGAAAGAAGAACAAACCGCTATTGAAACTTACTTCCAAAAACTCGATAGCCTAATCAACCTGCACCAACAAAAGCATGAAAAGCTCAGTAACTTGAAAAAAGCGATGCTAGAAAAAATGTTCCCCAAAGAAGGGAATAATGTTCCTGAGATTCGGTTTGAAGGGTTTAGTGGAGGTTGGATTATTACAGGTTTAGCAAGTGTTGCATTAGTAATAGATCCGCATCCAAGCCATAGGGCACCTGATGCTATAACTGATGGAATTCCGTTCTTAGGAATAGGTGATCTTTCAGAAGATGGAAAAATAAGCCTGAAAAATGTTAGGCATGTTCATCACAATATTTACGATGAACATTCGGTTAGATATAAGCTCGAAAAAGGAGACTTTGCTTACGGCAGAGTTGCGTCGATTGGTAAAATAATAGATCTGACAATAAATATTGATAAGAAATATACATATTCGCCAACAATGGCATTAGTCAAGCCTTTTAAATTAAATTCAGAATATCTTAAAAGTTATCTTAAAACGAATGTTTTTAAAAACATAGTAGAAAACAAAACAACAGGATCTACTCGAAAATCACTAGGAGTTCAGAATTTTAGAGAACTACCTGTATGTTATCCAACCGATAAAAATGAACAAGAAAAAATAGGTTCTTATTTCCAAAAATTAGACAAGCTAATTGCTCTTCAAAAGCAGCAATTAGAGAAGCTTAAAAACATAAAAAAAGCCTGTTTAGATAAAATGTTTGTGTAATGTTTTCATCGTAACTAATTAAAAGAAGAATAATAAAATGACATATACATCAGAAGCTGAGTTTGAAGCAGCCTTAATCGTTGAGCTAGGTAAAAAAGGATGGGAGAAAACAGTTTTAAAGAATGCCACAGAAGCAGACTTACTTAAAAACTGGGCTGACATTCTTTTTGAAAACAACAGAGACATTGACCGTTTAAATGATACGCCCCTCTCTGATGGCGAAATGCAGCAAATCTTAGAGCAAATCACAGAGCTAAGTAGCCCACTGAAACTCAATGGTTTTATCAATGGTAAAACCGTAGCAATTACTCGTGATAACCCTGATGATAAATTACATTTGGGTAAAGAAATTAGCCTTAAAATATATGACCGTCGTGAAATTGCGGCTGGTCAAAGTCGTTATCAAATAGTGCAGCAACCAAGATTCAAGAGTAAATCTAAAATCTTGAATGATCGTCGTGGCGATCTTATGTTGTTAATTAATGGTATGCCAGTCATCCATGTTGAGTTGAAAAAAAGTGGTGTTCCTGTCAGTCAGGCATACAACCAAATTGAAAAGTATTCAGATGAAGGCGTATTCACTGGCATATTTTCATTGGTTCAAGTGTTCATTGCAATGGAGCCTTTAGAAACGGTTTATTTTGCAAATCCTGGAAGTGATGGTCATTTTAATAAAGACTTTTATTTTCATTGGGCTGATTTCAATAATGAAGCCATAAACAACTGGAAAGACGTTACAGCTACATTACTCTCTATCCCTATGGCACATCAACTTATTGGCTTTTATACCGTTGCAGATGATTCTGATGGTGTTTTGAAGGTAATGAGAAGTTATCAATACTTTGCCGCTAATGCGATATCCGACAAAGTATCAAAAGCGGATTGGAAGAGTGCTAATTTATTGGGTGGGTATGTTTGGCATACCACTGGCTCAGGTAAAACAATGACCAGCTTTAAGTCAGCACAGTTAATCGCTAACTCTAAAGATGCTGATAAAGTCATTTTTCTTATGGATAGAATAGAGCTTGGTACGCAATCTTTGACTGAGTATCGAGGTTTTGCTGATGGTAGTGAAGACGTACAAGGCACAGAGAATACAGGTGTTTTAGTATCTAAACTGAAAAGTGAAGATCCAGCTAATACGTTAATTGTTACCTCTATTCAAAAGATGAGTAATATTCATGATGAGGAAGAAGGACTTAAGTCTAAGGATATTGAGCTAATTAATGCAAAACGAATTGTGTTTATTGTGGATGAGGCTCATCGTTCTACTTTTGGTGATATGTTAATTATCATTAAAGCAACTTTTTCTTCAGCTATGTTTTTTGGTTTTACAGGAACACCTATTCAGGACGAAAACCAAAAGAAAATGAATACAACTTCAAGTGTGTTTGGTGATGAATTACATCGTTATAGTATTGCTGATGGGATCAGAGACAAAAACGTATTAGGTTTTGACCCATACAAAGTTATGACATTCAAAGATAAAGATTTAAGAAAAGCAGTCGCGTTAGTAAAAGCAAAAGCAAGTGATGAAAAAGAGGCGATTGATGATCCTAAGAAAAAGCGTGTTTATTATAAATACATGGACTCTTCACAGGTTAAAATGGCTGGTTATCTTGGTGCTGATGGAAAATATGTAAAAGGGATTGAAGATTATCTCCCATCGTCTCAATACGAAACTAAAGAGCATCAAACTAAGGTCATTGATAGCATTTTAGGAAATTGGTTAACTCTTAGCCAAAATGGAAAGTTCCGCGCTATTTTTGCTACAAGCAGTATTCCTGAAGCAATAACCTATTACCGAATGCTTAGAAAAAAAGCCCCTGATTTAAAAGTGACAGCGTTATTCGATCCTAATATTGATAATGGCGGCAATGTTAAGATTAAACAAGACGGGCTGGTTGAAATTATAAGTGATTATAATGAACGATATGAGCAAGAGTTTACCCTTGCGAGTTATGCTAAATTTAAAAAAGATATTGCAGCAAGATTAGCAAATAAAGACCCATATAAAAAGATTGAAAGAACACCTGAAAAGCAAATCGAATTATTGATTGTTGTTGATCAAATGCTAACAGGTTTTGATTCTAAATGGTTGAACACGCTATACATGGATAAAGTGCTGAGATATGAAAATATCATTCAAGCGTTTTCTAGGACTAACCGTTTATTTGGTCCTGATAAACCTTTCGGTACTATTTGTTATTACAGATATCCGCACACGATGGAGCAGAATATCAATAAAGCCGTTGAGTTGTATTCAGGTAACAAACCAATAGGATTGTTTGCAGATAAGCTTGAGTATAACTTGGGTAAAATGAATGAAATTTATAAAGATATTGCTGAGTTATTCAAAAATTCAGGGGTTGTTGATTTCACAAAATTACCATCAGATCGTTCAGTGTGTGGGAAGTTCGCTTCACTTTATAAAAATCTTAATGCTTACTTAGAAGCCGCTAAGATCCAAGGCTTTAAGTGGAGTAAGTTGACGTATGATATTGTTGATACTGATCGTTCGGTAGATCTGATTTTTGATGAGAATATTTATCTTATCCTAGCTCTTCGTTATAAAGAACTGTCTAATACGGGTGGTGGTGATGGCGGTGATTCAAGCTCTATTCCTTTTGATATATCAGGGCACTTAACTGAGATTGATACAGGGCTCATTGATGCTGAGTATATGAACACACGGTTTGATAAATTCCTGAAGACGTTAGAGCAAGAGGGAGTAGACAGCGATCAAGTTCAGCAAACACTTGATGAGTTGCATAAGTCGTTTGCTTCACTTACACAAGATGAACAAAAGTATGCAAATATGTTTATTCATGATGTTCGTCGAGGTAACGCCATTTTTGACGCTGGGAAAACATTTCGAGAGTACATAGCTGAGTATCAATCGAAAGCGAAGAATGCTGAGATTTATAACATTGTTCAGGTTTTAGGTTTAGATGAAAGTAAGCTTAGAAGTATCATGAATACGAACGTGACTGAATCTAATATTAATAGCTATGGTCGATTTGATGATCTGAAAAGTAGCGTTGATAAAGTGAAAGCCAAAGCCTACTTTGAAAAAATAGAGGGTAATCCAATTCCTCCTTTTAAAGTAAATATCAGAGTTCAAGCATTACTTCAGAGCTTCATTACCAGTGGTGGTTTTGAAATATAGGCGATGAGTTGTAATTACTTTTTTGCTCGTTTATTTGTCATCATGTGTATGTGTTAATAAAAGGCTCCTTCGGGAGCCTTACTTATGTGTAAAGTATTTCTAAATTTAAAGGCTATTATGGATACTAAATTCGTATGTTTGGAGTGCGTTAATAATACTTATCTCCAAAATGAAATGAAGAGATCTGATGTAAAAGTATGTCATTATTGTAAGCAGCAACAGCCATGTATGACGATTGAAGCTTTGACTGATTATGTACATACCGCACTTAAAAATCATTTTATGATTACACCAACAGAACCTGAGCCTTGGGTATCAGCAATGATGAATGATAAAGAATATGATGGTGATGGATGGTATCGTGATGGAATGGATCTTTCTGAGACTATCGAGAGCCTCTTAGAGTGCGATGAAGAGTTAAATGACGATATTATTGCTGCTTTATCTAGTAGATTATATGAAATTTCTGGTTTCGATGAGTATGATGAAGATCCGCTTTTTGAGGCAACTGTCAATAAAAGTATTGAGTGGGAAAGGAAATTATATGATTTAGAACACTCAATTAAAAGTGAAAGTCGATTTTTTAATCGTAAAGTTGAAGAAACGCTGGATGATATTTTTGATGGGTTAGAACATTTAACAACTCGTAAAGGGGACTCTGTATTGATATGTGCAGGCCCAAAAAGTAAACAAATTCATAGTTTATTTAGAGCTCGTGTTCACAGTAGCAGTGAATCATTGCAGCAAACGTTATCTTCTCCCGAAAAAGAACTTGGGCCACCCCCAGCAAATATTGCAAGTGCAGGGAGGATGAATGCTCGTGGAATATCTGTATTTTATGGCGCTCTAGATCAACACACCGCTATTTCTGAGGTACGACCCCATGTTGGAAGCTATGTTGTTGTTGGTAAATTTGATTTAGTTAAACCACTTACATTAATAAATCTATCTGCTTTGCAAGAGATAGTTAAAAGTAGATCTGAACTATTAGACCCTAATACATATAGATTGGAACAACAGGCTATATTTTTGGAACAATTGAGTAAAAAAATATCAAAGCCAATACATCCACATGAAATCGAACTAGAATATATTACAACTCAAGTTATCGCTGAATATCTTGGAAAAAAATTTGATGGTTTAGTATTTAAATCCGCACAACATTTAGATGAAAATTTTAATGTGGTATTGTTTCATTCATCCTCTTTAGTTGAACAAAACAACCCTAAATTCCATCAAGATATTAGTGTGCATTTTTTTGACTATTGGGATTCAGAAAAAATGTCTCCAAGAGTAACTATATGGGAAGAACGATTTAAAGGGCGTATAGTTCAGCATTTACATACAGACCCTTTTGTTAATAAGGTTGTTCCTAGCTTAAAACTAGATCGAGATAATATTTTTGTTTCCGAAATTCAAGGTATCACTTATAAGAGCTCTTCAGAAAAAGTCTCGTTTAATACTTATGAAAAAAAAGAGGTTGATGAATTTTAGTTAGAGTGAATACGTAATAGAGGCTCCTTCGGGAGCCTTATTTATGCCGCTTAGCCAACCAAAGATAAACACTTCATTCCTGATATAGATAAGCTTCCTTTCGATGATTCCTCAATATGTCCACTCCACCACTTCATCATCGATATTCTTCGTTCAAGATAATCAGTACGGTTATAAGCCGCACGTACTTGACTGTCATCTACGTGAGCAAGAGCAGCTTTAATAAGGTCTGATTCAAAGCCTTGTTCATTTAATAATATCTCATTCGTAAGTACGTTAGATAACAATAGAATGGATCTTCGTAGCTAATTTATCTAAGGCTTCTTTTCGTTCCTCTAAGTAATCATACTGGTCATAAATTCCTTCTACACCTTTCAACTTATGATTAAGGCAACGTTCAGCAATATGACCTTGAGTTCCTTGTCTTGCTAATAAGGTTCGGCAGGTTCGACGTAAGTCATGAACAGTAAAGTGCGGAATATCCCCCATTACATTTTTAGGTTGTTTTTTCTTTCCTGCTTCATGTCCAAATAATTTTGTGATGGCTCGGTTTAACGTATCAGACCCCATGTGCGGTTTTTTACTGATCTTTCGACTAGGAAAAACATAATCAGAGTCGAATCCAATAATTTTTAATTCCTCAAACCATGCCTGAACTTCAATAGCTAAAGGAATAGTGAAAGCAACATTAGTTTTACTTCGTTCTTTAGGTAGATGCCATAATCCCTTTTCTAGTTCAAATTCATCCCATCTTGCTTCACATAATTCAGATTTTCTTACCCCTAAACAGATTAATAAAGCACAAGCTAAATAGTTAGAACGACTAAAACTTTCTTTATGTTTACGAGCGGTTGAAAAAAATTGATTTAACTCATCTTCATTTAAAGCTCGAATTTTATTTTTTTCTACACCACCAGCATCTCTGAAAGTAAATGCAGATGCAGGGTTAAAATTCATAAGGTCTAATTTAATACCATGATTAAAAAGCTGCTTACTATAACCTAGAGCATCATTAGCAATCGTTGGGCGACCAGAGTCATTGATCGTATTTATGACTTTACGGATGTCTCTTGCGCTTATTTGATCTAACTTAATATTTCCAATATGAGGAGCAATATCTTTAAGGTAAATTCGTTGAGGTATCGTTGGGTATTTTAGGCGTTTAACTAGAGTTGGATACCAATCATGAAAAAGATCATTAACGGTTTTTATATTCTCTTGTTCAGCTCGTTGGCGCTGGATTAGAGGATCTGCACCTTCACGTAATTGCTTCATCTTAGTTGCGGCATCTAATCGAGCGTCAGCTAAAGATATATCGATGACTTTACCTAGAGTCATTTCTCTGCGTTTTTTATTTGCACTGTAGCGAAGCATCCAAGAAGAATGACCAGATTTAGGTACGACAAGGTAAAGGCCATCACCATCAGCATAACGGTTTGGTTCTCCTTTGATAAGAGCTTGTACAGATTTACTTGTTAATTTTCCCATGATAAAAGTTACCCACCACTGTATAGTGTGGCTAGTATAGCACACCCACCACTTCACCCACCAGTAGGTGGTGGGTATTAGTGAATAGCGGTGGATGCTAATGGACTTTTGTTTGTCTTAATATATTGTTTTTAAATGTATTTTTATTTCGCGCTGAACACTTCTGGATGCTATTCAATATTCTGAATTTGCTCACGCATTTGTTCGATAAGCACTTTCAGCTCAACACCAGATGCAGTGATGTCTGTGCTGATTGATTTAGATGCTAGCGTGTTGGCTTCACGGTTAAACTCTTGCATCATGAAATCCAGTTTACGACCACATGCGCCGCCTTTTTTCATAATACTGTTTGCTTCTTTAACGTGAGAATCTAAACGATCGATCTCTTCAGCCACATCCGATTTTTGAGCTAAAAGGATCAACTCTTGTTCAACACGAGAAGAATCCAGTTCAATTTTCGCATCTTCAAATTTAGTCAGAAGACGGTTGCGTTGCCATTCTAGGATTTCTGGCATGCGAGCACGAACTTTTGCTGCTTCTTCAGTAATAGCATCTAAGCGTTGTACGATAAGTGCTTGCATGTTTGCACCTTCACTTGCACGAGCTTCAATGAAGTCATTTACTGCTAGTTCAAAGTGCTCAAGAAGCTCTTTATTAATCGCATCGAAATCTTGCTCAGGAGCTTCCATTACGCCTTGCCATTGCAGAACTTGGAAAGGGTTAATGCTGCCTTCGCCTGATTCTGTTTTTACCCATTGCGCCGCTTTAATCACTTGGCGAGCTAAATCTTCATTAATTTTTAGTTCGCTGTTTGCTGCATTGTTTGCTTCAAAACGTAGGTGACATTCTACTTTACCGCGAGCAAGACGCTTACGGAAACGCTCACGAAGAACAGGTTCTAAGCCACGGAACTGTTCTGGCATACGGAAATAAGTTTCTAAATAACGTTGGTTTACTGAGCGGATTTCCCACACAGCGTTACCCCAATCTGCTTTTACTTCGCGGCGTGCATAAGCCGTCATACTGTAGATCATGTAAGCGTCCTCAAATCATCAATAGGAAGGATGATGAATAAAATATCGCGATACTATAACAGATAAGCGCAATAGTGAGTAACTAGAGAAACAGGAGCTATGCTTTATTCTTGGACTTGGGTATAATCGGCGACAATTTGTCATAATCAAGGTATCTGCCATGCGTCCTAGCGGAAGAACAGCTCAGCAAGTCCGTCCAATTACACTTACTCGTAACTTTACTGCACACGCAGAAGGTTCAGTATTAGTTGAATTTGGTAATACAAAAGTAATTTGTACTGCAAGTGTTGAAGAAAACGTTCCTCGCTGGTTAAAAGGCAAAGGGAAAGGTTGGGTAACCGCTGAGTACGGTATGTTACCTCGCGCAACACACACTCGTAATCGCCGTGAAGCAGCAAGCGGTAAACAAGGTGGTCGTACGATGGAAATCCAACGTTTGATCGCTCGTAGTTTGCGTGCAGCCGTTGACCTAGAAGCACTAGGTGAACAAATGATCACAGTTGACTGTGACGTTATTCAAGCTGACGGTGGTACTCGTACAGCATCTATTACTGGTGCAAGTGTGGCGTTAGCTGACGCAATTAATCACATGATTGCTACGGGTAAACTAAAGTCGAACCCAATGAAAGGTCATGTAGCGGCGGTTTCTGTTGGTATCTACAACGGCGAAGCAATTTGCGACCTTGAGTATCTAGAAGACTCAGCAGCAGATACAGACATGAACGTTGTCATGATGGAAGATGGCAAAATGATTGAAGTGCAGGGCACGGCAGAAGAAGCGCCGTTCTCTCACCAAGAATTGTTAGACATGCTGGCTCTGGCGCAACAGGGCATCAATGACATTATTGAGAAGCAGAAAGCGGCATTGGCCGAATAATTGATTTTAATAGCTCCTAATTTAGGGGCTATTTTTTTATGTGTTTTTAAGAGCAGGGACGAGAACGCTGTGCTCCGAGAATTGAGGACGGACTTCGTCCTAAAGAAAGAGCAGGATTCAGGACGCTATATTTGCAGGTTTCACAATACAGTTCCTCCCCTTGTTCACTAATGTTACTTGGTAGTAACTGTTGATATAAGGGGAGGCTAGGAGGGGTTGTAAATGATGAGGTTTGGTTTATTTGAATAACGTAAAAACAACATAACCAACCCCCTCTAGCTCCCCCTTGTATTAACTATGTTGATCTCATGGCAGTAGTGATAAAGGGGGAGAATTATTCTTTGTCGCTGTGATAACAGTATTCGTCTCTGAATCTTGAAAGCGTAGCGACTTGAAACCTGTTATTACCAATTTGAAAGTTATAAATTATTAACCAAAAAGAGAGAATGAAAATGAAAGCATACCAGCGTGAGTTTATTGAATTTGCCCTTGAGAAAGAAGTACTAAAGTTTGGTGAGTTTACTTTAAAGTCTGGTCGTAAAAGCCCATATTTCTTTAACGCTGGCTTATTTAATACCGGTCGTGATTTAGCTCGTTTAGGTCGTTTTTATGCAGCAGCATTGGCGGATTCTGGTATTGAATATGACGTATTATTTGGCCCTGCGTACAAAGGCATTCCAATCGCCACAACGACAGCAGTAGCATTAGCTGATCACCATGATACAGATAAGCCATACTGTTTTAACCGTAAAGAAGCAAAAGATCACGGTGAAGGTGGCAACCTAGTTGGTAGTGCACTTGAAGGCCGCATTATGCTAGTTGATGACGTGATCACAGCTGGTACAGCGATTCGTGAATCAATGGAAATCATTCAAGCAAATGGCGCTGATTTAGCAGGTGTTCTTGTGGCTATTGACCGTCAAGAAAAAGGCAAAGGTGAGTTATCGGCGATTCAAGAAGTTGAACGTGACTTCAATTGCTCAATCATTTCGATTGTCAGTCTGACTGACTTAATCTCTTTCTTGGAAGAGAAAGGCGATAATGCTGAGCAACTAGAAGCCGTAAAAGCGTACCGTGCTGAGTTTGGTATCTAATTGATGCTAATCCCTTTAAATAGGGTTAATAATGCTTTTTCAAAATAGAAGAGTAAGTGGTTGATGTTGTATCAGCCACTTTTTTTTGCGCTTCATCTTCAACATTTGCTGTCTGTGTCATATCGACATTTAACCACTCTTTCATGTTCTTCCAGAGCGGTTTATCAAGCTCAGGGTAGCGAGCTAAGAAACAGTTCTTTTCTGAAAACATCTCTTGATAAGCTTGATGCTCAGACATAGTGCCTAAAAGTGGGTACTTCATATGTTGCAGTACTTTATGAACAAATTCAGTACCTTGGTTGTTTTCTTTGCAGCGAGTAATAACAAAGGCTAGCTCAACATTATTATGTTTAAACGCAGGGGAATTAATTAAATCTTTAATGAACCCAAGCATTGAGTGCACATCAATCGGTGATGGTTGGACAGGAAAGATGATCTTATCAACCATAGAAATATACTTCTCCATCTCAAAACGACTAAAGTTAGAGGGAGAATCAATCACTGTGATTTTGGTGTCCGCTTCCAAGCGCAAAGCGAGAGAAAAGGGCACATTTGATGATGGTAAAAAACGAGTTGTTCTTACCCCTTCGGTTTTACTGCCCCAAAAGTGACTTGTTCCTTGAGGGTCAAGATCAATGATTTCCGTTTTTACTTTTTGATGAGCGTAGAAAGACGCCATTGCTATTGCAAACGTGGATTTTCCTGCGCCACCTTTACGGTTGATGACAAGAACTTTTTTACATTGTGCTCGTTTATATCCAACTAACATGATGAACTCATCTATAATCATTGACAATATTATAACTAAGCAATCAATATGCCATGTAATTCAAGTTTGACACGGTAATCTGTCTTAAAGTTTGAACTCGTTACATAAAAAGTAACAATTTCATCTCTCATTTTTTATGAAATACCGCTTCAATTGCTTCGAGTTACGAGTAAACTGAAATAAGACATATATTGAGGTTAAGCCCATGCAAGAAAACCATAAGATTTTAGTAGTTGATGATGATGCTCGTCTTCGTTCTTTATTAGAGCGTTACTTGTCAGAACAAGGCTTTCAAGTGCGTAGCGTAGCTAACAGTGAACAAATGGACCGTTTATTGGCTCGTGAAACTTTCCACCTAATGGTATTGGACTTAATGTTGCCGGGTGAAGATGGCCTATCTATTTGCCGCCGCTTACGCAGTGCAAATAATATGTTGCCGATCCTAATGCTAACGGCAAAAGGCGATGAGATTGATCGCATTGTTGGTTTGGAAGTCGGTGCTGATGATTACCTGCCAAAACCATTTAACCCACGCGAATTACTAGCACGTATTCGTGCGGTGCTACGTCGCCAAGTTATTGAAGCGCCAGGAGCACCAAGCGCAGAAGACAAAATGATTGAGTTTGGTGAATTCCGCTTAAATCTAGGCACACGTGAAATGTTCCGTAATGATGAGCCAATGCCACTGACATCTGGTGAATTTGCTGTTCTAAAATCATTAGTGACGAACATGCGTGAACCAATGTCGCGCGATAAATTAATGAATATGGCCCGTGGCCGTGAATATTCAGCAATGGAACGTTCAATTGACGTTCAAATTTCTCGTCTTCGTCGTATGATTGAAGAAGACCCAAGTCGTCCACGTTATATTCAAACGGTGTGGGGATTAGGTTATGTGTTTGTTCCTGATGGGGCAGAAGCGTAAGAGCAGGGACGAGAATCGAGTACGCTTCGCTTAAGGGGCGAGGAAGAGCGTTAAAAGCAGAGTTCAGATCGGTCGCAGGCTCCCTTGCAGGATTCTAACTCCCCCTTGTATTAACTATGTCGATCTCATAGCTATTGCGATAAAGGGGGAGAACCTTTCTTTGTCGCTGCTATAACAATATCCACCCCTGAACTCTGCTCTTCCTGAAACCTGCAAGCGAAGCGTCCTGAAACCTAGGTTATTCCAATACCAACAATATTCGCTGTTGTCGCTTCTAGTTAGCGTAGCGTATAGTCTCTAGCTCTCTTCAAATTCATCACCAAACAGAGAACCTCTATGAAAAGTACCTTCGCCAGAACCCTTTTACTCCTCGCATCCCTTCTTATCGCCAGTCAGGTATTCTCTTATCTCGCGGTTTTTAATTACGCCTTATTACCTAGCTTGCAGCAGTTTAATCGCATTTTGGCTTATGAAGTACGCTTAATGTTAGCGGAGGATGTTACGTTAGCGAGTGGTAAAAATGTTCATTTAGGGCAGCCTCTACGACGCCAATTATTAGAGCAACTTGGTGTGAGTATTCATGATGAAAACGATCCTGATATGAAAGAGTATTATCAGGCCAGCCCGGTTGAATTTTTAAGTGAAGAGATGACTCAGGAGTTAGGGGCACCAACAGAGGTGCGTTTGATTTTAGGTGCAGACAGTTATGTGTTGTGGATGAAGAGTGAAGCAATGCCTGAGTTTTATATGCGAATACCACTTTCAGAGCTGCAAGAAGATGATTTTGCGCCGCTCTTTAGAAACAGTTTGTTTATCGCTTTACTCGTAATTCTTGGTGGTTGGACATTTATTAAAATTCAGAATCGACCATTAATGGCACTGCAAACTGCCGCTCGTAAAGTAGGTAAAGGTGAAATACCCGATCCGTTACCTGAAAAAGGTGCATCAGAGATTCAAGCGGTGACTCGTGCGTTTAACCAAATGTCGAAGGGTATTCAGAAATTAGAGCAAGACCGAGCGTTATTAATGGCCGGGGTCAGTCATGATATTCGAACACCATTAACTCGGATTCGTTTAGCAACAGAAATGATGTCTCCAGAAGACAGCTACCTTGCCGAAAGTATGATTAAAGACACGGAAGAGTGTAATGAGATCATCGGTCAATTCATGGATTATTTAAAACCTGTCGCAAAGCAAGATTTTACTCAGGTGGATGTTAATACCATCGTTAATGAGGTGATATTAGCTGAGGGTGGTTATGAGCGTGAAATTCAGACTAAGCTTGCTATGATCCCAAAAGCGATTAATGGTAATGCGGTAGCAATTAAACGAGTGATCACTAATTTGGTCGTTAATGCGATTCGATATGGTGGTGATTGGATCCAAGTATCAACCAGTGTGTCTGCTGACCATAAAACCGTATGGATTATTATTGAAGATAATGGCCCTGGAGTTGATAACGCACAGCTAGAAACCGTGTTTGAACCTTTTACTCGAGGTGATACGGCTCGTGGTAGTGAAGGGACAGGGCTAGGATTAGCCATCGTTAAGCGTATTGTTACTCAGCATCAAGGTGAAGTGAGTTTATCAAACCGAAGTGAAGGTGGTTTGAAGGTTCAAGTTGAGTTTCCGTTGGGGTGAGAGCAGGGACGAGAATCGAGGACGCTGCGCTCGAGGGGCGAGGAAGAGCGTAAGAGCAAAAAGCTAGGATTCAGGAAGAGCAAAAGCAGAGTCCAGAGGTGATTGTTGTGATATCTACGGGCACAATACAGTTCCTCCCCTTGTTCACAAAGGTTACTTGGTAGTAACTGTTGATATAAGGGGAGGCTAGGAGGGGTTGGAAACTAGAGACGATACGCTAGCGCTAACTAGACCGCTTCGCTCCTATAAGAGCAAAAAGCGAAGGGTTCAGGTTTCAGGAAGAGCAAAAGCGAGTACACCTGAAACCTGCAAGCGTCGCGCCCTGAAACCTAAAAACTCACCACATCAACCATGTCCGCTCTTATAGTCTCTAGTCAGCACAGCGTATCGTTCCTAGTAAAAAATAAAAAAGACCGCAGATGATAATCACCTGCGGTCTTTTTCGTTTTTACTCGTCCCTAGAGCGAAGCGAACT
This sequence comes from Aliivibrio fischeri ATCC 7744 = JCM 18803 = DSM 507, assembly GCF_023983475.1. Lineage (NCBI taxonomy): Bacteria > Pseudomonadati > Pseudomonadota > Gammaproteobacteria > Vibrionales > Vibrionaceae > Aliivibrio > Aliivibrio fischeri. The sequence continues at coordinate 150,490 of NZ_CP092712.1, forward strand.
TGCTCCTAGTCCCTTTATTTAAACAACCACATCTTGTTTTGCTTCTTCTTTCACTTCTGCATACGGCAATACGATATTTAAGATAATCGCAGTTACACCACCTGCAGTGACACCTGATGAGAAAATGTTTTTAATCATCTCAGGCATGAACTGAAGAATTTCAGGTTTTTGAGCTAAACCAAGACCCATGGAGAAAGACATAGCCATGATTAGGATTGCGCGACGGTCTAGTTCAACACGAGAGATAATACGCACACCAGCAGCCGCAATCGTACCGAACATCACAATAGTTGCACCACCAAGCACAGGCTCAGGAATGATCTGCACCATGCTTGCTACCCCTGGGAATAAACCAAGAAGAACTAGCATACCTGCGATGAAATAACCCACATAACGGCTTGCTACACCTGTTAATAGAATTACGCCATTGTTTTGGCTAAACGTTGAGTTAGGGAAGCTGTTAAATGCTGCGGCGATTGCCGAGTTAATACCATCAGCTAATACACCGCCTTTAATGCGCTTCATATAAACAGAGCCTTTTACTGGTTGGCCTGATACTTCTGATGTCGCAGTAATATCACCAATGGCTTCTAGTGCCGTGATTAAGAAGATAAGCACCAAAGGAATAAACAGAGACCAGTCAAAACCTAAGCCATACTGCATAGGGATTGGTAGGGCAATGAGAGCCGCATCATGAGACATATTTGTATTAAGCATTCCCATTGCCCACGCCACTAGCGTACCTACTGTCATTGCGATAACGATAGAAGCCATACGAAGGTAAGGGTTAGTTGCACGGTTTAGTACTACAATAATTAATAATACAGTGCCAGCAAGAGCGAGTTTATCAAGGCTACCAAATGTGCCTTCGCCCATAGCTGAATACCCGCCCCCCATAGACACTAAACCGACTTGAATAAGAGTAAGGCCAATTAGGGTAACAACAATGCCAGAGACTAATGGAGTAATGATTTTTTGAGCGTATTCAAGAACACGAGATAGGAAAATTTCAGCGGTTGAAGCAACAAGAATGGTACCGAAAATGGCTGCCATCATTGTAGGAACATCAGCACCACCGGCTTTTAGTGCAAGGCCAGCACCAATGATTGGGCCTAAGAAATTAAAACTGGTGCCTTGAACTGAAAGTAAGCCGGAACCGATAGGGCCAAAGGTTTTAATTTGAATAAAAGAAGAAATGCCCGAAGCAAATAAAGACATGCTGATGATGGTATTGGTCTCAGCCGCTGGAACACCAAGAGTCTGGCAGATGATCAGAGAAGGCGTAATAATCGCAACAAACATTGCTAATAAGTGCTGAAAAGCAGCAAATAAAGTGTGCGGTAGCGGTGGACGATCATCCAATTGATAGATCAATTCAGATGGTTTTGTGGTGCTGTTTTTAACGGTCATGGCCGATATTCCTAGTAGTATAACGTTGTCTTCAAATCTCGCTGAATGGGAGTTTGAAGTGAGAAGGCGTCAATCTGTGATTGCTGTTAATCAGAACCTTTCTCGATAGGGTTGCATTGTTAAGTTCGATACTTAATCAATTGGAGCGGTATTTTATAGATAATTTAATGAAAAGCAATCGTTTGCTTGTGTTTTTTAGAGAGGTAGAGCGAGGGTAAATGGAGGAAGTATTCTAGAGACTATACGTTGTGCTAACTAGACCGCTTCGCTTCTATAAGAGCAAAGCAGGGTTTCAGGGTTCAGAGGAGATTGTTGTGATAACAACGATCACAATACCGTTCCTCCCCTTGTTCGCAAAGGTTACTTGGCAGAAATTGTTAATATAAGGGGAGGCTAGGAGGGGTTGTAAATGATGAAGTTCGGTTTAATCGAATAACAAGAAACATTATAACCAACCCCCTCTAACTCCCCCTTGTGTTCACTATATCGATCTCATAGTTATAGCGATAAAGGGGGAGAACTATTCTTTGTCGTTGTACTAACAGCGTTTGAAACTAGAAGCTATACGCTGCGCTAACTAGACAGTTTCGCTTCTATAAGAGCAAAGCGAGGGTTCAGGACTCAGGTTTCAGGAAGATCAAAAGCGAGCACCCCTGAATCCTGCAAGCAAAGCGTCCTGAAACCTAAAATATCACCACATCAGTCATACAGGCTTCTATAGTCTCTAGTTAGCACAGCGTATAGTCCCTAGCCCCTAACTCCGCCCCGTCCGACAAACCGTATACACATCAATACGTTCAACCCCCGCTTTTCTTAACTCCACACACAACAGATTAATCGTTGCACCCGTTGTCACCACATCATCAACAAGAGCAACGTGTTTTTCTTTGATTGGTTTAGTGATTTTAAATGCACCGAGTAAATTGGTTTGTCTAAACGAGCGAGATAAACCTTGTTGAGGCCTTGTCGCTTTAACGCGTTTCAATATCTTGTTATTACAGTGAGTGGTGGACGACTTAAGATTGAATTCTCTTTCTAATGTCCAACCTAAATGATCACTTTGATTATAAGAACGCCACCAGAATCGTTTCCAATGCAGAGGAACAGGAAGAATGAGAGGCGCTGGTTCTGGGATTCGCTTACTGAGTAATACACCTAAATCTTGGGCAAGCCAGAACTGTTGAGCGTATTTGAGTTTATTAATGTACTCGCGTAATGGGTCAGAATAGTCACTCACACAATATAAGCGGTCCCATTGTGGTGGGTGCAAAAGGCACTCTCCGCAGACATCAGTCTCATGCTCGGTTTGCAAACCACATCGCTGACAGCGAGGCACTGTTTTGATTAAATCTAAGCAAGCTTGGCACCAAATGGTTTCAGATGGTGGCATTGCTTGTGAGCAAAAGTCACAATGACTTACGCCTAATTTTTGTATTGATCTTCTTATCCTCCTGATGAACACTAAACCACCCATACTAATTAATCATTAACAGGCAGTGTAGATGACAACACCTCTTTATTGGCAAACGGAAGGCGAAGGTTCCGATCTGGTTCTCATTCATGGATGGGGAATGAATGGAGCAGTGTGGCAGACCACATCTGAAAAGCTTAGCCAGCATTATCGTGTGCATACTGTCGATTTATCTGGTTATGGTCATAGCGCAGAGTTAGGCTGTGCTGATTTTGATGAAATGGTAAAGCAAGTTCTTGCTCAAGCACCTAAAAAGGCTGCATGGTTAGGTTGGTCATTAGGGGGATTGATTGCGACAAAAGCCGCGTTAACTTCTCCCGAGCGAGTATCACAACTCATTACCGTTGCGAGCTCACCACGATTTTCAGCAGAGAAAGGCTGGCGAGGCATAAAACCTCTTGTATTGTCTCAATTTACTGAGCAGCTAAAAACCGATTTTACATTAACCGTTGAGCGCTTTATGGCACTACAAGCTATGGGGAGTCCTAACGCTAAGCAAGACATTAAGTTGGTAAAAAAGGCTGTATTTTCAAGGCCAATGCCTGATCAGCAAGCATTAGCTACAGGTTTAATGATTCTGGCCGATATAGATCTACGAGAAGCTGTATCTCAATTGTCGATGCCGGTATGTCGTATGTATGGACGACTGGATGGATTAGTGCCAATTAAAGTTGCTCATGATATGGATGAACTTATGCCGAATTCGGCTAAAATCGTTTTTGAGCAAGCATCACACGCACCTTTTATTTCGCATAATGACGAATTTATTTCTGAGCTACGCACTTTTTTAAATCAACACGCTTAGTTTTTATTTAGTTAAGGAAACGCTTTATGATCTTTTCACCTAACAGTGTCAGTGTGCCGCTTATCGCACCTTCTGTTAATCTGCCAACAGAACAAGTAGCACGTGAAAATCGTGTTAAGAAGCCTGTTGCGCCGACGACAAAGATGAGCGAAACCACATCTGAAAAAGCAATCAAAGGTGATGATAAGCAACATAAGCGGGATGCTTGGGAGCCATCAGATCACCCAGGTTATGATGTGATGGAAGAAAAAGAGGAGCCTAAACCTCATTTCGCCACTCTGTATGATATTGATGATGATTTAGCTAAATTAGCTCGATTGTTGTCGTTGGATACTTACGCTCAAGGTGAAGGAACGGGTTATACCATCCGTTTTAATTTGCCAAAGAATTTATTAGATAAACTTGAAGAGATGGGACGAATGGTTCGCCGTCGTAGCGTGATAAGTTTTCACTATGATAAGGCGGTGGTTCCGAATAATCCGTCGGATATATTGGCGGTGCTTTGAGGGTTTAAGAGCAGGGACGAGAGGCGAGTACGCTTCGCTCGAGGAGCGAGGGAGAGCGTAGGATTCAGGTCTCAGGTTTCAGGAGGAGCAAGAGCATAGCTTAGTCGCAAGCTCCCTTGCAGATTTCAGAGATGATCGTTGTGATTACAGCGTTCATAATACTGTTCCTCCCTTTTTTACGAAGGTTACAAACCAACCCCCTCTAACTCCCCCTTGTATTAACTATATCGATCTCATAGTAATAACGATAAAAGGGGGAGAACCATTCTCTTTCGCTGTGATTGCAGTATGCGAGCAAAGCGGAGGATTCAGGTAAAAGTGAGTACACCTGAAACCTGCAAGCGAAGCGCCCTAAACCCTTTCTCTTAGCTCTTCCTCGCCCCTAGAAGCGCAGCGTTCTCGTCCCTCAAAACTTACTTCTTCGCCTTCGCAAAAGCAGCCGCAAACGCACCACCCATTGCACCACCGCCAACATCGTTATTACGTTGCTGTCTTGGTGCTTGAGAACGCTCATTGCGCTGTTGTGGTTTATTTGATTGGCGTTGAGGACGATTGTCTTCCCCTGGCTTGTCGTTTAAACGCATAGAAAGAGCGATACGCTTACGTTGCACATCCACTTCCATCACTTTTACTTTTACGATATCACCAGCTTTAACGACTTCTCTAGGGTCAGAAACAAACGTATCACTTAATGCAGAAATATGAACTAAGCCATCTTGGTGAACACCGATATCAACAAATGCACCGAAGTTCGCTACGTTTGATACAACACCTTCTAATACCATGCCTAATTCAAGGTCAGATACCGTATTTACGCCATCAGCAAAGGTGGCTGTTTTAAACTCAGGACGAGGATCTCGACCCGGCTTATCTAGCTCTTTAATGATGTCAGTGACTGTTGGTAAACCAAAATCTGCACTGATGTAATCGTTAGCCGCAACCGAGCGTAAAAACTCAGTATTACCAATAATGGCATCAATAGCTTTGCCATTTTTCTCAGCAATGGTTTTTACTACTGGGTAAGCTTCAGGGTGAACCGCAGAAGCATCCAATGGGTTTTTACCGTTCATTACACGTAAGAAACCAGCACATTGTTCAAAGGCTTTAGGCCCTAAACGAGCAACTTTTTTCAGCGTTGTACGGTTTTCAAAGCGGCCGTTTTCATCACGGTAATCCACAATGTTTTGTGCAATCGTTGCTGATAAACCCGCAACACGAGTTAATAGAGCAGGAGAGGCGGTATTTACATCAACACCAACGGCGTTTACACAGTCTTCGATGACGGCATCTAACTTTTTCGCTAGTTGGCTTTGGCTTACATCGTGTTGATATTGACCAACACCAATGGCTTTTGGATCGATTTTTACTAACTCAGCCAGAGGATCTTGCAGACGGCGAGCGATAGATACCGCACCACGGATTGATACATCTAAATCAGGGAACTCTTTCGCTGCTAATTCAGAGGCAGAATATACCGATGCACCCGCTTCACTTACGATGATTTTCGCCGTTGATAGGCCAGCACCTTTTAGTAGATTACCCACAAAGGCATCGGTCTCACGTGAAGCAGTACCGTTACCAATGGCGATTAAATCCACATTGTGTTGTTTGATTAATGCTTCGATAATCTGTGCTGATTTTGCAATTTGATTATGGGGTTGGTTAGGGTAAATCGTATCTGTTGCTAGTACTTTACCAGTAGCATCAACCACGGCGACTTTCGTACCTGTACGTAGGCCTGGATCAAGTCCAAGTGTCGTTTTAAGACCTGCTGGCGCTGCCATTAATAGGTCTTTTAGGTTGGTAGCAAATACATCAATCGCTTCGTTTTCTGAGCGTTCTTTTAGGCCGCCCATTAATTCTGTTTCCATGTGCATTAAAATCTTAATACGCCATGTCCAGCTGATCACTTGTTTACGCCATAAATCAGCAGGTTGAGAACCTAGCGTAATACCATAATGATTTGCGATGATGATTTCACAGTACGAGCCACGAGCACCTTCTTCCTGAGTTGGGTCAGCGTTAATAGAAAGCTGTAAGAAGCCTTCATTGCGACCACGTAGCATAGCAAGAGCACGGTGAGAAGGGACTTTTGTTAATGCTTCATGATGATCAAAGTAATCTTTGAACTTTTCACCCGCTTGCTCTTGGCCGTCTACCATTTTAGATACAAGCTCAGCATTAGCCGTTAGATAAGTACGTACTTTTTCAAGTAAGTTTGCGTCTTCTGCCATGCGTTCCATAAGAATGGCACGAGCGCCGTCTAATACAGCTTTAGCATCGGCAAAGCCTTTTTCTTCATCAATGTAAGATTGAGCGGCATCTTCAGGTGTATTTTCAGGCTGTGTCCACAATAAATCAGCTAATGGTTCAAGACCTGCTTCAATAGCTATTTGGCCTTTAGTGCGACGCTTACGTTTAAATGGTAGATACAGATCTTCAAGACGTGTTTTGCTGTCCGCATCTAAAATCTCACGCTCTAATTCAGGCGTCAGTTTTTCTTGTTCTTTAATCGATTTTAAGATCGATTGACGGCGGTCATCCAATTCACGTAAGTAAGTTAAACGAGTATCAAGCGTACGAAGTTGCGTATCGTCTAGGCCATCTGTTACTTCTTTACGGTAACGAGCAATAAATGGGATGGTGCTACCTTCGTCAATCAGTTGAACGGCAGCAGAAACTTGTTGAGGGCGAACGTTAAGTTCTTTAGCAATTATGTTTATTATCATTTTGATTCTTTTTTAATTAAAAATTATTGGATAGAAGCAAAGAGCAGGGTTCAGATCGGTCGCAAGCTCCCTTGCAGGGTTCAGAGGAGACAGTGGTAATTCAAGCGATCACTATACAGTTCCTTCCCTTGTTCATTAATGCTGATTGGTAGCAAATATCTATCTAAGGGGAGGCTAGGAGGGGTTGCTAGTGATAATGTTTAGTTTATCTGAATCACTAGAGTATGGTGTAACCAACCCCCTCTAACTCCCCCTTATATTAACAATGTCACTTGCATAACCTTAGTGATAAAGGGGGAGAACCTTCTTTGATGCTTTAATTTCAACGATCACTATTTCGCTCTTCCTGAATCCTGAAACCCATCTTCCTCGTCCCTCGAGCGAAGCGTCCTCGAATCTCGTCCCTACACCTAGTACCTAATCGAATTCACGAACCACTCTTTATCCCCATCAGGCGTTTTTACAATCACATCTTCATCGACTTCTTTTTTGATCAGTGCGCGAGCCATTGGGGAATCGATAGAGATATAGTCGTTGCGGCCAAATATTTCATCAGGACCAACGATGCGAAAAGAGAGGATATCGCCTTGTTCGTTTTCAATTTCAACGAACGCACCGAAAAAGATTTTTCCGTCTTGCTGTGGGGAATAGTCGACCACTTTTACTTGGTCTAAACGTTTACGAAGATAGCGAACACGGCGGTCTATTTCACGAAGGCGTTTTTTGTTGTATTGATAATCTGCGTTTTCACTGCGATCACCAAGGCTAGCCGCCCAAGTCACTTTTTTTGTGACTTCTGGGCGTTCTTCTTTCCATAGAAACGTGAGTTCATCTTGTAGCTTATTAAAGCCTTCACGTGTGATTAAATTGGTTTTCATTATTTATCCTGACACGCCCTAATCGTAGCGGATGCCTTTTTTAACGTTTGGATCTTCCATTGTTTTAAAACGTTTATGTAGCCACATCCATTGAGGAATACAGCGTAAAATGACACGTTCTACCGCTTTATTCATTACCGTAGCAACACCAACGGGATCTTTCTTCGGAAATTGATCACTGATGTCATTATCAATTTGTAAGTGGTAATTATTGTAAGTTCTAAAGCCCGATGCAGTAACAACAGCACATTTACTTGCACTGATTAAGATATCCGAACCTACAGTGGTACAAGCATCTGGAACCGCAAAGAAAGGAACAAAAACCGATTTATTACGGTTGTAATCGTGATCCGGCATATACCAAAGACGCTCACCTTTACGTAATACACGCAGCATGCCTTTAACGTCTTTTCTATCAATCATTTGGTTGCCATTATTGGTACGGCCCCAATGTTGAATAAAATCGTAAGCTGGGTTGTTATGTGGGCGGTAAACCCCATAACCTGGAGCAAAAGAAGTGAATGCACGAGCGGTAAGTTCAAGGTTTAATGCGTGAACACAAACAACCAATACGCCACGACCTTCTTCTGCAAGATCAAGAATGTGTTGCTTGTTTTCATAACTAAAGTGTTTTTCGACACGCCAATCTGGCCATACCCAAGCCATTGCGGTTTCAAAAATCGCAAGACCTGAATTTTTGAAATTCTCAACAATAATGGCTTCACGCTCGGACGATTCCATTTCTGGAAAAGCGAGTTCTAAATTACGGCGAGCAACATGGGCTCTTGATTTTCCGAGTTTTAATCCAAGTAAACCAAGAGAGCGACCAAGTTTGTAAGTTACTTTATAAGGCAATAGGGTGACGATGGCAAAAAGGAATCCGAATCCAAACCATACCCCCCAATATTTAGGGTGTAGAAGAGCGCTAGAGAATTTAGGTGCTGGATACTTTGACATCGTGAGCCTATTTTATCTAATTAATTATTGGATCTGAGCACTGAGTAGCGCCCAATATTCGTTAAAGTTTTCAGTCGGTTGATATTTAAAATCAGAACGGACAAAACGACAGAAACTCCCCTCGACTTGACCCACAAGCTGAGCGGCTAAAATACTTTCATCAATTGGGAATGCTTTCCCTTCACGTAATTTACGTTCACGTAAGATTTGTTTGAATTGAAGTTCAATACGCTCAAATATTTGATTGATGCGGCTTCTTAAGCGCTCATTTTCAAACATCAGCGCATGGCCTGTCATAATTCGAGTTAATCCAGGGTTACGTTCAGCAAAGGCGAGCAGAAGTTTTAATAATAGCTCAATACGTTTTAAAGTATCTTTTTCATCTTCAAGAATGCGGTTAACACGCGAAAAAATAGATTCTTCAATAAACTCAATTAAGCCTTCAAACATTTTGGCTTTGCTTGGGAAATGGCGATATAACGCAGCTTCTGATACACCAACCTGTTTTGCTAATTTGGCTGTAGTAATGCGAGCAGCACCTTCATTGGACTCTAGCATTTCAGCTAAAGCTTGTAGTATTTCATCACGACGATTTGTTTTTCTTGGGGTCGCCATTACGGTTCCTTTGTCATTTTTATTATTTTTTGTGGAGCTAGGTTGTTTGTTACTAGAGGCTATACGCTTAGCTAACTAGACCGCTTCGCTCCTATTGAAGAGCAGGTTTCAGGATTCAGGAAAAGCGCATCGAGTTCAGTTCTAGCTTTTCCTAAAGTCTCTGCGCGAAGCGTCCTGAATTCTGCTTCTACAGTTTTTCAACGATCTCAAGCATAATCGCTTTACCCAACTCCGACTTCGTCGTTAACGGTAGCGCTTTATCACCTTCTTTCCAATATAGGTGAAGCGCATTGTTATCACTATTAAAGCCTTGTCCTTGAATTGATACATCGTTTGCACAGATCATATCTAAATTTTTGCGCTCTAATTTACCGCGAGCGTATTTTTCCACATCTTGAGTTTCAGCTGCAAAACCGACAGTAAATGGACGTTGATTCGTTAATGCCGCAACTGAAGCGACAATATCTGGATTCTTAACCATATGAAGCGTCATACCATCTTCATCGGCGGTTTTCTTTAATTTTTGAGTCGCCACTTGGCTTAGTTTGAAATCAGCAACGGCAGCGCATGCAATAAAGATAGAATGAGATTGTGCATTTTTCATTACCGATTCGTGCATTTGTTCTGCGCTTTCAATATCAATGCGTTTTACGTTCTCTGGTGTTGCAAGGTTAACAGGCCCACTGACTAAAGTGACGTTAGCACCTAATTGAGCTGCGGCCTCTGCAATAGCAAATCCCATTTTCCCTGAGCTGTGGTTAGAGATATAACGAACTGGATCGATGGCTTCACGAGTTGGGCCTGCAGTAATAAGTAGAGATTGGCCTTTAAGTGGTTTTTTATCCGCTTCTGCTTGTTCACAAGAATTCGCTTGGAAAAAGTCTTCACATAAATGAACCAGCTCCATTGGCTCAAGCATTCTTCCCATGCCCACATCGCCACAAGCTTGTTGACCAGCAGCAGGACCCCAAATGTGCATGCCACGACGAACGAGTGTTGCTATGTTTTCTTGCGTCGCGATATTGCTATACATTTGCTGATTCATAGCAGGAGAGACCGCGACAGGAGAATCTGTAGCAAGAACTAAAGTAGATAATAAATCGTTACCCATGCCAGCAGCCATTCGAGCAATCAAATCAGCCGTTGCAGGAGCAAGTAAAACAATGTCAGCCCACTTAGCTAATTCAATGTGTCCCATTGATGCTTCAGCAGCAGGATCAAGTAAACTATCAGCAACAGGGTGGCCAGAAACCGCCTGCATCGTTAATGGGGTAATGAACTCTTTTGCTGCTTTTGTCATTACTACGCGAACTTCAGCGCCGCGTTCAATTAATCGACGAGTCAGTTCTGCACATTTATAAGCCGCAATGCCGCCGCTAATACCAAGAAGAATTCGTTTCCCTGCAAGAGATGCCATGACACTAATTACCCTGTTAAGTGGTTCACCATAAAGTAGCGCTAACCATATCATAATTTTTTTTCAGAGTGATGCACTTCCAATCTCTTCCATCAAGTAAATGACCAAAAACATAATTGCAATCAAGGTTTGAAGCTTGCCGAAGGCTAAACGATCGAGAAAGCGAATAAGATTTAGACATCGTAGGCTGTGTAGATAGTAAGTCATCAATTGAGAAAATTATGTCGTTAATGAATCTACCAGAAGAATCTCGACCAAGAGAGAAGTTACTTGCCCTTGGTCCAAAGTCACTGACTGATGCTGAATTACTCGCGATCTTTTTAAGAACAGGGATCCAAGGAATGAATGCCATTGAACTGGCAGACAAACTATTAAAGGAGTTCGGCTCATTAAGGAAGTTACTCAGTTCTGATGAAAATGAATTCTGTAGTCATAAAGGGTTGGGCACGGCAAAATTTGCACAACTTCAAGCCGTTGTAGAAATGACTGAGCGGTATTTATTTGAAAAGATTGAAAAAGAAGACGCGCTAACGAGCCCCGAACACACGAAACGTTATTTAACCCGAATGTTAAGAGATAGACATAGGGAAGCGTTTTATGTTTTGTTCCTTGATAATCAACATCGAGTGCTAAAAGGGGAGATATTATTTGAAGGAACAATCGATGCTGCTGCTGTTTATCCGAGAGAAGTTGTAAAAAGATCGATAGATTATAATGCAGCCGCCATCATTTTAGCGCATAATCACCCTTCCGGCGTAGCCGAGCCAAGTCAAGCTGACAGAAGAATTACAAAACGTATTTCTGATGCTGTAGAATTGGTAGATATCCGAGTCCTTGATCATTTTGTGATCGGTGATGGAGAAATAGTCTCTTTTGCTGAAAGAGGATGGATTTGAGTGTTTTTTTTACCGATTGAATAAAAAAAATACAAAAAACCGTAAAAAGGATCCCTTAGGGTCTTGAGCAATGCGCAATCACTTAGTATAATGCGCGACCTTTGATAGCCTTGAATTAGAAATTTCAGATGGAATTTCTAGTGGTTTTTTGCCACCAAGGTGATATCGAGCTGAAACGATTTGGAGAAGACAGCAATGTCCCGAGTATGCCAAGTAACTGGTAAGCGTCCTGCAGTTGGTAACAACCGCTCACACGCAAAAAATGCCACCAAGCGTCGTTTTCTGCCGAACCTACAAACTCATCGTTTCTGGGTAGAAAGCGAAAAACGCTTCGTTAAACTTCGTCTTACCGCTAAAGGTATGCGTATCATTGATAAGAAAGGTATCGAAACCGTTCTTGCAGATATGCGTGCTCGTGGCGAGAACGTTTAAGAGGAATCTGAACAATGGCTAAAGGCGCACGTGAGAAAATCAAGTTAGTATCAACTGCTAACACTGGTCACTTCTACACAACCGACAAAAACAAACGTAACATGCCAGGCAAAATGGAGATCAAAAAATACGATCCTGTTGTACGCCAGCACGTTCTTTACAAAGAAGCAAAAATCAAGTAATTCGATTACTGATTGCAACTTTGATAAAATTGAAAACCCAGCCTTGTTGCTGGGTTTTTTTTTGCGTGAAAGAGCAGGGACGAGAGGCGAGAACGCTTCGCTCGAGGTGCGAGTAAGGTCAAAAGCGGAAGAGCTAGAGACTATACGCTTCGCTTGCAGAATTCAGAGGCACTTGCTTCTAGCTCCTCCCCTTTATCGACATAGCCACTTGGTTGATAAAGTAAATATAAGGGGAGGCTGGGAGGGGTTGTTAGTAAATGACTAGGAACTATATGCTGTGCTAACTAGATATTATAAAAGTGAGTATGATAGGTATTTTGAGCTCTAGGTTTCAGACCGCTTCGCTTGCAAAGTTCAGCGGTACTTGTTTTTAATCTTCCTGAAACCTGAAACCTGAAACCTGAAACCTGAAACCTGAAACCTGAAACCTGAAACCTGAAACCTGAAACCTCGATCTTGCTCTTATCGTTTCTAGTTAGCGAAGCGTATAGTCTCTAGAACTTGCCTCTTCTTGAATCTTGAGTGAGCGTTCTCGCTTCTAGTCCCTGTTTTTAAAAAGGATTTAAAATGAAAAAACCATCACGTCGCAAATACAACAACATGCTGATCATCTTCGTGTTGCTTTTCATTGCAGTACTTCAAGCTCCTCAGCTAATAAAAACATATTTAATAGAACCAAAAGAAAATATTGAAGTTGTTGAAGGCATTAAGCCGCTATTTGAAGGGGAAAATGCGATTCAAAAAATGCATTTTTCAGAATACGATCTAAGTGCTAATACTTCAGAGCAAGAGAGCCAACTCATTGAGCGTTGGTTTACCCTAGAAGGAACCCTTCTTAATGATGATTCAGTAAAAGCATTAAAAGAAAAGTTACCCGCTCCAAGCTCTGTTGAAGTCTGGCTTGAAGATCAAGAAGAGCCGCAACGAATTACTATTTATCAAGCTCCAAGTTTTTGGATGATGCAAAACTGGCAAGGTGAGTGGATTGCAGTAAGTGCGGAAGAAGGGTATTTGTTTAGATAAGAGCAGGGACGAGAGGCAAGGACGCTGCGCTCGAGGAGCGAGTAAGAGCGAAAGAAGAGAGCAGAATTCAGATCGCTTCGCTTGCAGAGTTCAGAGGTAGTTGCTTCTAACTCCTCCCCTTTATCGCCATTATTACTTGGCAGGTAAAGTAAATATAAGGGGAGGTTGGGAGGGGTTGTTAGTAAATAACTAGAAACTATACACTGCGCTTTCAGGCTTCAGGAGCTATCGCTTTTGATTTTCCTGAAACCTGAAACCTGAAACCTGAAACCTGAAACCTGAAACCTAGCTCTTATAGCTTCTAGTTAGCGAAGCATACCGTCTCTAGTGCTAATTTTTATTACTCAGTAAACCCTTTGATTTGAGCATTTAAAAACAACGTTTGTAGATGGCTGTAATCTTTTTGGATGGATTTATCAGGGTTAGCCATTGCAGTTGGTTTGATTGTTAATGAAACATTATCAGCCCAAGGGTAGATCACATCAGGGGTAGAGTTATTAAACACACCGTTTTTGGTATAAGTAACATTACCATTAAACCCAACTGGATTTTCAATATCGTTTACTTGCAGCAAGTTACGTCCACCTAAACTGTAATAGTTTTGATTTGATAAACTAAAAGCATACAGGGTAGGGAAAATGTCTCGATGAGAACCAATGCGTTCTTTTTCAAACTTATAGCTCGTATGTTCTAAAATAGCTTCAGGGACATAAAGATAAAAAGGAACTGCGCGCGCGAAGCCTAAGTCTTTAGGAAATTCAATTGAGTAGTTACGTAATCTGTGATCACCAGAGGCCGAGATAATCGTTTTGCTTTTAAGCGAAGAAGCTTTTATTGAATCAACAAATTCACCTAAGGCATTCGACGAATATTGGTAAGTACCGTAAATCTTCTCCGATTCCGTTTTATCAAGCCCCATTTTATCCATCGCATATTGGCTGACCTTAATAGGCTTCACATCATAATTTTCAGGTACTTTATAAGGAGGGTGATTCGTTTCTGTTTGGATCATCAACATCATAGGCTTCTTACTTTCAGCCAGAATTTTCTCAGCAAACTTAAAAGCGAATTCATCTGGTACACCCCAAGTACTCGATAGTTTTTCTGCTTCAGGGAAGGCTTTTTTTATATCGACTTCATCATAAAAAGCATCAACACCTTGGTATGGCATGTAATATTTTAAATTACGCCAGTTAGGACTGCCCCCAGTGATGTATACGACATCGTAACCTGCGTTTTTATAAGGTAAGAATGCAGAACCAAACAATGATGTCTTTTGAGCGCTACTGTGGCTAATAGAGTTAACATTGCTGTGAAATAACATCATTACAATGCTATTTATTGTTCCGCCAGTACCTGAAGTAAAACGATTAAAATGAAAATCGCTTTGCATATGAGGACGAAGAGCACCTAATAAATCAGTACCATTACCATCTTCTAGTAATAAGTTTGTTCCCATGCTCTCCATTAATGCAAACACCACATTCGGTGGATTTTTTTCTAAATATGGATTCGCTGGTGTTGTGTACTGTGCATCTGATTGATGAAGTACTTTTTCTACCTGAGATGTATATTCGTTAAAAGAGACTTTGTGGAATTTTGCGTCTTTTTTATGGTCACTATTAGCCCAATCAAGAGCAAGGATAGCGTTAGGGGTTGCTTGGTTTAATACCTCATAGTTTGAAACGTTAGCGTGGTATTTTTTTAGTGGGAAAGTACCAATAGAACCGCGAGCAATCACAAAATAAATAAGAATATTAGCAATAACAACAAGAGTGCATTTAAGTGTAGGTTGTGTGGAATAAGCTTTATTTAAAAAGTGATGAACGTATTTCTTACAAAGAAGAGTAGAAGCGATAGCGACGAATAAAGAGAAAATAGCAGAAGATAAGATTGGATAGTCTTTCCATAAAATATCAATTACAGCTGCAGTATCATCTTCCATTAAACCGAAGACAAAAATATCAAAGGAATTTCCATAGGTTTGATAATAAAAAAAGTTTGCTGTTGTTACTGAAATAGCGATAAAGCTAACGATGAACGTATAAGGAACAAAAGCGTTAAGCACTTTAGAGAAAAAATGAGTATTAGCAGTTAATAAACCAATCAAAAAGATAGGTGCATAAGCGATAGCTGCAACTTTTAAGTCAAATCTAAATCCAATAAACAGAGAGTTGAATAGATCGTTTGGAATGGCTTCAAGTGTGTCAAAATTAGCGTACTGAAGAATGAAATTCAAACGACCAAACATTAGAATAGCCGTAAAGGATAAGAGGCTGAGCCATACGACAGGATACAAAGCCTTACTGTTTTTTTGGAACATCACAAGTCTCTTTTTTGATTATCAAGTTCATTTATAAGATTTGCGAGTATGTTAACAATAGTAGCTCCATTTTTAAAGGAAGCCCCAATGCCAGAATTGCCAGAAGTAGAAACCAGCCGCCTAGGAATTACCCCACATCTGCAAGGTCAGACAATTAAAGCCATTGTGGTTAGAACGGATAAGCTTCGTTGGCCAATTCCTCAAGAATTGCAAAAATTAGTTGGACAAAGAGTTCAGTCAATTCGTCGCCGTGCAAAATATTTAATGATAGATACCCCAGAAGGCAGTGCGATTATTCATTTAGGAATGTCGGGCAGTTTACGCGTTTTAGATGAAGAAGTGCCGTCAGCAAAACACGATCATGTTGATCTAGTCTTAGAAAATGGCAAAGTTCTTCGTTATAACGATCCACGCAAGTTTGGCGCTTGGTTATATTCTGAGGTAGGTGTAGCGCATCAAGTGCTTTCTAAGCTAGGGCCAGAACCACTAACAAATGAATTTAATAGCGAGTATTTTGCTGAGAAAGCCAAGAATAAAAAAACCGTAGTTAAGCAATTTATAATGAACAATGCTGTAGTGGTTGGTGTTGGTAATATTTATGCCAGTGAATCTTTGTTTATGGCTCAAATTCATCCTAAAACGCCAGTAGGTTCATTAAAAGCGTCTCAGATTACTGTCCTTGTAGCTGAAATAAAAAAAGTGCTAGAAACCGCAATTAAGCAAGGTGGAACAACACTAAAAGATTTTAATCAAGTTGATGGCAAACCTGGATATTTTGCACAGGAATTGAAAGTGTATGGGAGAGCAGGGAAAGAGTGCCCAGTTTGCTCTAGTAAAATAGAAGAAGAGAAAATTGGGCAACGGAATAGTTTTTGGTGCGGAAAGTGTCAGTTTTTAGCTGAAGATTGACCTGATAAGTCAAAATATTTTTGAGCAACTAAAAGGGAGATTAATTTCTCTCTTTTGCTGTCTTTAAATTGTTCAACCCATTGGTTAGCATTTTTAATGATCTCTAGAGCTTCATCTTCATGCTTTGTGTAATAATCCATTTTTTCAATTAAGTCTGAAAAATCATCTTTCACTTCAACAAAATGAATACCCGCTTGTAGCTTTCCTTCCATAAACCAAGTTTCATAGCGTAGTTTTGGAGTGAAACACAGCGAGTTTGAAGACATGATCCATTTCAGGTTAGTTGCAACGTCCATGCCCTCTAAGCTTAAGATAAACTTATATTCCAACTGTTCTTCAATCGACATCGAAGGTAGAACGTAGCCAAGTTGCTCTTCTGAATCGTCTTTTGTATCAACACGACCAATATTGCATTTTGGGTTGTTGAAATGAGTTGAAAGTAATAATCGACGATTTGGACGAAAACCTGTTCCTCGCCATACCACAGCATCTTTCTTTTCTTGAAAGCTTTTATTGTCATTAATGAAGTTATAGTGACGGATTGCATTTAGCTTTAATAATATAGATGCCGCATTATCCCCATCAATAGGTCTGCTTTTTAAAAAGCTAGGCTCAGCAGGAACATCAATAACATCCCCATTAATGTAGTTAAAAAAGTAAGAAGGGCTAAACGCTTTAATGACTTTAAACAGATCTAAGTAATAAGCACTACCACCTGTTTTTTTAAATTGGTTAACTTGTGTCGCTTCTTGGTTATTTACAGAAAATGGAATATCCAGTTTATTGTAATAATTAACCCTTTGCTCAATATAGTCTTGATCAAATGAGGTTCTGCTTTGCAGCGTTTTTTTGCCAAGAGCTTGGAGAATAAAAGCAGGTATTATCGTAATGCTGCCGTTGGCGACATAATAACGAAATTTCTTTAAGCTCATTGCTTCACCTTTTGATAGATAGCCGAAGCTACGTACGGATGAACAAACTGATCAATCTTACCGCCGTGGATAGCCGTTTCTCTTACGATGGTAGAAGATAAAAATCCGTGCTCTTCAGGTGGCGTAAGGAAAATGGTTTCTAGTTCAGGCATTAACTTTTTGTACATGGTGGTTAAGCCAAGCTCATATTCAAAATCCATCGTAGTGCGTAAACCACGAACTAAGATATTAGCTTGCTGATCTTTTGCTAAATCAACTAACAGTCCAGAAAAGCCAACAACAGAGACATTATTCAAATGTGCTGTTGCTTGCACTAACATATCCACACGCTCCTCAAGAGAGAACATGGTTTTTTTACTTGGACTAAAGGCAACGCCCACAACAACATGATCAAACATATTAGACGCACGACTAATAATGTCTGAATGTCCGTGAGTTACCGGATCAAAGGTTCCAGGGTAAATAACACGCTTAGTCATGTTGCTCCTCAAGAAACTGATTAATACCTTGCTCACAACGAGTAAGTTTCTCTGTGATTGTTTTTTCCAAAATAGCGTCATTTTCAGCTAAAGAGGCACGAGAGTTTTCATTATGGAAAAGATGGTAGCCCACGCCTGAAAACTTCAGGTATAAACGACGTTTTTTCGCATTTAGCATACGAAGGACAAACTCACTGTCTTCACGTCCCCAACCAACAAATTCTTGGTTAAAACCGTTTACTTCAATGACATCTTCGCGCCAAAAAGCCATGTTACAACCACGAGTTGCTTTGTCGTTGTTTCTTTCATAAGAGAACATACGAGACAGAAAAGCACTTGTGATGCAGTTTTTACGGTTGCGAATACCAGATGAAAAAATAGTTGGGACGGCACCGTCATTCATGATTTTTTTACTGAATGCTTCTTCAGTTAATACACGTCCGCCTTGAACAAACCAGCCTTTTTTAGCGACATGCTTATGAGATTGAACAAAAGAAGGAGATAACACCATATCACCATCAATCATCATAATATAATCACCAGATGCTTTTGCTATTGCTCTATTACGGCTCATTGAAAGCTGAAAACCATTGTCTTCATGCCAGCTGTGAATTAATGGAA
This sequence comes from Aliivibrio fischeri ATCC 7744 = JCM 18803 = DSM 507, assembly GCF_023983475.1. Classification (NCBI taxonomy): domain Bacteria; kingdom Pseudomonadati; phylum Pseudomonadota; class Gammaproteobacteria; order Vibrionales; family Vibrionaceae; genus Aliivibrio; species Aliivibrio fischeri. Next base: position 169,075 of record NZ_CP092712.1, read on the forward strand.
TAGGGAAAGTCTTTTGAATAGAAGCAACCATATCGATAGTATCTTGACGAGAACCATCATCGGCAACGATAACCTCATCTGGAAGTTCAGTTTGTCTAAGCACACTATCAAGGACTGATTTCAATGCTTCTTTCCAGTTATAAGTAGTGATGATTAATGTCGTTTTCATTTCTTTTTTGCCTCTTCACGAAGGTAAAGATCGATATATTTAATAAAAGTAGAATGCGTAGCTAACCAAGCTAAAATGAATCCATGTCTGCCATCTAAGAAACCACGTTTGATGATATACATCTTAATAAAACAGCCTAGCGCATGAATTAATGCCGTGCTTAGTCCCGCTTTTTTCTTTCCTTCACGTTCATCCGTCCATGCTTTTAAGTAGCCAGTTGTTTTGTTGATGTAATGGTGCAAATTATCGTAAGTAAAATGCAGTAAACGACCTTTTAACTTTTCAACACGAACAGAGTCAGAAGTCACTACTTTCTCATGAACCAAAGCATCGTTATATTGAGCTTCATTAGTGCGATATAAGCGAAGAACCCAGTCAGGAGACCAGCCCGAGTAATGAATTTCTTTACCAAATGCATCACTTAATCGATTCACTTTATAGGCGACATTAGGCTTGTTATCACTGATTGCTTTTTGAATGTCTGCTTTTAATTCAGGGGTTACTCGTTCATCAGCATCAAGCCATAAAACATAGTCAGAGGTGATGTGTTGTTGTGCAAGTTGACGCTGTTTACCAAACCCCGGCCATTCAGGGTTTACAAAAAATTTATCAGTAAACTGACGAGCAATAGCTTCGGTAGAGTCAGTACTACCAGAATCAAGGATAACAATTTCATCCACCCAACCTTGTACGGTTTCAAGGCAAGATTGTAGGTGGTTCGCTTCATTTTTAACGATAAGAGCGACGGTGAGTGTAGGTGTTGTCATTTATATGATTCTCATTAACGTTAGAGTGAAAAGTCGATAACTGCTTTATCAAACATGGCAATAACTTGCTCAGAGCGAATACGATTCATTGCCTGCTTATCTTGAACACGAGTTCGCCATGATAACTCTGATTTATCTTTCCCTGTTTCAGCTTTAATCGCTTCATCATAAACCGTAACGACATAGTCACGATATTGATAAGGACATGTGCGATCAGGGTTATGGTGCGCATACAAACCAATAATAGGGGTATTAACGGCATTTGCCATGTGTGCAGGACCAGTATCTGGAGCTATTACTAAATTGGCTTGCTTTAATAGTGCTAACATCTCTTTAAGTGAGCTTTTTCCTACTAAATTTTTAACAGGTGCATTTAAAAGAGATTCAATGTTTTCAGCTAAATCAATTTCAACTTGAGCCGGACTGCCTGCAAGTGTAATCGTCCAACCTTTAGATTGAGCATGATGGATGACATCAGCATAACCTTGAGCATTCCAATTTTTATAGGCTTTACTTGCTGCAGGAACAATGACGAGGTTCTTGTTATTAACATCAGAAAGCTGAGAAGATGCCCATGCATTATCTTCAGAACTGGTCGGAATATCCCACGTTGGGTTCGTGGTATTCACACCAAGCTCTTTTACAAAAGCGATTAATCCATCAAGTACATGTGGTTTTTGTGGAGAGGGCACTTTGTAGTTAGTAAATAGGGTTTGAAAGTCATTACTGCGTTCTTTATCAAAGCCTAATTTGTACTTTGCTTTAATCCCTAATGTAGCAACGCTTGCTCGCAATGCGTATTGCATATGAAGAAGCGCATCAAAACGTTCATTTTTAAGTGTTTTCCACAATTGGGTATAACCTTTCCAACCCAGTTTTTTATCAAAAACAACCACATTAATATTAGGTAGATCGCCAATTAAATGCGCTTCAAGTTTACCTGTAATCCAAGTTATTTTAGTTTCAGGCCATTGCTTTTGAATCATTTGAACAGCAGCAATGGTATTGCAAACATCACCAATAGCTGAGAGGCGTAAAATACACAAAGAATTAGGAGCTGAAGTGAATAAAGGCATAGAGATGTTAACCTAATAAGAATGAGTTAGAATTATGCTATTAACGGTCATAAATGTAAAATGGCATAAAGCGAGAAAGAGACTAGAGACTATACGCTTCGCTAACTAGAGATTATAAGAGCAAGATACAACAAGTTGCTAAGGGGCGCTTCGCTTAAGAAGAGCGTAAGCTCTAGCTCCTCCCCTTTATCGATATAGCTACTTGGCTGTAAATGTTGATATAAGGGGAGGCTGGGAGGGGTTGCTAGTGAATGACTAGAAATTATAAGAATACCTAGCTTTTGCTCTTATAGTTTCTAGAAGCGAAGCGACCTAGTTAGCGCAGCGTACAGTTCTAATTAATATTGGAGTCATTGTGTGAAAACAATTAGAAATAAAAAACAGATCATTTGGTACGACGACTCAATTCTTAGTGACTCACCAGAACAATGCTGTGATCCTGACTATTGGCAACAACAAAACAAAGTGATTGGTTCAGCGCAAGGTCGTGGTACAACTTGGTTTGTAGCTTTAGATAAAATGGATGCAGCGTTACGCCATTATCGTCGTGGTGGTTTATTTGGAAAAATCATTAAAGATCATTACATTTTTACTGGTTGGGAAAAGAGTCGTAGTTACCAGGAATTTCAGTTACTAAAGAGTTTAAAAGAATCGGGTGTTAATGTTCCAAAGCCTATAGCAGCAAGAACCATAAAACGAACGTTTTGTTATCAAGCTGACTTATTAAGTGAAAAGATCCCGAACGCACAAGATCTTGTTTCTATCTTGCAAGAAAAACCATTATCAAAAGAAATGTACCAAAAAATTGGTAATGAAATCCGAAAAATGCATGCTGCTCAAGTCAATCACACCGATTTAAACATTCATAACATTTTGATTGATGATAACGACAAAGTTTGGATTATTGATTTCGATAAATGTTATCAGCAGAAAGGCGATGATTGGAAGAAAGGAAACTGGGATAGATTAAAACGCTCGTTTGTAAAAGAAGTAACTAAACGAAATATTCATTGGAGTGAAGAAGAATGGGCTAGCTTAGAGAGCTAACCCATATGTAAATTAAGATTTTTTGGGTGTGGTATTAAAGTAAATTTAAGGTTTTAATTACTGCACCAGAGTTTTTTGAAATAAAGTCTTGCGCATTTTCACCCATTCTCTCGGCATATTCTGGTTGAGTCATTAATTGCTTTAATAGGCTCGCCAGCTCTTCAGCAGAAGTGATAACTTTCGTTGCGTCTTCTTTGATTAGCGTTTCAGTTATCTCTAAGAAATTATAATAACTTGGGCCAGTAATGGACGGTTTAGCTAGTGCAGCAGGCTCAAGTAAATTATGACCACCCACTTTATCACCAAGTAAACTTCCGCCCATAAAGCAGATATCAGAAGCACCAATGAGCGTAAGCATTTCTCCCATCGTATCACCAAGATATATTTGACAATCTGGTGTTAATATCTGATTTGAGGTGCGTTTAACGGTTTTAAAATCAGCGCCTTGGCAAAGCTCAAATACTGAATTAAAGCGCTCGGGGTGACGCGGAACTAAAATTAATAACGCATTCGGTATCTTATGCAATAAAGAGCGATGGGCCGCTAGAACTTGCTCATCTTCACCTTTATGTGTACTGGTCGCAATCCAGATAGGGCGATCTTCTCCAAGTTGCTTACGAAGAATAACCCCTGATTCTTGTATTTGCTGCGTAATTTCGATATCAAACTTTACCGAACCAGTCACATGTACTTTCTCAGCTTGAATACCAAGAGCAACGAAACGATCTGCATCATCTTTATATTGGCAACAAACATGAGTTAGGTGTTTACCAAGTAGATTAAATATTGGCTGTACTTTTTTGTAGCCTAAAAAGGATTTTTCAGAAAGACGGGCATTTAACACTGAAATAGGAATACCAAATTTGGCAACAGTATGCAGTGTATTTGGCCACAGTTCTGTTTCCATAATTAGCATCTTTTCAGGTTTAGTTGCTTTTAAAAAACCACGAACCGCAAAGCAAAAATCAATCGGCATGTATCTGTGTTCAACCAAATCACCTAACTTTTCAATTTGCTCAGCGCCAGTACTTGTCGTCGTCGTGACAAGAATGGGTTGTTCAGGGTTTTGCTTCTTTAATGCTTTAATAATAGGAGCAGCAGCAATGGCTTCACCAACCGATACTGCATGAATCCATATTGGAGCCTGCGTTGCATTGAGTGATGGGGTACAACCAAAGTGCTCTTTCCATCGACGACCAAAAGCAGGCTTTCCTTCTTTTTTCTTATAAAGAGAATAGAGAAGCAAAGGAGAGATAAAGGTTAAAAGTAAGCTATACAAAAAGCGCATTATTTTCTCTTTTTGAAAATATATTTTTGCCAAGTATATATTTTACCAAGTAATCCCATATGTTTAGATTTTAAATAAATCGCTTTTCTTGGATCTTTCCAGCTATGCTGAAACCAATGCACTAAGTATGAATTATCAGGAGTAGTAAACTCTTGTCCATTACCAAGATAGCAATAGAAGTATTCAACTGGGAAAATTAACGATTTCTCAATATCTTTCATCTTATTGTCAATTAAGACATGAGTCATTATTCCCGGTCCCATATACAATGGAGAACTTAGGATTTTATGCTCGTAAAAATCGATAAGATTAGCCAAAATTTTTGATTCTTTTTGCGCATAAATACACGCAGTTCCAATCATTGACTCTGATTCATATCCAACAGCAAACTGGCACTCGTCAAACAATGGGAATGGATTTTTTTGCACAGTTACATCTGTATCTAAATACAATCCACCTTCATGTTGTAATATTTTCAGGCGTAAATAATCCGTAACAAAAGCGTACAATCCACGCTTATAGCACTCTTTTGCAAACTCACATCCATCAATCCACTCAGTGATTAATGAGTCTTCTTCCGTCCATACTTTGTATTCATAACCCTGTTTTTTCCAGTCTTCAATACAAACTAAAGCAAGAGGGGTTAGTTTATTACCTAACCATATTGCATGGATTTTATTATTACTCATTGTTATCCTTCATCGATAAATTATGTGTTAAATAAAAAGTGTATATTCCACCGAAAATTATATTAATCATATATTCGCCTGTTTTGAAGAAAAGGAATGATTCAAAACAGTTAATGATGGCGAAAAATAAAATGAACATTGTACTTATAATTAAGACTTCATTGTTTTTCTTATAAAATGTCGAGCTATACATAATTAAAGTATAAATATAAAGAAATAACGCAACACCAAGTAAACCATAAGAAATAATTAGTTCGATATGACCATTGTGTAAGTGTGTGTATCTGGATTTTATCTTATTGGGCAGATTATTAGATTCTTTTATTACAAAGTTTCTAGTGCCTTCGCCAGTACCTAATAATGGGTTGTTTTTAATCCAAGGTATAGATTCTGACCAAAAGTGCATTCTGATCCCCATGCTACTGTATGGGATGTTATCAACATCACCAGAAAGAATGAGAGGAACTATATTACTTTCTTTATGTATTCTTTTTTCAATTGTAGGAATATGGCTAGCAAGGTAAATTGAACTTATAACCACCACTAATATTATAGAAATGGATTTTATATTTACTTTTTTAGATATGATGGCAACAATGATAGGCGTTAATATGCTTGCAATTAAAACAGCAAGCCACACTTGACGACCTTGCGATACAATCGTAATAAATAGCGACGGTAAGAGAATAAAAAGGGTAATTAATATTTTATTCTTAATACCATTTAGAGCATAAATATAATAACTACTACCAAGTAAAATAGTACCTGCTAGGGCTGATAAATGATTTGCATTTACATAGTTGAAATCAATTCGTTGTCCAGCAATCCCATTCATGATGTCAGCTAAAATATCATTTGAATGGATTAACGCAGTTAAAAAGATACCAATAGCATAGAAAAGCCAGAGTGTTCTTACTTTCTTAATGTTTCCTTTCAGCCAGTAGGCAATAAAAATGAAAAAGAACAGATCCGCTAAAATACCTATATTAGGGCTGTCTTTTGCCAGATGTGGTATTTGAAAGGTAGAGTTTATCCAACTTAAGCAAGTTAATAATATAGATAAAAATAAACAGATAAATGCTTTGTCTTTGATCGCTTTTTTAAAATCGCAGAATAAGAATAGTAAAAAACCAAGTACAATAAATGACTGAAAAATATCACCAAGAGGTCGATATGATATTTTAAATAAAGCATATCCTAATATATTAATAAACATAAATGTTTCAAACATTTTATGTTCAATTAGATGGGTGATTTTACTTTTTATATTACTCATTTTATACATGCTATAACAGATGATGCCTCTAATTCTTTCAAGCACTTCAAATGACCTAGAGGACATTCACGCTTAAAACAAGGACGACACTCAATATCAGTGCTTACAATATCGACTTTTTCCGCTAACGGTGGCGTGTATTTTGGTGATGTAGAACCATAAACACCAACCACATGACAACCTACCGCAGCAGCAACGTGCATTAAACCAGAATCGTTACTTACAACGGTTTTACAAGCAGCAAGTAGATCAACCGCTTCAATTAAGCTTGTATCGCCAGCTAAGTTAAATACCGCTGCTTGGTTATCTGTATCCACTAAAGCTTTAATACTTTCAGTTGTTTCTTTATCTTTGGCTGAGCCAAATAACCATACTTGATGGCCACGGTTAATCATTTCGTTAGCTACGGCGGCATAATGTTCAACAGGCCACTGTTTTGCAGGACCAAATTCAGCGCCCGGGCACAAACCAAGAACCGGTTTATCAAGAGATAAAGAAAACTTCTCTAGAGTATTTTTTTGAACTTCCGCATCAATTGATAGAGCTGGGCGAGGTAAATTCTCTAACCCACCTAGTGAGCTTGAATCAATCATTTCAGATTTAGGATGAGCTAATGCCACATAGCGCTCAACCATGTATTGGAATGCTTTTTTATTTGGACGTAAATCGTTTAATAGCCCATAACGCATTTCACCTTTCCAACCCGTACGAACCGGGATCCCTGCAAACCAAGGAATAAGTGCTGATTTTGCAGAATTCGGGCAAATGTAAGCGTGTGTATAGTTATTATTTTTTAACTCTTTACCAAGAGCGCGACGACCTAATAAATTGAAATCACCATGACCAAGAGGCATTTCAATCGCTTGATTAACCTCAGGCATTCTTTCAAGAATGGGTTTACACCAAGCCGGAGCCATCACATCGATAATCGCTTCAGGATGCTGTTGTTTTAATGTGATATACAGTGATTGAGACATCACCATATCACCTACCCATGATGGGCCAATGATCAGGATTTTCATTACTTATTTTTCCAATGCAAACTTTTCATTAGGGATTCATAGGTACGAAACAGTTCAATATATATTTTATTGAATAGAGAAATACCACTTTTGTCTTTACGTGTTGAACCTATCGTGGAAGTAATATCGGCACGCGTAAATAGGTCAGGTGAGACACTATAAGTTTGTACCTGATGTCGCCAAGGCTTTTCCATATAGTCATCGACAGGTTCTAAAAACGCTTGAGCATTATCAATAAAGCGTTGGGCTGCTTTAGAGCTAATAATATACGCTGTTGTACCGCAGGTTTTTTTCTTATAACCGCCAAGTTGAAACTCAGGAGTTAAATCTAGAATACGATGGAATGGAGACTTATGAGTTGCTGATAATTTGATGTAATCATAAGTTTGGATATGCTCAAAACTTAATTCAATTATCTGTTTGGCGTTTGCGATAGGGTCAACATTGTCTTCCATAATGACGATAGATTCATTTAAGGAAACGCATTTTTGCCACATCGCATAGTGGCTTGCGAAACAGGCGATTTCACTGGTTTTAAGTGAGTAGCCTTTACGTTTTTTTGTGGTAACAGGGCGAGCATGATCAGAATATTGAAAGTTTTCAATTGATCCGTCAATCGCATCAAAAAACTCAAAAGAGATATCAAGAGCGTCTAAATGCTTTTGAATGCGCTCACGGCGATCAACCGAACGTTTTAAACTGACAACAAATACTTTCATATATCCCATATACCAGAAAAATTAAATTGGATGATTTTTAAGAAACTAGAAACTAGAAGAGCAAGTATGGTGTGCATAATCAATATGAAATAGCTCTTGCTCTTACTCGTTTCTCGAGCGAAGCGTCCTCGTCACTCGTCACTCGTCACTCGTCACTTAAATCTACTTATTAATCATCGCCATATATTCAGCAACACCATCAGCTACTGACTTAAACTCAACATCACAACCAGCAGCACGAAGCTTAGTTAGATCAGCTTGAGTAAACTCTTGGTATGCGCCTTTTAGGTGCTCAGGGAACGGGATAGTTTCCACTTCACCTTTACCGTGGTGTTTAATTACTGCTTCAGCAACTGCGCGGAATGGTTCAGCACGGCCAGTACCACAGTTATAGATACCAGATACGCCATTTTCTAAGAACCAAAGGTTAACCGCAGCCACATCACCAACGTAAACGAAATCACGTTTAAACTCGTCACTACCTTCAAACAGTTTAGGGTTGTCGCCCGCATTCATTTGGTTATTTAAATGGAAAGCAACCGAAGCCATAGAACCTTTATGTTGTTCACGAGGGCCATACACATTGAAGTAACGGAAACCCGTAATTTGAGATAGCGTTTCGTTGTGCTCTTCAGCATCAGCCCATAGGCGACGAACGTAGTTATCAAACTGCTGTTTAGAATAACCGTAAACGTTTAGAGCACCTTCGTATTCACGCTCTTCGATAAACGTATCTGTTTCACCGTAAGTAGCTGCTGATGATGCATAAAGGAATGGAATTTCACGCTCAATACAGAAATGAAGCAACTCTTTAGAGTACTCATAGTTGTTCATCATAATGTATTTGCCATCCCACTCAGTCGTAGCAGAGCAAGCACCTTCATGGAAAATAGCTTCGATAGGACCAAAGTCATCACCCGCCATAATTTGCGTAATGAAGTCTTCTTTATCCATGTAATCAGTGATATCAAGATCCACTAGGTTCTTGAATTTTTTACCATCTTTTAGGTTATCAACCACTAAAATGTCGTTAAAACCTTTGTCATTTAAAGACTTAACAATGTTGCTGCCAATCATGCCAGCGCCGCCAGTTACAATGATCATTTTGATACCACCGAAAAATAATGTAATTGATTGAATTGTAGCAAAGAAGAAGAGGTGGCGCTACGCTTGAAAAGCAGGGACGAGAGTTGATAACACTTAGCTTGAGGAAGAGCGAAAAGCGAGGTTTCAGGTTTCAGGAGAGCGAAAGAACAGAATTCAGAGCGCTTCGCTTGCAGATTTCAGAGGTGATCGCTGAAATCACAGTGACAAAGAATGGTTCTCCCCCTTTATCGCAATAATTATGAGATCGATATAGTGAATATAAGGGGGAGTTAGAGGGGGTTGGTTGTGCTGTCTTTAGGTTATTCAGATAAACTAAACTTCATTATTTACAACCCCTCCTAGCCTCCCCTTATTATCGGCAGTTTCTACCAAGTCACATTTGTGAACAAGGGGAGGAACAGTATTGTGAACGCTGAAATAACAACGATCACCCCTGAACCCTGCAAGGGAGCTTGCGACCGGTCTGAACCTTAAATTCTTGAGTGATTAATCATTGGGATTCGTGATGTTAATAGAAGGGGAGGTTAGGAGGGGTTGTGAATGAATAACTTTGAATATACTCGCAATAGCTTTACCTCTTTAATTGAATTTTTTCTTTTTCTGCTACTGGTTATGGGATATTTAGAAATAAAGGTTACAACCCCCTCTAACTCCCCCTTGTATTGATTTTATTACTCTCATACATACAGTGGTAAAAGGGGGAGAACAGTCTTTGACGCTGTAATAACAACGATCACCCCTGAATCCTGCAAGGGAGCCTGCGACCGATCTGAACCCTGAATTCTAAAAGGAGCTCTCATGCCTACACCCTTAAAAAACTCAACCCAAACCACCAACCTGGAAATAAACCTCAAACACCATGGTGGAAAACTCGGCGTCACAGGCTCATGCCATGAACTCAGTATTAATCACAACGGTAACAACCACGGTATCTTAATAGATTGCGGTTTGTTTCAGGGGAGAGACGCCAAAGATAAAAATGGAAACGAGAGAAAGCTCGATATTGAATTTCCTATTTCACACCTCAAAGCACTAATTCTTACCCATACTCACATAGACCACATTGGGCGACTGCCTTGGTTATTAGCAAAAGGTTTCAAGCAACCCATTTACTGTACACCAGCAACAGCAGAGCTCGTACCGCTCATGTTAGATGATGGATTAAAACTGCAACTAGGATTAAATAAAGGCCAAAGAGAAAGAGTATTAGCATTAATAAGAAAACAGATAAAACCCATCCCATACAACCAATGGCACCGTATTCCGCTCACCTCTACAGATAAATTACCTAGCTCTCGCTCTTCCCGCTCTTCCTCGCTCCTCGAAGCGAAGCGTTCTTGTCCCTCGTCCCTTTACCTCCGTTTCCAACCCGCAGGCCATATCCTCGGTTCTGCTTATGTTGAAATTAAACTTCCCAACAATGAAATTATCGTATTTTCAGGTGATTTAGGGCCATCAAAAACGCCACTATTGCCTGACCCAACGCCACCGAAACGAGCCGATCTATTAGTCATAGAAAGCACTTACGGCAATAAAATTCATGACAGCGTAGAAACCAGAGCCACTCGCTTACAACAGATTATCGAGCGTTCATTAGAAGATGGTGGAGCCATTATTATTCCTGCATTTTCAGTGGGCAGAACTCAAGAGCTACTGTTTGATATAGAGCACCTAATTCATCATAAAAAAATAGACTCAAAAATCCCCATTATTCTTGATTCACCATTAGCCAATAAAGTCACCAAACAATATAGACGCTTTAAAAAATTATGGAGTAAAGAAGCCACAACTAAGTTAAACAATCATCGTCATCCACTTAATTTTGAACAATGCATCGTTATCGAAAGTCACAAAGAGCACATGAAAATAGTCAATCGACTTAAAAGCACCGCAGAGCCATGCATTATTGTCGCCGCAAGTGGCATGTGTGCCGGAGGCCGAGTCATGAATTACCTTGAAGCATTATTACCTGACAAACGAACCGATATTATTCTTGCAGGTTATCAAGCTCATGGAACGTTAGGACGAGATCTTCAAAACCAAGAACATCAAGTATGGATAGATAACCAACCGATTGATGTTAATGCGCAAATCCACACCATGTCTGGATATTCAGCCCACGCCGATCAATCTGATTTAATTAAGTTTGTCGAGGGGATTGAGGAGGGGAGGAAGGAGGTGGTTGTTGTGCATGGGGAGGATGATGTGCGTAGGGAGTTTGAGAGGGTTTTAGAGACTAGAAACTATACGCTGCGCTAGCTAGATGGAATAGAGTTCAGATCGCTGCGCTTACTTAGGTTTCAGGATTCAGGTCGCTTCGCTTGCAGGAGATAAGGATGAAATGTGAAAGTTTAGCTGTTTGGAAAAGAGCTTGTCGTTTATCGTGTAGTATTTATGAGTTAACTTCAGATATTAAAGATTACGGCTTTAGAGACCAGATTACTCGGTCAGGATTATCGATACCTTCCAATATAGCAGAAGGAGAAGAACGCGAAAGTGGTAAAGAAAAAGCTCGATTTTTAAATTATTCTCAAGGCTCTGCGGCAGAATTGATTACTCAGATTTTTATCGGTATTGAAATTGGCTATATTAGAAAAGAGGAAGGATTGTTACTCATTCAGGAGGCAAGAGAGATCCTAGCAATTCTATCCAAACTAGCAAAACTGAAAAGCAAATAAAATAAATGTTGTATGCTGCACTACTTTGGTTTTTGATCTTCCTGAAACCTGAAACCTGAAACCTGAAACCTCTGAATTCTGCAAGTGAAGCGATCTGAACTCTTCATCCCCATTAACATTTCCGATATACTTCAACCTCGACATTACTCAAGTCAAACTATTAGCATAAGGCGCACGCTTCCATGAAAACAAAAGATAGAATCATTCACGGTGCCTTAACCCTCTTTAATGAAAACGGTGAGCGCAGCGTAACAACCAACCATATTGCAGCGCATCTTGAGATAAGCCCGGGTAATCTGTATTACCACTTCCGTAATAAAGAAGAGATCATCAGCGGCATCTTTGATAATTACGCAAAAGAGCTGAAAACTCGATTCCAACCAATGGCAGAAGATCAACAATCAAACATGCCAAGCGTTCAGGTTATGCTGAGTTATTTAGATTCAATCTTTGAATTGATGTGGAACTACCGTTTTTTCTACGCCAACTTACCTGATATTTTAAGTCGTGATGATGCATTAAAGCTGAAATACACCAAAGCTCAGCAAGCGTTAAATGAAAACTTAATTGCGATAATGCACAGTTTTCGTGATTCTGGGTTAATTGATCTTGAAGATGATGAACTGCAAGCATTAACGAAAACTCTGCACTTAGTTGCATCATGTTGGATAAATTATCAAACCGCTTTATTGTCAGATAATGAAATTACCGAAGCGGTGATCTATCAAGGCATGTTACAGATGCTGAATGTTGTAAGACCAATGGCAACAGAGCAGGGCAGAAAGCAGATATTAGAGTTAGAAGAGCATTATAAGGGCAGGTTATAGAGCGATTCGTTCCGAGGGACGAGTAAAAGATTAAGAGCTTAGGATTCAGATCGGTCGCAAGCTCCCTTGCAGGGTTCAGAGGTATTAACTGTAACCTATATACTTAAAGTTACCACCTCTGTACTTTTTCTGCTCTTCCTGCTCTTACTCGTCCCTAGTCCCTTATCCCTCACCCCCTCAAAGTCCTTTTCTCGTAAACCACGGCGAACGCTCATCCGTCAACTCATACAACTCATGCTGCTTATTCAACATTTGACCGCCATCGCGAGTCAGAGGTTGCCAGTTAAAGTTTGCACGGTTCTTACTTGGTTTCACCGTCATAATGTCGAAAGGAATCGAGAGATAGAATCCTTTGGTGTAGCTGCCTTCACCAAACTCTTCAGCAGATAAATCCGTAAAGCTTGCGTAAGCACCAGCAATCACACCTGAATCGAATTGTTTCGAGAAATCAATGCGAGTTCCTTTATCGCCAGCTAAGAACTGACCAACACCCACTTTAAGTAAGGTGTTCTTCAAGAAAGACCATTGAGGGGCATAATAAGCGGTCGCAAACCCAGTCACTCCACTAGAAACCACAGTATAGTCACGTCCATAATCACCGCCTTCTTGATGATCTTGTTCGTAGAACCCAAACCAATCACCAGGTGTACGCTGTTTAATATACGTCGCATCAACACCAAATGCCCAATTCGAGTTTAATGGGCGGTACATCACTTCTGAGCCAATACCGCCAAACATACTTTCTAGATAACCAGCGTACATTTGGCTATAAAAGCCAGCGCCATATTCTTCAAACCAGGTTAATTGCAGATTATTCATACGAACTGGGTTTTCATGAACATAAGCACGGAACATAGTACGAACACGAGGAACCGACGTACCATCAGGAGGTGTGATGTAATTAAACTTATCGTAGTTATCAAACAGATTAAAATACAAACTGCCCGAAGCCTGAACCTTGTCAGTTAACCACACCGAACCTGCGGTATTAATACCAACCGCATAAAGATAAAAGCTTTCAGCACTACCAATAGATTGAGATAAAGTAGGAGAAACAGAGTAATCCCAGCGCTCTAAATTATCACTTTTAAGCGAATGTTCTGATGGCGAATAAGTCACTTCATCAGTTTGACTTGCATCAGCTACCTTGGCATCAAAATATTCATTATTAGCCACCTTTTTATATTGAGCCGCATCAATCAGCGTTTCAGAAACAGGCATAGACTGATTGGTTTCAATAATTCGGTACGTAGAAATCGTCTCAGGTACATGATTTGCAAAAATACGTGAAGCACGATCATGCGCCTCATCGCTATCACGATATTTCGTTTGGGTCGCAACAAGAGTGATAGAATCATCGTCGGCATAAATTCGGTTATCTTCATAACCGGCGTTGCCATTCAGTTGTTGGTTAACTCGTTGCCAATCCACGTCATCAATTGATTGATTGCTTGATTCGTCATAAGCCGTAATAGGTTCATCACGCCAAATCGCTTTCATATCATTAAAATTAGTAGTTAGGTTCACACCAAGGGTTAAGGTATCACCACGTTGATAACTGACTTTAATATCGCCCCAATCTCCTAGGCCATATAACACACCAAAGTTCCAAGGGGTGTGTTGTGTCATGTCCACTTTGCCACGAGTGACAGGGAAGTCTTGGCTATAATCGTTACTGTCGTATTCCACTTTAAAACGAAGTGGCTGATAAGGCGTTTGGTACTCGATACCACCATAAATGGCTGCAGGGCCTTTAAACCAACGTTCAAAATCAACACTGCCGCCTTTGCCTTTGTAATCACTTTGGCGAGAGCAGAATTTGTCCGAAGCTTTGCAAAAAGGGTTAGTAATATTGCCACTTTGTCCTAAGTAGCCCCAACCCATACCAAGGGTAACATCAAGATTACCAAAGCGTTTGGTTGCCGCCACGAACTCGCCATCAAACAGCCCAGTACCACCAAAATCACGAACCCCAACAGAGGTCTCTGGTAACCACTTACTCTCTTCAAGTAAACGAATTTTAAAATCGATGCCTTTATCCGTGTATTTTGTTCTGCCACTAAAACTTTCATCGCTGCTATAAAGTAAATCTTGAACCAAGGTGTAGCGGATAGTGGTTTCTAACCACGGCATGACTTGCAAAGAAACGTTGTAGTGGTGGTATTCATTATTAATGCTTGCACCAATATTAAATTCCCCCTCAGGAGCCATACGGCCAGAAGGCATTTGCATTAGACCAACACCACCAAAATCTGTTTGAGATGGGGTTAAAACTACTGGGTCAAAAACGGTGTTACTGACTTTGTTTACAACAAACTGATCTGCAGCAAAGGTTGAATAAGGCAAAGCAGAAGCAATAACCCCCGCAATAAGAGATAAAGAAAACTTTGGAGTCATCATAAATTACAGCGCCTTATTACGAAGCAGTTGAACAATTGAAGTGTTTAAAGATGAAAAACCACTTGGTAATCCGCCAAGAGGAATATACACCGATGCCCCCGGAGCTAAATAAGCGGGTTTGTTTTGCCATACTGAAAACTCAGTGGTTTGAACCACACCATCAGGCTGAATGACATAAATCGTAGAAGTATCAGCAGTAGAAGAAAGAGGGAGTGAGTCTAAATAGTCATCAATGCTTGCGTGTTCAATAAAAGGGACTGAAATGCTGCTTTCTGAATCAATCGCACCAAAAAAAGAAACAGAGGTAGGGCGAGGGTGCACAAAAAGCTGATAATCAGCATTAAGTATAGGGTTCAGTTTTTCATTAATTCGGATTAAATCGAGATCAAGTGGTGAAAAAATACGGCCCACAAAAGTGTGATGCTCTAACTGTGAAATGATCTGCGTCGCAGAACGCTTAAATTCATTGTTTGCAGAAAAAAGTGATGTCTCTCGAGAAAGTGAAGATAGCTGCTCAATTGAGTTATTTCGAAGATTATCGATATCTTTTTGTAACTGTTTATCACTTAGCACTGCCCCAAGAGAATGAAAATTCACTTGAGCATTTGCATCTAAAATGACTTGATCAAGTCTTACTGGTTGCGAGTAATTTAGCACCAAATTTTGATTAGGTAATGTGACCGATACCGCTTGTGTCGAGCTAGCATAAGTGACTGTTGATGTAGATAAAAGCAAAGAAAAAACGAATGAAGAAAGAAAATGCATGACGGTTCCTTTAAATACTAATTAATTGGATTTAACGAGCTTACAAAGCAAAAGGCTTCAGTATCGTCATTTCAATATCACCAATATCAGGACCTAAATATTGGTGGGTTTTTACTACATTAAATTGCTCATCTAACCAGTATTGGTTTGTAAAAGAATAATCAAGAGAAGGGATAGATATTACCTCAACAACTTCTGTTACATCTTTATTCCAAACTGTTGTTTCTATAGTGGATTTTCCTCTTAATACCGGGGTGATATTTGCTTTATAGTTAAATAAATAATGATCATTTAACATCCAATCATAGTGTGCAGACCAAGTGGTTTGATTTTTTGAAATAGACGCTAGAGAAGGCAAAGAGGAAGAAGAAATGGGAGTGATATTGGATAGGTTCGCTTCAGCCAACCCCAATGTTTTAACAATGCGTCCCCCCTCAGTCACTATCATCGCTTTATCTGAAGAAAGCCATTTTAATTGCATCGCCCCAGTCTCAGGGTTCTTCTCTGCAAACGCCAACACCATAAACAGGTTAGCGCCACCATTAATGCGAACAAAGCTGCTGGCATAAGGCAATTCGATAATCTTCTGCTTTGATAAAACCACGTCATCGGCACCAAAAAACGCTTCATCTAACGTTGCGTTTACGTCATTAAATTTTTGAGTACAGGCAGAAAGCAGAAAGATAGAGAGAAAAGTAACAAGGGATTTAAACACAATAAACTCTTTATTTATAAATAGTTAGGTTTGTTTAGAGGGAAAGGCATAAGTAAAAAGGGACGAAAGTGAGAGCCTAGAATCTAGTTCCTCATCCCTCGTCCCCTGTATCTGAAACTAAAATTAATTAGTAGTTACAGATGTTGTTGTTGCGTCTGAGCCTGAATCAGCAACAGCTACAACTGCAACAGCAGCAGCAACACCTACAGCGATAGCCGTAGTTGTAGCAGCACCAGCTGCAGCAGCAGAAGCGCCAGCAGTACCAGCAGCAGAGCCAGAAGTTGAAGCTGCAGCTGTTGTTGTTGCTTCAGCAGCAGCAAATGCAGATCCAGCCGTCATCGCTAACATAAGAGCAATAGCAGTCTTTTTCATAAGTTACCTTACAATTTTTACATATATTGGTGAATATTTACTCACTTATTGAGCAAACATCGTGCACGGTATCATATGAAGTTCCATATGGTAAACATAAAAATCATTCTGTAGATGATTAATGAATGATCATAAATTTAATAAATCTCACAAATGAAGCATCTTTTGTTGCTATTGATAGAATTATCTATTGCATTTTTTTGTAGCGTATGGTTATCGAGTGTGTATAATGCCGCCACAATAAATGAATATTAATTCAATAAAGAAATTAGTGAACAGATTGGTGTTTTTGTTATGGGTTTAATGACTCATTCATCAGTGTTTCGCTCCTCTATTAATATCATTGCCAATAAATGGTTAATCGTTCAATTTTTATGGTTTTCCATTAACAAATAATATTGCGCAGAGTGGGAAAGTGCTTAACAACCTCTGGGCGGTAGCATGCTTGAATTTTGTCATCTTAAGTTGAAATTATGTTTATGAGTAAAACACATCGTTCTTTGGCTTCTGCTCTACTTTTGGTTATGTTGAGTGGTTGTACTGTTTTCCCTGGTTCGCACATCTCGACATCAGATAAAAACAAAGTGGAAGAAGAACAGAGTGAAGATAATCAAAATGCTTACTCTTCAGACATTAATGTGTATGAGCTAACGCCACAAAAAGTAGCGGATTACCAAGTTAAGCAAGCATCAGCTCAAGCAAATTTAGAACTTGAAGAGCAAGTAGCAAGTTACGAATACCGTGTTGGCCCTGGCGATATTTTAAACGTCACCATTTGGGATCATCCTGAGTTAACTATCCCTGCTGGCTCATACCGTAGTTCAAGTGAATCAGGTAACTGGGTTCATGCTGATGGCACCATCTTTTACCCTTACATCGGTACGGTAGAAGTGGAAGGCAAAACCGTTCGTGAAATCAGAACGGAAATTGCTCAAAAATTAAGAAAGTTTATTGAAAGCCCACAAGTGGACGTTAACGTAGCGGCGTTTCGTTCTAAAAAAGCTTACGTAACCGGTGAAGTAGATAAACCAGGTCAACAAGCCATTACCAATATTCCATTAACTTTGCTAGATGCGGTTAACCGCTCGGGTGGATTAGGTGAAGATGCGGATTGGCGAAACGTGACATTAACTCGTAACGGCAAAGAAGAAACTTTATCTCTTTATGCACTAATGCAGCGTGGTGATTTAACCCAAAACCGTTTATTGCAATCTGGCGATATTATTCATGTTCCTCGTAATGACACTCAAAAAGTATTTGTGATGGGTGAAGTGAAAGACCCGAAACTACTTAAAATGGATCGTTCAGGCATGAGCCTAACCGAAGCGTTAAGCAGTGTAGGTGGCATTAATGAATTATCAGCTGATGCTACAGGGGTTTTTGTTATTCGTTCATCAAGCCCAGATAAAAAACAAGAAAGCATGGCGGATATTTATCAGTTAAATATTAAAGATGCTTCTGCACTTATCATTGGTACTGAGTTTGATTTAAAACCTTACGATATCGTTTATGTTACTGCAGCGCCAATTACTCGTTGGAACCGTTTGATCATGCAACTTATGCCAACCATTACAGGCTTTAATGAGTTGACAGAAGGGGCGTTACGAGTGAAGAACTGGCCTTAAATGGTTAAAGGGACTAGGAAGAGCAGGGACTAGGGGCTAGTAAGAGCAAAAGAAAAGCAGAGACTAGTAAAAGCAGGGACTAGTAAGGGCAAAAGCAAAGATAAAAAAGCTCACTAGGATCTAGGAAAAGCAAAATAGATTTAAATAATTAAGGCTTCAAAAATAGACCTTAATTAACAATAAAATAATAAGAAACAAAAAAGCACAATAATCACGGATGATTAGATATGCGATTTAAAGAACTGGATGTATGGAAGAGAAGTTTTAAAGTATCGGTTTATATTTGTAAATCAATGAGATCTTGTAAAGATCTTGGCTTTAAAGACCAAATCTGTCGCTCATCAGTTTCTGTACCATCGAATATCGCAGAAGGATCAGAAAGAGGCTCAAATAAAGATAATATTCGCTTTCTTTTCTATGCAAAAGGCTCGTGCGCAGAGTTATTAACTCAAGTTTTACTCGCAACAGAAATTGGCTATTTAAAAAAAGATGAAGTCAGTAATCTGATTATTGAATTAGAAGAAATCAATAAAATGATTGCTGGCTACATTAGATACTTACAGAGAACTAGGGGCTAGTAAATGCTAGCTTAAAGGGACGAGTATAAGCATTTTAAGCTCTTACTCGCCCCTTAAACCTAGTCCCTCGACTCTAATCAAAACGGATAGATTGGCTACTATCACGTAAATTGCACTTCAGCACTTACTCGCCTCTAAAGTCTATCCTTTAAGATTAATATTTAAACAAGACGGATAGATTGACTCTCTATAGCGCAAATTGCTTCTACGCTTTTGCTCTGTCTAGTCCTTAAAATCTAATCCCTCATTTCTAATTTCAAAATTCAAATCAAGACGGATAGGTCTAAATCAGATGTAAGGCATTTTAAGCACTTACTCGCCCCTAAAACCTAGTCCCTCGAAACTATCAATTCATGTTCAATAAAATCTTAGTTGTCTGTGTCGGCAATATTTGCCGTTCTCCAACAGGCGAGCATATCTTAAAACAACTTCTTCCTAACAAAACAGTAGATTCTGCTGGTGTTGCGGTTGAAAAAAGTCGCTTAACTGGTAAAGCGGCGGATGCCATGGCTACCGAAGTGGCGGCAGAACATGGCATTAGCCTTGAGTCACACCAGGCACGACAACTAACCAGTGACGTTTGTCGAGAATATGACTTAATTCTTGTGATGGAATCTGGCCATAAAGAAGCCGTGACCAATTTAGCGCCAGAAGCACGAAGTAAAACCATGTTATTTGGTCAATGGATAGGCCAACAAGATATTCCAGATCCATACCGCCAAAGCCGTGAAGCCTTTGACCATGCCTATGGATTAATAGAAAAAGCAGCTCAAGAGTGGGCGAACAAGTTATAGATGTGGT
Source organism: Aliivibrio fischeri ATCC 7744 = JCM 18803 = DSM 507 (assembly GCF_023983475.1). Classification (NCBI taxonomy): domain Bacteria; kingdom Pseudomonadati; phylum Pseudomonadota; class Gammaproteobacteria; order Vibrionales; family Vibrionaceae; genus Aliivibrio; species Aliivibrio fischeri. The sequence goes on from NZ_CP092712.1 coordinate 188,996, forward strand.
TTTGAGGAACTAGGAACGAGAATTTAGGTACGAGTTAAGTTTTAGGTGCTAAGGACGAGAACTTAGGAATGAGTAATGCTTTTACTGCTCTTACTTATCCCTTGACCCTAGTCCCTTGATATTAATAATCTTTTACTGCTCTTACTCGTCCCTTGAACCTAGTCCCTAGCTTTTATAAATCTTTTACTGCTCTTACTCGTCCCTTGACCCTAGTCCCTAACTCTTATAAATCTTTTACTAGCTCCTAGTCCCTAAAACTAGTCCCTAACTAAAGCAACATATTGGAACGTCCATGTCACAAGCAATCAACTCTACCCGTGATACCTCTACCTCTGATGAAATCGATTTAGCAAAACTGTTTGGTCAGCTAATTGATGGTCGTTGGCTTATTCTTTCTATTACCACTTTATTTGCCATTGCGGGTATTGCGTTCGCACTTTTATCGACACCCATTTATAAAGCCGATGCCCTTGTTCAAGTAGAGCAAAAAAGCAATGGGGGTATGTCAGCACTTGTGGGTGATATGGGGGAAATGTTCGCCTCTGAATCATCATCAACCACTGAAATTGAGATCATTAAATCACGTATGATCTTAGGTGATACTGTCGATGCCTTGAACTTAACAACCATCGCCTCTCCACAATACATGCCTATTATTGGCAAAGGATTGTCTCGTTTAATGGGTGAAGAGAAAGCGATTAAAGTCAGTCGCTTTGATATTCCTAGATACGTAGATAAGCCTAACTTTACTCTAGTTTTAGATAACGCCGAACAAGGCACTTATACCTTATTCGATGAACAAGAGCGAAAAATCTTAACAGGTAAAGTGGGTGTACTTGCAGATAAAAACGATTACCGCGTATTTGTAATGCAACTTGAAGGCAACACGGGCGATGTATTTGATGTTTCTAAAATTTCTCGTTTTGATGCAATTTTAAATTTACAACAATCTTTATCTATTAGTGAAAAAGGTAAGCAATCCGGTGTATTACAGTTTTCTCTAGAAGGTGAAAATAAAGCACAAATTGAAGCGATTATTAACGACGTAAGTCAAAATTACTTTTTACAAAACATTGCTCGTAACAGTGCAGAAGCAGAGCAAAGTCTTGAATTCTTGCAAGCGCAACTTCCTGCAATTAAAGATAAACTGACAATTTCTGAAAATGTATTAAATGATTTCAGATTAGAGAATAAATCCGTTGATTTAAGCTTAGAAGCCCGCTCAGCTTTGGATACTATGGTAACACTTGAAGCGCAATTAAATGAACTGACTTTTAAAGAGAGTGAAATTAGCCAACGTTTTACTAAAGATCACCCAGCTTACAAATCTTTATTAGATAAACGCAAAGTTTTACTTAGCGAAAAAGAACGTTTAAACGGACAAGTGCAAAAGCTACCAAAAACCCAACGTGAAGTGCTGCGCATGCAGCGTGATGTAGAGCTAAACCAAGAGATCTACATTCAACTACTAAACAAAACCCAAGAATTAAACATAGTGAAAGCCGGTACTGTAGGTAATGTGCGCATTTTAGATACTGCGCAGGCTTATACCTATGCCGTAAAACCGAAAAAGCCGTTAATTGTGGTATTAGCAACTTTATTAGGTGGCATGTTAAGTGTGGCAATAGTGCTACTAAAAGCGGCATTCCACCGTGGGGTAGAAAACCCAGATGAGATTGAAGCGTTAGGGATCCCTGTTTATGCCAGCATTCCAAAATCAAACTGGCAAGAAAAGCTGGATATTCGCTACAACAAAAAGAAAGTGAAACATTTAGAGACGCTATTAGCAGAATCAAACCCTGCCGATTTATCCATTGAAGCACTGCGTGGCCTGCGTACCAGCATGCACTTTGCCATGATGGAAGCCAAAAACAACGTAGTGATGATCACCGGTCCTGCGCCGAACATTGGTAAATCTTTTGTTGCTGTGAACTTTGCGGCGGTTATTGCCAAAACAGGTCAAAAAGTATTGGTAGTGGATGCCGACATGCGTAAAGGCTATATGCAGCGTTACTTTGGTATGAAGTGGGATAACGGCTTATCAGATTACTTATCAGGTAAATTGAGTTTAGAACAATCCATTCAAAAATCAGAAGTGCCAAATCTAGATGTAATAACCCGTGGGCAAGTGCCACCAAACCCATCTGAACTATTAATGACGAAACGTTTTAGTGATTTTATTGATTGGGCTTCAGAAAATTACGATTTAGTGTTGATTGATACACCACCAGTATTGGCAGTAACTGACCCAAGTATTGTAGGAGCACTGGCAGGCACAACATTAATGGTGGGACGCTTTGACCAAACGTCAGTTAAAGAAATTGATGTTGCAAGGCATAGATTTGAGCAAGCAGGTATAGAGGTGAAAGGCTTTATCTTGAATGCGGTGGAGAAGAAAGCAAGTAATGCATATGGTTATGGGTATTATAATTATTCGTATGAGAGCAAATAGATGGAAACATTAATTAACCTTTGTAATTTAAATTGTATTCCATACAAAGAAAAACATAGAATAAAGTATGAAACATATTTTAAGATGGGGGGGATAGTTAATCTTCTAATATCTCCCGTAAATATAAAGCAGTTAGCTGATGTTGTATCAGAGGCAAAGAAAAGAAATATTAAATACAAGTTAATAGGCTTCTCTTCAAACTTATTAATATTAGATAGTGTTGAGTATGGTGTTTTTATTTCCACTAAAAATGTAACTTGCATTAATGAAGAATGTAACAGAATTGATGTTTCTTCGGGATATTCATTATCTGAATTGGTACGTCTTATGCTACTTAGAGGTGTTAGCGGATATGAAGGTTTAGAGGGTATTCCTGGAAGTATCGGTGGTGCTGTTGTTATGAATGCTGGAGCATACGGCTATGAAATATCGGATAAAATAATTGATGTGACGTTTGTAGACTCTGTTGGTCGAGTTAGAACTAAACCAAGAGAGTATTTTGATTTTAGATTTAGAACATCTATTTTCAAAACGAATACTGATCTTTGTATATTAAGTGTTGGTTTTGATTTGGAAAATGAAAACGGATTATCTAAAAGTGAAATTGCAAATAAAATAGAAGTTTTTCATATTGCTAGACATTCATATCAGGAGTTTTCTTATCCTAATTTAGGAAGCATGTTTTCGACTCGTCAGGATATGTATCGGGAGATTCTTAGGCATGGGGTAAAACAAAAGTTTTCTTATTGGTTTTTAAAGTTATTAATTAAGAATCCGCTAGTCAAGAGATTCAATAGAAAAAAACCAACAAATAATATATTCAATAAATTAATATTTAATTTTTACGAAGTTGATTACCCTGTATCACATAAGAGCATAAATATTTTAATTAATAATGGTGATGTTACAGATGTTGATATTTTAAAGCATATGAAGAATATGCAACGTTTATATAAAGAAAATACATGCATTGAAAATGAAATTTGTATTGAAAATGCAATTATAATTCCGGAAGATATTAAGAGTTACATAAGTTAATGCTAAGTAAAATAAGCTTATCAACAACCATTATTTTATTTTTTTTCGCGTTTATTCCGTCTTTTATATTTGTGGTTTTTAATCAAAGTTCAATAACTCTAGGTATTATGATTTCAATTTTTTTTGTATCGTTATATCAGGCTGTAATAGGAGAATTCAAATTTAATTATAGGGTTTTAGTTCTATCTTTATGGATCATGATATGGTTATTCATAACATCATATAGTAACATTATGACTAACCCGACTAAAGTTGGATTATCTGTTTTTTTTGTATTTTTATATTTAAATTTTGCTTATCAGTTATCTATACAAATAAAAAAAAATGATTCGAAAGACTTTTTTCACATTACAGTAGTTTTGTGTAGAGTTTTATTATTTATAGGTATTGTTTCATTGTTTTTTAAGTTGGATGTTTTAGGATATTCAGCTTATTCTAAATCCATTTTTACATTTTATGAGCCAAGTCATTATGCTTTGGTATTAGTTGCATTTTTAATGCCTTCTTTTTATATCGTATCGTATAAAGAAAAGTTGTTATATTTTTTTATTTTACTGTGCTTTGGATTGGTATTTCCAAGCGTTATTATTTTAATTGTTGCATTTTTATCTGCATTTTCAATTTTGAATAAGCGTATATTTCTGCTATCTGTCATTGGTGCTGTATTAGGCTTTTTAATGATAACTCCTCAAACTGAACAATTATTGTATTTTTATGAACGTCTTAATTTTTCTGAGAATACAAGTAATTTGACAGCATTGGTGTATATGCAAGGGTGGTATGATGCATATTATTCCTTTATTGAGACTACGGGTATTGGTCTTGGTTTTCAGATGGCGGGTGAAAATACAGAAACTTGGATAAATTATCGTATTTATGATTTGTCTGGCGGTTATATGAATAGAAATGATGGTAGTTTTACAGCATCAAAGTTAATCAGTGAGTTCGGTGTGTTAGGTGTTTTTTTTGTCTTATCATATTTAATAGTTTTTATTAAATCTATTAGAGCCATTAAAAATGGAATTAGAAATAAAAATATTGACTTTAGTATGATATCTAATTTCTTTATAATTAGCTACGTTATTGAGATGTTTTTCCGAAGTGCTGGGTATTTTACGATAGGAACTTTAATGCTATTTGTTGGTATAATGCTTAGGTACTTTGGTAATGCTCAAATCAATAATTAAAATTTTTTCATCTAGTATGCTTGGTGCTTTTTTTGCATTTTTAGTGCAGGTCATTAATGCAAATAATATGTCTGTAAGTGATTACGGAATATTGAGTTCTAGTTTAGCTTTATGTGCTATGTTGATACCTCTTGTTGGCCTAGGTTTTGAACAGTACATATATAAATATTCTGCTGAAAATAATTTCCTAATTGAACCATTAATTTATCCAGTGATTAAATATTTTTTTATTACTTGTATTTTGTCATTTGCTATTTTTTTTACTTTAAATTCTAACAAAGATACTTATCTGTTAGTTGTTATACTAATTAGTCAGTTTTTATTAAATATATTATTGTGTGTTTATCAAATAAATGGAAACTATAATAAGTATTCTCTGGTAAGCCTTCTTCAAGGGTTGAGTCGAATATCTTGTATATCGATTGGTATATACTTTTTTGGTTTTTATAGAGTGTTAGATATATCTCTAATGTATTTTCTTTCTTCAACTATTACTATGGTTATTTGTTTAGCTATTTTGTTGAATTTTTATTGTTTTTCTAAAAGTGATAAAAATGTAACCTTACGTGAACTAGTAGTTTGCTCTGTACCATTTGGTGTAGGAACTTTAAGTCATATTGTATATTCTCAAAGTAATGTTTTTTTATTAGAAAAGTTTGATTCTTCCTTTAGTGCAGGATTATATTCAGCAGCTTATTTATTTTTAATAGTAGCATATTTAGTGCCAACAATAATTTTTCAACGTTATTTAATTCCAAAACTTCATATATGGATGAGTAATGGAGATGATCTTAAGGAGCTCTATAGAGCTGGAAATACTGTTTTATTGATACTTGGAGTTAGCGTCAGTATCTTATTTTATCTTTTGTCAGATATCCTAGTAGATATTATTTTTGGTAAAGGCTATGAAGAGGCCGCTAATATTTTATCATTGCTTTCCATATCTATTTTATGTAGGTATTTTTCTTCAAATTCAGCTTCATATCTATTTACTAATAATTACATAAATGTGAAAAATAAAATGATGCTTTTCACTATGACTATTAATGTGGTTCTTTCTATATTTTTCATTAATAAATTTGGGCTATATGGTGCTGTGTATTCTACATTGATATCTGAAATTACAATTGCAACTCTATATGTGGTTTATGTTAAACAAAATATATTTTGTGAGTTATCTATAAGTAATATGTTGTCGATAAAAAAGGAAGATTTTTATTTTTTATTTAAGGTTAAATGATGAATGTTGGAATTATTACTATCCATAATGTAAGTAATTATGGGGCTGTTCTTCAAGCTTATGCTTTGAAAGAGCTAATTAAAACAAAATATGATGTGAGTATTATTGATTATGACAATCGTCATGTTTCAAAAAGTTTGGATTATGTTCGTTTTGGAGCAAGTGTTCATTCTTGTTTAGGGACGGTTAAAGATATTTGCCGAATCATTCCTAGAATACGCGTTATTCCTAAGTTTAAAAATTTTATAAATGAACAGATGGATATCGTTCCTTACAATACAGATCAAGTAGGTTCGTTTGATGTATTAATTTCTGGTAGTGATCAAATTTGGAATCCTGCTTGTGTTTCTCAAGATAAAAAGTTTATTCCGGAATACTTCCTTTCATTTTCAGAGCCAAATCAAAAGAAAATAGCTTACGCATCAAGTTGTGGTGCTTATGAATACTCTTCTGCTGAAGAAACAGTCTTGGGTGATTATCTTGGTTCCTACGATGCGTTATCAACTCGTGAGAACAAGGCTAGTAAGTTTTTATCTTCAGTAACTGGACGTGAAGTGAAGCACGTTTTAGATCCTACACTTTTACTACAAAAAGATGAATGGCTTGATCGTCTTGGGGATAATAATTTTCGCGAAGGTGAATATATTCTCTTATATGTAATTAAGAAGACGCTTTTACTGAAAAAGGTGATCAATAAGTTAAAGCAAGAGCTTAACGTAAAAGTTATCTTATGTGAGCAAGGTCTTCACTTTGATAATGTTGTAGATGAGCACATAAGAGATGCTGGTCCGAGAGATTTTATTAGCTTATTTAATAATGCAAAGTTTGTAGTAACTGATTCATTTCATGGTACTACATTTTCACTTATCTTTAACAAACCGTTTTTCTCTATTTCTCCTGGGGCGAATGTAAACCGTATTAGTAGTTTACTTGAAGTTGTGGGTTTAGATTCACGAGTTATTCATAATGAAAATTCATTGAAATCTATTAACTCAAGTCACTATGTTTTAGATTTTACGGAGGCAAATGAGCGTTTAGAAGCTGAAAGACAAAAATCAAAGGATTATTTGTTCTCAAGTTTAGAGATGTAGGATGATGCGTGTCTTTGTAAGCGCAACTTCTATTGTTAGTGGTGGTGCTCTCAATATTTTGAAGCAGTTTATATTAAACTGTAAACCAAGTGTTGATTTTATCATCGCTATCAATAGCAAGCTTGAGCTAGAACCCGAATATACAAATAAAACAAATATATCTTTTGTTAAGGTTGTCGAAAATAGTCGCTTGGAGCGCGTTAAATGGGATTTTTGGAAGGCAAAGAAAAAAATTTCAAAGCTAAAAGGTAACGTTAGTTTAGTTATTTCTTTGCAAAATACTACTTTGAATGTAGGTGACATACGTCAGATGGTTTATGTTCACCAAGGATTATTTTTACATGAAAAGTCTTGGAACCCATTTGTAGCTAGTGAGCGCAAGTATGCATTCTACAAGTATATTTATCCTAGATTTATTTTTGCATTTTCAAAGCCAACTACACAGTTTATTGTTCAAACTGAGTGGATGAGAAATGCATTAATTAATAAGTATAGAGTCCCAAATTCTAACGTGTTTAACTTTAAGCCAGAAATTGTTCCTTGGTCAGATAAAGAATTACTTTCAGTGGATAATAATAGTAACGAAGAGTTAACTTTATTTTATCCAGCTACAGGTGAAGTGTTTAAAAACCACTTGTTACTTTTAGAATCCATTAAAACGTTGCATTATAAATACCTTTCTTTAGGTAACAGTTTGAATTTAAAGTTAATATTAACTATTGATGTAAACCTAGAAGCTAATGAACACATTCATAATTATCTTAAAGAGAATCCTAACATAAGGCAGTTCTGTGAGTTCACTGGGCCAATTTCTTACGAGCAGGTCAAAAGATACTATGACTCATGTGATGTAGTTACTTTTTCAAGCTCTATAGAGTCCTTTGGTTTACCTTTATTGGAAGCTGCAATGCTTGGTAAACATGTACTTTCTTTGGATACAAGCTTTGCAAAAGAGGTTTTAGAAGGCTATGAAGGCGTTGATTTCATAGGGGATGATCCTAGCTTATGGGCTGAATATTTGAATCGACTATTAGAAAGCGATAATAGTCATAACCCACAATTCGTTCCAAAGTATCAAACGAGTTGGCACGATTTCTTTGAATTAATGTAGAAAAATTAATATGTTTAAAAATAAAGTTTTGCTAATTACAGGTGGTACAGGCTCTTTTGGTAATGCTGTCCTACGTCGTTTCTTAAATACAGATATCGGTGAGATTCGGATTTTTTCTCGAGATGAGAAAAAACAAGACGATATGCGTAAAATTTTCCAGTCTGATAAACTGAAATTTTATATTGGCGATGTTCGCGACCCTCAAAGTGTATCTAATGCAATGCGTGGTGTTGATTATGTATATCATGCAGCAGCTCTGAAACAAGTACCCTCTTGTGAGTTCTACCCCCTAGAAGCGGTTAAAACAAATGTCTTAGGTACAGAGAATGTTTTAGAGGCTGCTATCAATCACGGAGTTGAACGAGTCGTTTGTTTAAGTACAGATAAGGCAGTTTATCCAATTAATGCTATGGGTATTTCTAAAGCGATGATGGAAAAAGTCATTGTGGCTAAGAGTCGTAACCTTGAGCATACGAATACTACAATTTGTGGTACTAGATACGGTAATGTTATGGCTTCTCGTGGATCTGTGATTCCTCTATTTATCCGTCAAGTAGTTACTGGTGATCCAATTACTATTACTGATCCAAATATGACTCGATTTATGATGACATTAGATGATGCTGTTGATTTGGTTCTTCATGCTTTTAATAATGGTTCAAATGGCGATATTTTCGTGCAAAAGGCTCCGGCAGCGACAATTGAAGTGCTTGTTCAGTCTATTTTAGAAATAATGGGTAAACCTGAACATCCTGTTAATATAATTGGAACTCGTCATGGTGAGAAACAATATGAAGCATTGTGTAGTAGGGAGGAAATGTTCGTAGCAGAAGACCAAGGTAATTTCTACCGTGTTCCATCCGATAACCGTGACCTTAATTATTCGAAATACTTTGAGGAAGGAGAGAAAGATTTATCTTTAATTGAAGATTATAACTCTCATAATACAGAGCGTTTAAACGTTGAAGGGATGAAAGAACTGCTTCGAAAACTCGATTTTATCCGCGATATTGAAGCTGGTAATGTTGTTGTTCCTGAGGGAGTGTAACGTGAAAGTTATTGTTATCGGCGCAACAGGAATGTTGGGTTATAGTATATTTTCTAATTTGTCTGATTCAACCGAACTTGATGTTTTTGGTACTGTTAGAAGTGTTCATGGGTTGGAGAAGTATTTTCCTTCTATGGACAAGTTGATTTATGGTGTTGACATCAAGAAATTTGAAACTCTTGAAACAGTTCTTGAAAAAATGAGATTTGATGTCGTTATTAATTGTATCGGTTTAATAAAGCAGCATGATGTAGCTAAGCAACATGTAGAAGCGATAGAAATTAATGCATTGCTACCACATAAAATTGCTCAGCTATGTGATCGCGTTGGTGCTAGATTAATTCATTTTTCTACAGATTGTGTGTTTGATGGTAAAGCTGGTAATTATTTAGAGACCGACTTGCCAACGGCAACAGATTTATATGGTAAATCTAAATGCCTTGGTGAAGTGGATTATGGCCAACATATTACTTTGCGAACATCGATTATCGGTCATGAGCTAAAATCTTCTGTTAGCTTAATTGATTGGTTTCTAAATCAAAAAGGCTTTGTGAGAGGTTTCTCGAAAGCTGTCTTCTCTGGTCTGCCAACTGCCTATGTTGCAAAGGTTCTTGAGGATTATGTACTCCCTAATCCATCTCTTTCTGGTCTGTATCAATTATCTGTAGATCCTATTGATAAGTTCTCTTTGATCTCAAAAGTTGCTGATGTCTACAATAAGCAGATTGAAATAGAAAGGTTTGAAGACTTTGTGATAGATCGTTCCCTTAATTCAATAAAGTTTCGTGAAAAGACAGGATTCGTACCACCAAGTTGGGACGAGTTGGTAGCATTCATGCACAGTGATTACAGTAAGAGATATAACTATGAGTAAATTAAAAGTAGTAACCGTCGTAGGCACGCGACCAGAAATCATTCGTCTTTCACGTACAATCGCTAAGTTGGATGAATACACTGATCATACCTTAGTTCATACTGGTCAAAATTATGACTATGAATTGAATCAAATTTTTTTTGATGATCTTGGTATTCGTTCTCCTGATGTGTTTTTAGAATGTGCTGGTGGCACTGCAGCTGAAACTATGGCTCAGGTTATTAGTAAATCAGATAAGATGTTTGAAGAAATTAATCCTGAAGCTATATTGATCCTAGGTGATACTAATAGTGCCCTGTCTGCTATCTCAGCTAAGCGTAAAAAGATTCCTATTTTCCATATGGAAGCGGGTAATCGATGTTTTGATTTACGTGTTCCAGAAGAGATAAACCGAAAAATTGTCGACCATATTTCTGATGTAAACATGCCATACAGCGACATTGCTCGTGACTATCTGTTACGTGAGGGGATTAGTCCTGATTTCATCGTTAAAACAGGTAGTCCGATGGATGAAGTATTAAATTACTACGAAGAAAAAATCTCACAATCAGATGTGTTAGAACGCCTAGAGCTGACTAGTGAAGGTTATTTTTTAGTGAGCGTACACCGCGAAGAAAACGTCGATTCTGAGCGAAATATTAACAATTATGTTTTAGCGTTAAATACGATTGCTGAAAAGTACTATCTACCTATTATTGTTTCTACTCACCCAAGAACAAGGAAGAAGATCGAGCTATTAAACTTACAGTTTCACCCTTTAGTACGTTTGATGAAGCCTCTAGGCTTTAGTGATTACATTCGTTTACAGAAAGAGGCGAAGGTGGTTCTTAGTGATAGCGGTACGATTACTGAAGAATCTTCAATTTTGAACTTCCCTGCGATTAATATCCGTGAAGCGCAAGAAAGACCAGAAGGGTTTGAAGAAGGTGCAGTTATGTTTACGGGAATGAGTGTCGATCGTATTCTACAAGCGATTGAAATATTGGATGATCAGCCAAGAAATGAAACTCGTTTGTTGAATAAAGTAACTGACTATATTGCACCAAACGTCTCTGATAAAGTACTTCGTACAATTCTAAGTTACACCGATTATGTCAATCGTGTTGTCTGGAAGAAATAGTAATGCACTTAGCGTTAATTATAGATGATTACCTGCCGCACAGCACTCGTGTGGCAGCTAAAATGTTTCATGAACTTGCTGTAGAATTACTAGAGCAAGGACATTACGTGACAATTATTACACCTCACTTTGATAAAAATGAGCCAGCACTTATTGAAGAAAAATTAGATGGTGTTGTTATTTGGCGCTTTCTTTCTGGTCAAATCAAAGATGTGCCGAAGGTCAAACGAGCGATCAACGAAACATTGCTCTCCCATAGAGCTTGGAGTGCAATTCAAGGTAAAGTCGATAAAGATACATTTGATGGAGTTGTTTACTATTCTCCATCAATTTTCTTTGGGTCATTAGTATCAAAACTGAAAAATCGCTGCCAGTGCAATAGTTATCTCATTTTGCGTGATTTCTTTCCTCAATGGGCTATTGATTCTGGCTTAATGAAAGAGGGGTCGTTAATTGAGCGCTACTTTCGCTTTTTTGAAACTATCTCTTATCGTAATGCCGATATTATAGGCGTTATGTCGGAGAAAAATTTAGAAATATTTAATCGAAATACTAACAATAGATTCCCTACAACTATATTACGCAACTGGGCTAATCTGTCGCCTCATTGTCCTTCAGATACTGTAAGGAACTTGAGAGAAAAATTGGGATTAAATGATGAGGTTATCTACTTTTATGGCGGTAATATTGGTCATGCTCAGGATATGGCGAACTTGATACGCTTGGCTAAAAATATGCAATGTTTTGATAAGGTGCATTTTATTTTTTTAGGGCAAGGTGATGAAGTTAAATTAATTAATGACTTAATTAAAAAATGGGCATTGACCAATTGTTCATACCTTCCTTCCGTATCACAGCAGGAGTTCAAAGATATTTTGGCTCAAGTTGATGTAGGGCTATTTTCTTTATCGGCTAAGCATAGTGCTCATAACTTCCCCGGCAAATTATTAGGATATATGGTTCAATCATTGCCAATTCTAGGTAGTGTAAATAAAGGAAATGACCTAATGGGTTTAGTTAATATTAATCAAGCAGGATTGATTAGTGTTAATGGTGAAGATGATGTTTTTTTTGAGAATGCAAGTAAATTACAAAATGATATAGAATTACGGAAGAGTATTGGAGATTCAGGTTATAAGTTATTAAAAAAAGAATTTTCAGTGGTAAATATAGCGTCTTCTATCGTTGATTCTTTAAAAAAAAGTTAGCAGTTTAGTCGCTCTAATGAAAAATATAGTTAACTATAAAGAATATTATTGGTGCAATTGTAGAGGCGAATACTACTCGTAAAGATTTTATTGCAGACAGCATTTTAAAGCGTAATCCAAAACGTGTGGGTATCTATCGTTTAGTGATGAAATCAGGCTCTGATAACTTCCGTGCATCAAGCATTCAAGGTGTGATGAAGCGCTTAAAAGCGAAGGGCATTGAGGTTGTGGTTTATGAGCCTGTTCTGCAAGAGAAAGAATTCTTCAACTCTTTGGTGATAACCGATTTAAACGAATTTAAATCAACTTGTGATGTGATTGTGTCTAACCGTATGGACCAAGAATTATCAGATGTAGAGGCAAAAGTATATACTCGCGATTTATTTGGTTCTGATTAATTATTCATTTTATTAATAGTTAATGTCGGATAACTATTGATAATTTGCTCTATTTTTGTACAATACCGCACGTTGTTTTTCTTTGGCTAAAAAACAAACGTGGCTCGTGTTTTATTTGTATCGTTACATTGATAACTGAATAAAATGCGAGCAAATAGACCACGTAGCAACTGCGTGGTTTTATGCAATACCCATCTATATATAATTAAAAGATAACTACATTCCTAAAAGGAAGTTTATTCATGATAAACGCATATCTGTTTGTGTTTCTCGTCTCATTTATCAGTTTATTTATTATGCGCAAAGTGGCTAAGCGCATTGGCTTGGTAGATAAACCTAATGAGCGAAAGCATCATAAAGGAGTCATTCCATTAATTGGTGGTATTTCTATATTCACTACATTATGTATTGGTTTGCTTCTTTTCCTCCCTGTTACTGAAACTCTGCTTATGTATTTGGCATGTGCAGCGGTATTAGTGGTGCTAGGGGCCTTTGATGATTACTTTGATGTGTCATTTAAAATTAGGTTAATTGTTCAAACTGGCATTTCTCTTGTTATCATTTTTGCTGGCGGACACAGTTTACATAATTTAGGTTTCTTAATGGGCAGTGAGACCATCATGTTGTCTTCTGCGGTAAGTGGTTTTATTACCATTTTAGGTGTGATAGGGGCGATTAATGCCTTTAATATGGTTGATGGTATTGATGGCTTATTAGGTGGGTTAGCATCGGTTACTTTTGCTGCGCTCGCTACCGTGTTCTATTACAGTGGTAATGATTACCTTGCTCATGTGTGCGGGTTAATCGTTATTGCTATGGTGCCATACATTATGCTTAACCTTGGTTTTCCTTTGGGGCGTCGCTTTAAAGTCTTTATGGGTGATGCCGGCAGTATGTTTATTGGCTTTACGGTGGTTTGGATGCTTATTCGTGGTTCACAAGAGCCAGCCGTTATTGCATTTAAACCGGTAACCGCATTATGGTTAATTGCAATTCCTCTTATGGATATGGCAACCATTATGATCCGTCGTGTTCGTAAGGGCCAATCTCCATTCAAACCTGATCGTGAGCATTTACATCATATTTGCCAGCGTTTGGGTTTATCTTCTTATATGACGCTTTTCTTAATTTGTACCGTTGCTTTAATTTGCGCTTTCTTCGGCATTTGGGCTGATTTAAATGGCATGAGTGAGTCGGTCATGTTCTTTAGTTTCTTAGCTTTATTTGGCGTGTACTTTATGACTATCAGCTACATCTGGCGTATCACAACATTTGTGCATAAGCTGTTTGGTAAGCGCATGTCGGTACAGCTTCAAGCTGAGATAAGCAAATAATGGCGTTTTGTTAAATATATAGATAATCAATACACAAAAGCGGATATAACTTAAGGTTGTATCCGCTTTTTTTGTTTTATACTCTTTAGGTGCTAGGTGCTAGGTGCTAGGTGCTAGGTGCTAGGTGCTAGGTGCTAGGTGCTAGGTGCTAGGTGCTAGGTGCTAGGTGCTAGGTGCTAGGTGCTGCTCTCTCTTTAGCTCAGTCCTTGCTTTTACTAGCCCCTTAACTCTCGTCCCTGCTCTTACTGGTTCCTTATTTCTGCTCTTACTTTTCCCTAGTTCCTGCTTTTACTCGTTCCTTAGCTCTCATCTCTGCTCTTCCTCGTCCTTAGTCCCTGCACTTACTAGTCCCTTACTTCTCCTCTCCCTCAACCTCTCATATTCCACTTATAAATTTCAGTCTTTAGTGTGTTTGCCGATATATGGGCTTACTATGTAGCCAATCGTTTATTGGTCTTGCCTTTGAGTACGCTGCAAAGATGCTAACTTATTGGGCTTATGATAAAATAAGAAAATATTTAAACAGTTTAAATCATCAAACGCCTTGGGTATGCGTTATAACCTATGGGCGGTAGCGTGCCTAATTGACCCCATAGATTTAATTAATAGAAGTGTATTCATCATGACAATTTCCCCTGAAAAAATGACTCATTTAAAACAGTTAGAAGCAGAGTCTATTCACATTATGCGTGAAGTTGCTGCTGAGTTTGATAATCCTGTTATGTTGTATTCTGTAGGTAAAGACTCTTCAGTGATGCTTCATTTGGCAAAAAAAGCATTTGCACCAGGCAAACCTCCATTCCCTTTAATGCATGTTGATACAACGTGGAAATTTAAAGAGATGATTCAGTTTCGTGATTATATGGCTGAAAAGGTTGGAATGAATTTAATTGTTCACCAAAACCCTGAAGGCGTAGAAATGGGGATTGATCCTTTTGTTCATGGCTCATCTAAACATACTGATATCATGAAAACTCAAGGGTTAAAACAAGCTTTAGATAAGCACGGTTTTGATGCTGCTTTTGGTGGTGCTCGTCGTGATGAAGAAAAATCACGAGCTAAAGAGCGTGTTTATTCTTTTCGTGATGAACATCATCGCTGGGATCCTAAAAACCAACGACCAGAGCTATGGAATATTTATAACGGTAAAGTGAACAAAGGCGAGAGTATTCGTGTGTTCCCTTTATCTAATTGGACGGAACTGGATATTTGGCAATACATCTATTTAGAAAATATTGAAATTCCAGGTTTGTACCTTTCTAAGCCACGTCCAGTTGTCGAGCGTGACGGTATGTTAATTATGGTTGACGATGACCGTATGAAACTAAAAGAAGGTGAAGTCGTTGAAGAAAAAATGGTGCGCTTCCGTACATTGGGTTGTTATCCATTAACTGGTGCTGTGGAATCTGAAGCAACTACATTACCTGAGATTATCCAAGAAATGCTGTTAACGACGACTTCTGAGCGTCAAGGCCGAGCTATTGATCATGATTCATCAGGATCAATGGAGAAGAAGAAGCGTGAAGGGTACTTCTAAGAACAGGACGAAGTCTGCTCTTGCTTCTCGCTTCTATTGAGGTTTTTATGTTACTAACTGCTTTTGTTCTCATCGGTCTCATTGTTTGTTTGGTTTCAAATCGTTTTGTGCCAAGCAAGGTTTTTCTTGTTGCGACTGCTGTCTTATATGTGTTCGGAGAAATTAATCAACATACGATCTTCTCTAATGTAACGAACCGCTCGGTTATTACGTTATTGCTATTACTGCTTTCGGTTATTGCCCTTGAGCGAACAGTAATATTAACCTGGGCGTCAAAGCAGTTATCTCATAATAACTATTGGGTCACATTGTGCCGATTAGCTGGAGTCAGTGCCTTAAGCTCTGCATTTTTAAATAATACTGCCGTTGTTGCGACTCTTATGGGAACGATACTGAAAAACCAGTTTCATGCCCCTAAAAAACTCTTAATTCCTTTATCTTATTTTTCAATTCTTGGCGGCACATTAACGCTGATTGGTACTGCGACAAACCTTGTTGTTAGTGGTTTACTTGAAGAAAATAATTTACCAAGCCTGAGCCTTTTTAGCTTTTTTCCTGTTGGGGCATTATTGCTTATTAGCTGCGGAGCCATGATTCTTATTATGGTGAATCTTTTACCTAAAGATAAGGTGAATAAGTTTAACTCTGCTGGGTATTTTTTAGATGCTGAGGTAATGGAAGGCAGTAAGCTGATTAATCAAACGGTTATAAAGAATGGCTTACGTTCTCTTGATGGTTTGTTTTTAAGTGAAATCATTCGTGATGATGTGCTTATTTCTCCTGTGACACCGAATGAGGTGATAAAACAGGGTGATAAGCTGTTATTTAGTGGCGATGTAAGCGAAGTTAAACAGCTGTTTTCGTTTGATGGCTTGAAGCTGTATGTTGAGGATGAGTTCCAGCTAGATAAAAACGTTGTGGAAGTCTTGGTTAGTCCTGAATCAATATTAATTGGACGAACTTTAAAAGAGATGGAGTTTCGTTCACGTTTTGATGCCGCTGTTGTTGCTATATCTAGGCAGGGTAAACGACTGTCAGGTAAATTAGGTGAATTAACGATTCAAAGTGGGGATAAACTTATCCTTGCTGTGGGTAATGACTTCAAGAAACGACCAAATTTATCGAGAAACTTTTTTTTGTTGGATGATAAGCAAGTAAAAGAGCCGCTTTCTGTTTTTCAAAATATTATAGGTATTGGTGGTTTTCTTGCGGCGATCGTTACCGCTACGGTCTCTACTTTAAATTTAATCGATACTCTTTCTCTCTTTTTAGGCTGTATGTTGGCGTTTAAAGTGATCGATGGAACGCAATTACGTCGACGTTTTCCATTTGGTTTGTTGATCATTTTAGTTTCAGCGCTATGTATTGCTTCTGCGTTTACCAAAAGTGGTTTGGCTTTGTGGTTAGCACATGGTTTTCAATATTACGCGGGTAGCTTATCCCCATTATGGGTGTTATTTGGTGTAATTGTACTCACCATTATTCTTACTGAAGTGATGACGAATACCGCAGCTGCAGCGATTATGCTTCCTATTGGGTTAGGGTTAGCTGAAAGTTTTAATGTAAGTTATCTGCCTTTTGCTATGGCCATTGCTTATGGCGCTAGTGCTTCGTTTATTAGCCCTTTTGGGTATCAAACCAACCTGATGGTAATGAATGCGGGTAACTACACAATGAAAGACTTTGTAAAGGTTGGTTGGCCTATTACGTTAGTTTATATTTTGGTTTCTGGCTTGGCGATCCCATACTTTTTCCCTTTTTAATTAGTTTATTTTTTAGTGATTTTTATGACATCTCCTTATGAAGTAAAAGAAAACGACTCAGTAAGTGCTGATGTTGTATGGCATAACTCTACCGTTACTCATGCTGATCGAGTTAAGCAAAAGAATCAAAAGCCAGTTGTATTATGGTTTACTGGATTAAGTGGTTCAGGAAAATCAACAGTGGCAAATGCGGTTGAAAGTAAATTATTAAGTTTAAATAGACACAGCTATTTATTGGATGGTGATAACGTTCGCCATGGATTAAATAAGGATTTGGGTTTTAGCGATGCCGATAGAGTTGAGAATATTCGTCGTATCGGTGAGGTCGCTAAGCTATTTGTAGATTCAGGAGCGATTGTATTAACTGCCTTTATTTCTCCTTTTATTGCAGATCGTGAACAAGTTCGTGCTCTGTTAAGTGAAGATCAGTTTCTTGAAGTGTTTATAGATACGCCTTTGGATATCTGTGAACAACGAGATCCTAAAGGGTTATACAAAAAAGCAAGAGCTGGTGAGATTAAGCATTTCACTGGTATTGATTCTGAATATCAAGAGCCGGTGTCTCCTGAAATCCATGTAAAAACCGCTAATAAATCAATTGAAGAATGTGCTGAGCAAATCGTTAGCGCATTAGTTAATAAAGAATATATTTAAGGAAATCAATTCATGTCTCATAGTTCAGAGCTTATCGCAACGGATATCGAAGCGTATTTAAAAGTACATGAAAACAAAGACCTTCTTCGATTTTTAACCTGCGGTAACGTAGATGATGGTAAATCAACATTAATTGGTCGTTTATTATTTGATTCAAAACTCATTTATGAAGATCAAATGGCGGCGATTGAAAAAGATTCGCAAAAATTCAATACCACTGATGGTGATTTTGATTTAGCTCTTTTGGTTGATGGTTTGCAATCTGAACGCGAACAAGGCATCACTATCGATGTTGCTTATCGTTATTTTTCTACAGATAAGCGTAAGTTTATTATTGCGGATACTCCGGGACATGAGCAATACACTCGTAATATGGTAACGGGTGCCTCTACATGTGATTTGGCTATTGTGATGGTTGATGCTCGCCGCGGTATTCAGACACAAACTCGTCGTCATAGTTATATCTGTTCATTGCTTGGCATTAAACACATTATTGTTGCGATCAACAAAATGGATTTGATGGATTATAGCCAAGAGGTGTATCAAAAAATTAAAGCCGATTACCGTGAGATGGCTAAGAGCTTTAATATTGATGATATCCGTTTTGTTCCAATTTCGGCTCTTAATGGTGATAACGTTGTGCATTCAAGTGAAGCGATGGATTGGTATCCTGGTGCAACGTTAATGAAGCTACTTGAGACGGTAAAAATCGATCAAGATAAGAATATGGAACATATGCGTTTCCCTATTCAATATGTTAACCGACCTAATCTAAATTTCCGTGGTTTTTGTGGAACATTGGCGTCTGGCTTAGTGCAAGTTGGCGATGAAGTAACGGCGTTACCTTCTGGTAAGTCATCGAAGGTTAAATCAATCTATACATTTGATGGTGAGCTAAATAGCGCTCAACCGGGACAAGCAATTACGATTACTCTAGAAGATGAAATTGATATATCTCGTGGTGATATGCTTGTTCATAAAGGTGTTGAACCAAGTACGACTAATAAGTTAGATGCGCATATTGTATGGATGGATGAGAATTCGTTACGTGCTCATAAAGAGTATGTTTTTAAGTTTGCTACGAAGTCTTGTGCAGGAAAAATATCAGCGATTCAACATAAAATCGATGTGAATACACTAAAACAGCACGCAGAAAATAGTGAATCATTGGACTTAAATGAAATTGCTTTAACTGAAATCAGTTTGACAGATAAAGTCGTTATTGATGAATACCCAAAGTTGCCTCAAACGGGGGCGTTTGTGGTTATTGATAGACATACGAATGTAACGGTTGGTGCTGGAATGGTTCACCATGTTCATTCTGGTGTAGATGAGAACAAACGTGTGTATTCACCGGCTGAAAAAGAGCTAAATGCATATGTAAGAAAGCATTTCCCTGAATGGGGCTGTGCAGATATTGGGAATGTATAAGATGAATTATCAAAATGAATTAAAAGACTTTTTAACTCGAATTGATGATTTTATATCTTCTGATATTTATTCTCACACTCCAGAGTTTATGTTTGAGTCTTTAAAGGATTGGTCTGCTTTTTACTCTCTAGAAGAAGTAAAAGAGTGGTTTGTGAATAAGAGAAAGCAATCAACTCTGGAGGTTGAAGATATTCCTTTAAACCAAGTTGCTGGCTGGAATATTGATAAAGATTCAGGAAATATTTATCACGATTCGGGTGATTTTTTCACTATTCATGGTGTAAGAGTAACATCAAAGAACCGTGAAGTTGCAGTGACATGGGATCAACCAATTCTTGAGCAGGTTGGTTATGATGGCGGCTTATTAGGTATTATTCGCAAAAGAATCAATGGTATCCCACATTATTTATGTGAAGCAAAGGAAGAGCCAGGCAATTACGGAAAAGTTCAAATTAGTCCAAGTCTTCAAGCTACGTTTGCTAATATTAATCAGGCTCATGGTGGACGAAAACCACACTTTACTGATTTGTTTATGGAGCGTGATAATCTTGATGATGTAACCGTGCTTTTTGATGCTTGGTTAGCAGAAGATGGTGGAAGACTGCATCTGAAAAGAAATCGTGGCATTTTGATTGAACTTGATGAAGCGGCTTCAATTTCATTGCCAAATGATAATTTTATTTGGTTGAGCTTGTATCAAATCAAGCAACTGCTTAAAGAAGACGCATGGATTAACCCGCATATTAGAGGTATTCTCGCTCATGGTTAAACAAATTAGGATTGGAGTGCTTGGATGTGCAAGCATTGCTCAACGTTTTGTCATACCAGCAATTCAAAGTTTAGATTCATTGTTTGAATTAGTTGGTGTTGCTAGCCGTAACAAGAAAGATGCTGATGAATTTGCCAATCAATTCAATTGTTTATCTTTTGATGATTATGAAGCGTTAATTGATAACGATGCGATAGATGCGGTTTATATACCACTACCAAATTCATTACATTATGAGTGGGTTAAGAGTGCGTTATTGAAAAACAAACATGTACTTGTGGAAAAATCATTAGCTTGTACGTTATCGGATGTTGTTGAATTAAATAATATAGCCAGAGAACGAAAGTTAGCTTTAATTGAAAATTTTCAATTTAGATTTCATCCGCAATTGGAATGCATTAAAAATATTATCGCTTCAGGTGAAATTGGTGATATTCGACAAGTTCATTCAAGATTTGGTTTTCCTCCATTTGAAGATAAATCGAATATTCGATATCAGAGTGATTTAGGCGGAGGTGCTTTGCTTGATGCTGGTGCTTATCCTATTAAAGTAACTCAAGAGATTTTAGGCTTTGATGTTGAGGTCGTTTCTTCATCGTTACATATTGATGAGCAACTGAATGTTGATTTATGGGGAAATGCACAACTAAATTTAAAAAATAGTGCCGTTTCTAGTCATATATCATTTGGTTTTGAACAATATTACCAATGTTTACTTGAAGTATGGGGAAGTAAAGGCTTGATTAAAGCTGGGCGAATTTTTACTGCTCCTCCTGGTTATAGTGCTGAGGTTGAAGTACAAACTCAGTCGGGCAGCCGTACTATCTCAATTGAAGAAACAAATCATTTTCAAAATATGCTGACGTACTTTTCTTCATCAATAAATTGCAATGAAAAGCGTGAGTTTGAATACAAATCAAATGTTAATCAAGCTCACCTTATCTCAAATATTTTAAAGGTTCATCATGCCGAATAACCCAATTTATGTAACTAAGCCATCATTAGCTCCTCTAAGCGAGTTTACTCAATATCTTGAACAGGTTTGGGAAACAGGGGTTTTAACTCATAACGGCCCTCTAGTTCAGAAACTTGAATCTGAGTTAGAGAACAAGTTACACACAAGTAATTTATCTTTAGTTACCAATGGTACTGTTGCAATTCAAATGGCGATAAAAGCCCTTGAATTAAAAGGTGAAATTATTACGACTCCATTTAGTTGGGTTGCAACAGTCAGTGCGATTAAATGGGAAGGTTGTACACCAATCTTTTGTGATATCGATGAAAATACACTAAATATTGATGTCAGCAAGATAGAAGATCTGATTACAAAAGATACTGTTGCAATTATGCCTGTGCATGTATTTGGTAATCCTTGCGATGTTGAAGCTATCGAGAGCATTGCAAAAAAACATAACTTGAAAGTAATTTATGATGCTGC
This sequence comes from Aliivibrio fischeri ATCC 7744 = JCM 18803 = DSM 507, assembly GCF_023983475.1. Taxonomy (NCBI): domain Bacteria; kingdom Pseudomonadati; phylum Pseudomonadota; class Gammaproteobacteria; order Vibrionales; family Vibrionaceae; genus Aliivibrio; species Aliivibrio fischeri. The sequence goes on from NZ_CP092712.1 coordinate 210,689, forward strand.
GCATGCCGTGGGTACAAATTATGGTGAAAAGAGTGTGTTGGATTATGGTGATATTTCGACAATAAGCCTGCATGGAACTAAGATCTTTAATACTGCTGAAGGTGGTGCATGTATTGCTAACTCAACTGAATTACATGAGAAGCTAAAGCGTATTCGCTTTTTTGGCCATGATGATCATAAAGATGTCGTTGAAGATGGCTGCAATGGTAAAGTGACAGAAATTCATGCTGCTTTGGGTTTAGCTAACTTAAAATATTATGATGATGTGTTGGATGACCGTAAGAAAAGTTACGAATTATACGTAAATAATCTTAAGGGGATTGAATCTATCCGTTTTCAGACTATTGATGAAGGCTGCAATTACTCATATATGCCGATTATTTTTGAATCTGAAGATGCAATGATAAAGGTAGAGAGTGCATTAAATGCAGTATCAATATACCCAAGAAGATATTTCTCTCCATCATTAAATAATTTAACGCATATCGTGAAATATCAAAATATGCCGATTTCAGAGTCTATTTCGAAGCGAATCTTATGTCTTCCTTTATATCACTCATTGACGACTTCTGATATCGATCGAATTTGTGATGTTATAAATAATGAATTATAGAGTTGATTATGATTAATGAAGAGTTGATTTTTTCAAAATTGATTGATTTAAATATTGATTATAAAGTGCTTGGTGATGTTATTAACATAACGGGCTTTGGTAGTATAAAAAAAATTGAAAATAATAAATTATACTACTCAGTAGGTGATGTTCCTGAATCAATCAATAATTCAATGGTTATTGTTAATGATGAACATAATAAAAATTCAAAAAATAATTGTTATATTGTTTTGGAAAAGCCGCAACTTACATTTTACAAATTAATGCGTGAATTTTACCCTGAGAAAAACTCGGGAGTTGCATCATCAGCAGTTATATCTGAATCAGTAAAATTAGGTGAAAATGTTAATGTTGATGAAAATGCAGTCGTTAGAGCAAGTTCAATAGGTAATAATGTCTTTATTGGTGCCAATGTAGTCATTCATGACAACGTGATTATTGGAGATAATGTTACTATTTCTGACAATTCGGTAATTGGCGCTAAAGGTGTTGCGTGGATTTGGGATGAAGCAACTGGTGAAAGAGTTATTCAGCCTCAAATTGGTTATGTCGAAATCGGAAATGAAGTTTTTATTGGTTCTAATGTGACGATCGTTCGAGGTTCAGTGAATGAAAGTACGATTATTGATAATAACTGTTTGATTTCACATGGCTCTCAGATTGGGCATGGTGTGAAAATTAACCATCATACACACATAGCTAATAATTGTACTTTAGCTGGAAATGTTGTTATTGGTTCTGAATGTTTTATAGGAGCAAGTGCAACTTTTGCTTCTCAAATAAAAATTGCTGATAAAACTACGATAGGTGCTGGCGCAATTATATCAAAAAGTATTGAGAATGAAGGTGCTACGTATATTGGCATGCCAGCTAGAGCTATTCCAACGCAAAATAAGCTAAATGGAGTTCCAAAAAGAAAATGATATATTTTAAATTTAAAGCTGACCGTAACTATCTTCATGGAACGGATATGTTTAATTCTGTTAGTGCTTTATTGAAGGATGAGTATATTTCAGATATTTCTTTTCGGAAAACAACTAAGTGCCAATGTGTCTTATCAACTGAAAAGGGAAATAATACAGTTGCTATTATTAAAACTCCAAAGCAATCATACTATCTACTTGAATCGAATGAGTTAATAAACGATAGATATGATTTTGATGAAGATGGTTTAGTTGAAAATGCTAAAGTTTCGGATAAGAAAATCTCAATGACTTTAAATAATAACTTTTCTTATATAGAGAATATTGTCGCATTAACAAAAAAATTAAATAATACTTTGGATAAACCAAGTTCAGGTAAATGGTTATTTGGTCAGTATAAATCAGAGCATGATCTTATTAATTTTGATGGACTTATAGAGATTGAATCAAATAAAAGAATAACATCCAGATTTAGTGAAAATTTGATTTATTTAAATGGAGTGCTTAAAGCAAAGATTATGTTTATTGTAGGTGAAGCATGATATATATAAGAGATATAGCCTCATACATTCCTAATGATTATATTGATAATTATAAGAACTCAGAACGATTTTCAGAATCAAAGGATTTTATTGATTCAAAAATAGGAGCATCTAAATTATCTCGAATGCCTGAAGGTATGAATACATCAGATATGGCGGTTAAAGCTGTTGAATCATTATTGAACAAAACAGGTTTAAATAAACAAGATATAGATGCGCTTGTTGTTGTTACACAAAATGGTGATTTTGATGGACTTCCTCATACTTCAGCTTTAGTTCAAGGGAAGTTAGAGCTAAAAGAAGATATATCTTGTTTTGATATATCACTTGGTTGCTCTGGTTATGTATATGGTTTAAGTATTTTGAAAGCTCATATGATTGAGATGGGATTTGATAATGCAATATTAGTAACAGCTGACCCTTATTCAAAAATAATAGATGAAAATGACAGAGTAACTTCATTATTATTCGGTGATGCTGCAACTGCTACATTGTTATCAACTAAAGGTGAGTTGTTAATAGAGCGGCCTTTACTTAGTACAGATGGTAGTGGTGAATTAGCATTGGTTAAAAATGACTATTTATATATGAATGGAAGACAAGTTTTTAACTTTGCAGCAACCAAAGTACCTAATCATGTATGCAAATATCTAGAAAAAAACACATTGGCAATAGATGATGTTGATTTGTTTTTATTGCATCAAGGAAGTGCGGCAATAATAGATGTTATCGTTAGAAAATTAAGAGTTTCAAAAGATAAAGTTCCAATGGATATTAAAGATACTGGTAATACAGTATCTTCATCAATTCCATTATTATTAGAAAAATTTATTAATGACACCACTAAAGAAAATATTATTATTTCTGGATTCGGTGTCGGCCTTTCATGGGCAACAAACCTACTTAGGAGAGTAAAAAATGCTTAATATTGATGTTGTAATTGATGCAATGGATGCAGCGGGTATATCACTTGATAGTGATGTAACATTAAAAGAAAACCAAGATATCATTTTTGAAGATTTAGGGTTAGATAGCTTAGATTTATTTAATTTATTTTTAGAATTAGAGAATCTAACAGATCGAGCTGTTCCTGATGAAGAAGTTGATAACTTTAAAACAATTTCTGATATTTTAACTAAATATTAATATGGTTATGTGTACATATGTATAATGTTCTTGAAATTAATTCATTTCGACGCCTTAACATTGAACGACAACATGAGTTGTTGTCCGAAGTTAATCAGTATTTATCGACTTTAACGGCTTCAGAAAGAGTTACTTGGGCTCTTAATAATATTAAAGGTAACCAAGCTTTAACATCAAGTTTTGGAATTCAAGCAGCTGTTTGTTTGCATATGTACACGTCAATTAAACCTGATATACCTGTAATTTTAATTGATACTGGTTATTTATTTCCTGAAACATATCAATTTATTGAGAAAATGCAGCGAGATTTAAATTTAAATTTAAAAATCTTCCGTTCAGTAATCTCTCCCGCATGGCAAGAAAGTATTCATGGGAAATTATGGGAAAATGGTCTAGATGGAATTAAAAAATACAATCGAATAAATAAGGTTATTCCTATGGCGCAAGCCTTGAAGGAGCTTGATTTATCTATCTGGCATTCTGGTTTGCGAAGAGAGCAAGCTGAGTCTCGTAGGAAGCTTGATTTCTTATCTATTCAAGGAGAGCAATTTAAATTTTTACCAATATTAGATTGGTCTGATGACGATATTAAAAATTACCTTGAAGAGAACAATTTAGATTATCACCCTTTATATTATAAAGGATATGTATCCATGGGGGATGTTCATACAACGATTCCTTTATCTGATGGTATGAGACCAGAAGATACTAGATTTCATGGTTTAAAGCGCGAATGTGGATTACATGATGATAGTATTTCACAGGAGAATAGCGTTGATATGAAAAAGTTTTTTCAGGAGTAATCAGTGAAAATTTTAGTAACTGGTGGTGCAGGCTTTATCGGTTCTGCAGTTATACGCCATATCATTAATAATACAAAAGATACTGTAATTAATGTCGACAAATTAACTTATGCTGGAAATTTAGAGTCATTAGCTGAGATTAATACAGATTCTAGATATGTTTTTGAGCATGTAGATATTTGCCAACGCGCAGAACTGGATAGAATATTTAATGAATATAAGCCGGACGCTGTAATGCATTTAGCTGCAGAGTCGCATGTTGATCGCTCTATCGATGGACCTGCAGCATTTATAGAAACAAATATTATTGGCACATACACTTTGCTTGAAGCTGCTAGACAGTATTGGAATGCATTAGATTTACCGAAAAAAAATGCATTTCGATTTCATCATATATCAACGGATGAGGTATACGGGGATTTAGAAGGTACTGATGATCTTTTCACTGAAGAAACATCATATGAGCCATCGAGCCCTTACTCTGCATCCAAAGCATCAAGTGATCATCTAGTAAGAGCTTGGCAAAGAACTTATGGGTTACCAACGATCGTAACCAATTGCTCTAATAATTATGGTCCTTATCACTTTCCTGAAAAATTAATTCCACTGATTATCCTTAATGCGTTAGATGGTAAAGCTTTACCTGTTTATGGTAACGGCTTACAGATTCGTGATTGGTTGTATGTTGAGGATCACGCTCGTGCTTTATATAAAGTTGTGACAGAGGGCGTTGTTGGCGAAACATATAATATCGGCGGCCATAACGAGAAAGCGAATATTGATGTTGTTAAAACCATTTGTTCGTTACTTGAAGAGTTAGTACCAAATAAGCCTGGAGGGGTTAATCACTACGCTGATTTGATTACTTATGTTACAGACCGACCTGGTCATGATGTTCGTTACGCTATTGATGCATCTAAAATTGAACGTGAGTTAGGTTGGAAGCCTGCAGAATCATTTGAAACCGGTATTCGAAAAACGGTTGAATGGTATTTATCGAATAAGGCTTGGTGGAGTCGTGTTCTTGATGGTTCATATAATTGTGAACGCCTTGGGGTTTCAAACCAAAAATAGGAACAGTACATGAAAGGTATTATTTTAGCGGGCGGTTCAGGTACCCGTTTATACCCAATTACTATGGGTGTATCTAAGCAGCTTCTTCCTGTTTATGATAAACCTATGATTTATTACCCATTATCTGTGCTAATGCTAGCAGGTATTCGAGATATATTAGTTATAACAACTCCTGATGATCAAGAAAGTTTTAAGCGATTATTGGGTGACGGAAGTCAGTTTGGTATTAACCTAGTTTATAAAGAGCAACCTAGTCCTGATGGCTTAGCTCAAGCGTTTACTATTGGTGAAGAATTTATCGGTAATGATTCAGTTTGTTTGGTTTTGGGCGATAATATTTTTTATGGTCAAGGTTTTTCGCCAAAGTTAAAGCAAGCGGTAGAAAATGCTAAAAATGGGCAAGGTGCTACGGTTTTTGGGTATCAGGTAAAAGATCCTGAGCGTTTTGGGGTTGTAGAGTTTGATAGAAATCGTAAAGCGATTTCTATTGAAGAAAAACCAGAAATACCTAAGAGTAATTTTGCTGTTACTGGTTTGTATTTTTATGACAATCAAGTTGTTAGTTTGGCAAAACAAGTTAAGCCTTCAGAACGTGGTGAGTTAGAGATAACTGCACTTAATGAAATGTATTTAAAAGCGAATAAGCTTAATGTAGAAATGCTCGGCAGGGGATTTGCCTGGTTAGATACTGGTACATATGAAAGTTTGTTAGAAGCTGCTCAGTTCGTTGAAACTATTGAGAAGCGTCAAGGCTATAAAATTGCTTGTTTAGAAGAAATAGGATTTAACCAAGGGTGGTTAAGTGAATCTTCTATGGAAGAAAGAATTCAGCTAATGGCTAAAAATAGTTATGGTGAATATTTATCGGCTCTTATAAATAATGACTAATTTAAAGAAAAAAACAGTTAGTGGATTAAAATGGAGTGCGATTGAACGAATAGCGACACAAGGTATACAACTTGTGGTTATGCTTATATTAGGTCGAATGCTAGGACCTGAAGCATTTGGCCTTATTGGCATGCTGGTTATCTTTATAGCTATAGCTCAAATATTTGTTGATAGTGGTTTTGGTAATGCGTTAATTCGAAAGCAAGACCGTGATGAAAAAGATTTTTCGACCGTCTTCTATTGTAATATCGCAGTATCTGTTACTTGCTATTTATTGATATATTTCGGGGCGCCTTATGTCTCTGATTTTTATAATGAACCTGAATTAACCAGTCTATTAAGGGTTCTTGGTATTAATATTATTATTAATGCTATATCGTTAGTTCAAAGAACAAAATTAACGATAAATATGGACTTTAAAAGACTAACAAAAGCGTCACTAATTAGTGTTTTTATTAGTACTCTTGTTGCTTTTAGTTTTGCATTTTGTGGGTTTGGTGTGTGGGCGTTAATTGCTCAAAGACTATCTTCAGTATTCAGTAATGCGATATTAATTCAAATATTGGTGCCATGGAGGCCCAAAGAGAGATTTTCTAAATCATCGTTTGATGAACTCTTTGGTTTTAGTTCCAAATTGTTGTTAACCAGTTTGATTGACACAATATACAAAAATATTTATCAGATAATTATTGGTAAGCTATTTTCAAGTGCTCAGGTTGGTTTTTTTACACAAGCAAAAACATTATCAAACACTCCTGCAATGACTATGACATCGATTATTCAAAGGGTTACATACCCAATGTTAAGTCAAATGCAAAATGATACTGAAAAGTTAGATGCCGCATATTTATTAACACTAAGGCTATCTGCTGCGGTTATTTTCCCTTTGATGGGGGCTTTCGCTGTTGTGTCTGGTCCGTTTATTAATCTTGTTCTTGGTAATGAATGGATAGACATAAAAAGAATTATAATTATATTGTGTTTTGGATATATGCTACATCCTATACACGCAATTAATTTGAATTTATTACAGGTAAAAGGCCGATCAGACCTATTTTTAAACTTAGAAGTGATGAAAAAATTAATAACAACTATTATTTTATTCATTACCGTACCTATAGGAATCGAAGCTATTTGTTTTGGTATTATGACTCAATCATATATTAGTGTTTTCATTAATACATATTATACAAGTAAACTATCTAATATTAGCACTCTAAAACAATTTAAAAATATATTTCCAATTTGGCTTTTAGTTGTTATTTTATTTTGTATAATACATGTATTCAATATAACATATCAGAATAATGATTATTATACTTTAGTTTTATCATTGTTGTCTTTTATTTTATGTTACTTCTTGGTTGTTTATTACTTTTATAAAGATATTTACAATTCTTTTTATAATGCGTTATTTTAAATGGTGATGTGGTGAAATTAGTACACTTTATATTAGATAACAAGTTTACTGTAAATGTATTCGAGAACTTTGATTGTGTCAAAAATGTTGATAATAAATATGTTTGTCTTTTAAATAGAGATCAATCTAGTGTTCAATATATATCTGATGAATATGAAGATGTAATATATTTGAAGTTGAAAGATATTAAAAGCATAGAATATTTACTAGACGAAGCTACATATATAATCATCCATTCTTTGAATGTTAATCATGTTAAATTTATTAATATGTACCCTAAGCTTAACTATGTATGGGTCGGTATGGGATTTGATTATTATGATATGTTATCAAATGGATTATTTTATAAATATTCTTTAAAATATAAAAGATTAGGTAGCATTAAATCTAAAATTAAGAATTTTATTAAAGTTGATTTTCTTTTCCGCTTAAAAAAACACAAGGCAATATTAAATATAACTCACTTTTCACCAGTTTTAGAGTCTGAGTATCATTTGCTAAGTAAAAAGTACAAGCACTTGAAATATATAGCGTGGAATTACGGTGCGTCGGCAAAAATACTTAATAAAAATATGGTTGTAGATCCTCAAGGGGAAAGTTTATTATTGGGTAATTCTGCAGATCCGACCAATAATCACTATGAAGTTTTAGAATGCTTACATAAACTTCAATATAAAGGAAATATCATATTGCCTTTATCTTATGGTGATTTTAAATATAGGGAAAAACTGTTAAGTGATATTTATAATTTCGATTTAAATATAACTCCAATATTCGACTATATGGATAAGGATGAGTATTTTGATATTTTGAAAAAATGTAATGTGATTATTATGAATCATAGAAGGCAACAAGCTGCGAGTAATGTGTTTGTTATGATGGCTATGGGGGCTAAAGTCTTTCTGAATTCAGATAGTTTGCTTTATGGTTTTTTCGAAAGTAATGGGTCTGCTATATTTAATATCAAAGATCTTTCAATTAAACATCTTACTAATGATTTAACGATTGAACAGAAAGAAATAAATAAAAAATTTATTCTGAAAAATTTCTCTCAAGATGCAATATTTATGAGAACTCGAGAATTCTGTAATAGATTGTCAAAAATGAGTGAACGGTAGATATTAATGAAATATTCAATTATTATTCCACATTTTAACGACTTTAAATCATTAGAAAGACTTTTGAATTCAATTCCTTCAAGGGATGATATTGAAATTATTGTCATTGATGATAAAAGCACTGATGAATATGATCTTGATAGTATCAAGTCTAAGTGTATTTTCTTAAATAATGAAACACCTATTAAAAGTGCAGGTACATGTCGAAACATTGGATTAAAGATAGCTAAAGGGAAATGGCTATTATTTGCTGATTCAGATGATGTTTTTTTGAACAATGCATTTGAAGTGTTTGATTCATATTCTGAAAGTATTGATGACATTATTTTCTTTAAATCAAAAAGCTTAATTGAAGGGTCTAATAATATTTCTGAACGAAATGTGTATTTAACGAATTTGATTGATAAAAATTTAAATGAAAATGATGAGTCAATTAGGTATATGTATTTCCCTCCGTGGGGGAAATTAATTAAACATAAACTGGTTAGTGAAAATGAAATTCTATTTGATGAAGTAATCGCATCAAATGATGTTATGTTCTCACTAAAAACTGCTTTATTTGCAAAGAAAATATCATCAGTTAATGAAACTGTTTATTGTGTTTATAAACGTGTTAATAGTTTGACTACGACACATTCTAAGACTAATAGAAGATCAAGGCTTGAAGTTGCATTGAATAGAAATGAACTTCTTTCTCAATATGGTCTTAAATATTATCAATTTTCTTTCTTATCAATTGTTTTAAATTTTAAAGATGTTTTTACAATGAAACTATTTGTAAAGTTCTTTAAATCAATTGTTCTTTTTAGGCAAAGAATGTTACCTAATAATATTTCGATAAAAAAAATAAAAGATTTCTTATCTAGATGGTTTTAATATCTAATAATTTGAGCATGTTATGAAGTTGATTAGCGTCATTATTCCAGTAAAAGATAGAATTACAGAACTGAAACGAACATTAGACACTGTTCTTAATCAAAGCTATGAAAATATAGAAGTTATTGTTGCTGAAAATAACAGTAAATTCCCAGAAGAAATAGAAGAGTTGATTAAGTCCGAGTATGGTGAAAATGTACACTACCTAAAAGTTCATCCATGTAAAAATGCAAATATTGCTAGAAATGCTGGAGCTAATGCTTCAAGAGGAGAGTATGTTGCATTTTTGGATTCTGATGATGAATGGGAAAGTGATTATTTAGCTTCGTCATTAACTCATTTAACTGAGTGTGATGTGGATTTTGTCTATTCCAGTGCAATTATTAATGATTCAGTAAGTTTAAAAACGGTAACCGCACGTAAGTTTTTGGCTAAAGAAGATCCTGTTAATTACCTTTTTGGAAAAAATCGAGGTTGGGCTCAGTCTTCTTCTTTTTTTATGACGAAAGATGCTTTTTTAAAGGTTAGTTGGGATGAGTCGCTTGGTCGCAATCAAGATTTAGATTACTTTATCCGTTGTTGTGATAGCTTAAAAGTTGCATGCATGACAGATGCGAAAACGACAATTAACTGGGTACTTGGTGAAAAAAGAACTATCGATTTTCATTCAATGCTTGTTTTCTTTGCCCGTTATACAAAAAGAATGAATGTAGTAAGCAAGATTAGATTTTTCCTAATTTATTTTCGTCTTGCAAAGTCTATAGGTGATTTTAAAGATTTGAGTCAGTTTTTAATGGTTAGTTTTGGATTAAATAAGAATAACAAATGAAGACTTTTCGTTCAGATATTAATGCCCTGAGAGCACTTGCTGTTATATCAGTTATTATTTATCATATATCACCTATGACATTAAAAGCAGGTTTTATTGGGGTTGATATATTTTTTGTTATTTCTGGCTTTTTAATGTCTCGTATTATTTTTATGCGTAGTGAGGAGGGACGATTTAATCTTAAAGACTTTTATCTCGCTAGAATACAAAGAATATGCCCTTCATTATTATTTACCGTGTTTTTGGTGTTATTTGTATGTTTCTTTCTTCTTTCGCCTAAAGATTATAAGCAGCTTTCTATTGATTCTATCTCTTCTCTATCTTTTGTCTCTAATGTTGTATATTGGAAAACGTCTGGATACTTTGATACAGCCTCATTAAGTAAGTGGTTGTTGCATACATGGTCTTTATCTGTTGAGTGGCAGTTTTATCTATTTTATCCTTTACTTATACTTGGTGTAATCAAGTTCACTCCTAAAGATAAGATTCATAGTGTTATATGTTTCCTTGTTTTATTTTCATTTGTGATTAATTTAATAGTATCTGAACTTTTTCCAACAACAACTTATTATTTAATTACAACAAGAGCATGGGAAATGCTTTTAGGCTATATGGCCTATAAATATTCGCTAAAAGAAAATAATAATGCTCTTTTAATTACAGCGATTATATTATTTTTAATTTCTTATGTGATTATTGATAAATCATTATTATGGCCTGGTTACTTTGCAATACTTCCGACTATTGCGACAGTTTTTGTTATTATTTCCTCATCTGTACCTAAAAAGATATCTGAAAATAAAATAGTTGATTACTTAGGTAAAAGCTCTTATTCACTGTATCTTATTCATTGGCCTTTATTAGTCTTTTATAACTTTTTTCTATTAGAGCCTGTTTCATGGCATTTTATACTGTCTCTTTTGGCTATTTCTCATTTTTCATATTCTGTTGTTGAGAAAAAAAGAAGCTTAAAATTCATTTCTATTTCATATTTCATTATTATTTCATTTGCGGTTTTCATATATTTAACTAACGGCATTTACAATAGAGTTGAATCAAAATATCAATATAATCAAGATGAAGAAATGTTATTTAAATATGGTGGCGATGGGTTTCCTTCAAGTCAGGTTAACTATTTAGCAAAAGATCGTAGCGTTGATTACATTTTCTTTGGGGATAGCTATGCACAACAGTATCTAGGTGGTTTTGTTGATAAGGCTAAACAAGAGGGGATATCTTTAAATCTGGTTACTTATTTCGACCACGGTTGTTTAGTGTCGCCATCTTTAACTCGTTTCAATCAAGGTGTTGAGGATACGGATTGTACCAATTCATTTTCTAAGGTAGAGCAATTAGCTGCACAATATCCTTTGGCTGACATCGTCATTGGTTCTATGTGGACATATCAAACTAGTCATAAATATAAATCCAATAATATGGACTTCAATAAGTTATCTCATGATGAGTATTTTGATATTTTATCGGATCAACTTGATGAAATTAAAAGTATGTTAGGTAAAGATAGAAAATATTATTTGATAGGTGTTCCGGTTAGAGATAGCAATCACTCTGCTCAATGTCTAGGTGAAAGTGGACTGTTTTTCTCTAAAGAATGTAAAAATAGTACACCTTTTAAACAGATGGAGGTTAATTCATTCTTAAATGATTATGTAGCTCATCAGGAAAACGTTTATTTTATTGATGTAGCTGATTCTTTATGTGATGACGTTGTTTGTAAGACCATTGAGGGGCGTTTTCCAATTTTTAGTGATGGACATCATTTATCACGCTTTGGTTCAGCATATTTAGCTCCATATGTATTATCTCATTTACCTAAAATAGCTAGAGAATATGAAAGTACTTTATCTCATTAATGACATCACTATGCCTGGAGGGCTGTCTACAGTTACTAAGGGACTTGCAAGGGATCTTTCTATCTCTGAAGACATTGATGTAAAGGTTATTTCTGCCGCTCATAAATATGAAAAACCAGATATTCATAATGTGAGTTATTTAGATCTTCCTCCTTTACATGGTAGAACAGTTCTAGGGAAAATTTCTTGGTATATCTCTTTGAGTAAAAAGCTTAGAGAGTACGTTAAAAGTGAGAACCCTGATGTATTGATATCTGTTGGGACAGCAATGAGTTTATTCATTGCATTATTTAAAATTAAAGGTAAGCGAACGTGGGCAGCTGAACACACTGCTTACTCTAATAGTAGTCTGATGCGTAGAGTTATACGAAAGTATTTATATAAAAAATTTAATACTCTTGTGGTTCTGACGAATCGAGATAAAGAAAGATACTACGATAAAGAGCATAATGATGTACGTGTTATTCCTAATTATACTCATTTTGCTACAAGAGAAATTGAAACTCAGCATGAATACAATAACTTGCTCTATGTTGGTCGTTTTACGGATACTAAAGGTATTGATTTATTATGTGATATTACGAGTTCATTTCTACTTAAGAATAAACAATGGACTTGTACTTTTATAGGTGAAGGACCAGAACAGCATCAAGTAGAATCTTTGCGTAATGATGATCGTATTGGTCATCAGGTTAGCATTTTACCTCCGACTGATGTAATTGATGAATATTACAAAAAGGCGAGCATTTTGTTGTTAACTTCTAAAAATGAAGGTTTTCCAATGGTTTTAATTGAAGCATTATCATTTGGAATACCTGTTGTTTCTTTTGATTGTGAAACAGGTCCTGCTGAGATTATTACTGATACTAAAGATGGTTTTTTGATCCCTTTATTTGATACTTGTTTATTTGAAACCAAGTTATCGGATTTAGCTTCTAATGAACTTTTACGAAAAGAGATGTCAAAAACAGCTTTAAATAAAAGAACCTTATTTAGCAAAGACACTATCATCAACAAATGGATAGAAGAACTAAAAAAATAGAATGAATATACTCTCATTAGACTCACCTTACTCTCCCTTTTTTTCTCAGATAATATCGACTTTTGATGAACCTGTTTCGTTTACTGCAATTTTCTCTAAGTGCGGTTATAAGCACTATTTTTCAGGTTCTAAAAGCAACTATATAGGTTGTATTCTTAGAAAGCATAAGACATTTACTAATGATGATCTTCATTTAGCGCAGTGGTCAAATAATCATTATTCTGCTTATGTTAGAAAGTTTGAAAATAGAGAATTATCACGTAGTGAATTAGAAAACTTTGCTAAGTTTGCTAATTACTTTCGACATTATCTAAAATCAAAAAAAATCGATTTTGTTATGATGCATAATGACTTGCGATGGCACCACGCTATTGCTCGTGAAATATGCATAGAAGAGAGCGTTCCTTTTTGCGTAAGTGAGTTAGGTCTATTTCGACCTTATACCATGACCTTGGATTTTCATGGTGTTAATGCAAATTCGAGCATAACTACTCTTGATATTGATTTTTCACAATTTGGGAATTTACCTGATAAGCCATTTGATGTTCCTGATAAGTTTTATGGACATGAAAGTAAAAAATCTAAATTGAACTTTGCGTATTTTTTAATTTTAAACAAATTAGGTGGTTTATTAGGTTTCAACTCTCCTATTTTACATAACGCTTTTAAGATTCGACCTTATATCAAGCGTTTTTGGGAGCAAAGTGTTAAGCCTCGATTTAACCAAAGCGCATCATCTGTTCAACTTGATGATTTGCCGAAAGGGAAATATGTTTTCTTTCCAATGCAATTAGAAAATGATACTCAGTTTTTAATTCATAGTGATTTTTCATCGAATCAAGAACTTTTAAATCAAGTTGAAAAAGCATTTTTAAGTTCCACGTTGGCGGCAGATCATACTTTAGTTGTTAAGCTTCATCCAAATGATTTGGGGGCCTACGAATCTAGCCCTGACACGGTGTTTTCTCGATTTAATACAACTGAGCTAGTAAATAATGCATGCTCAATTATTTCGGTTAATTCTACAGTGTGTATGGAAGCATTAGAGACAGAGAAACCTTTGTATGTATTAGGTAGAGCTTTCTTTGCTCGAGGAGATGTATGTGAACCATGCGATATTAATGAATTATCCTCTGCATTATCAAACCCTAAACCTGTCAATGTGTTAGCTCGGAAGGGGTTTATTCATTATTTAAAATATAACTATAGTATTCAAGGTGCAGGTTTTAGTTTTACACTAAATGAATTAAAGGTAATAACAGATAAGATACAGGGTGTAATAAAAGGAAGAGTAAAATAAATGCGTTCTAAAGAACGCATTTATTTTCGGTTTACTTAGCGCCAAATCCAGTCATCATTGTTTTTATTGTTTTAAGAACAATATTCATATCCAACCAGAAAGATAAATGTTTGATGTAATATAGATCATGCGCTAATTTCTCTCGTGTTGAGTCAGTATCATCAGCATAACCTTGCACCGTTTGAGCCCAGCCTGTAATGCCTGGTTTTACCATATGACGGTAGCCATAGAATGGGATTTCTTGTTCAAATTGTTTAACAAAACTTTCTTGTTCTGGTCTTGGACCTATTAGTGACATTTCACCTTTTAGCACATTGAAAAATTGTGGTAATTCATCAATACGAACTTTTCGAATGATTTTCCCTATTTTCGTAACTCGAGCTTGTTCTGCTGTAGCAAATTTATCTTCGTCTCCAGGCTGCTTTACAGTCATGCTTCGGAATTTATAAATTTTAAATGTTTTCCCACCTTGTCCAACGCGTTCTTGAATAAACATGGCTGGACCTGGATTTTCTAATTTTATTAGAATGGTAGTGATTAGCATCACCGGCAATGTGATGGGAAAGAATGCAATGATTAGTAGGGATTCCCAAACTCGCTTTACACCGTGGTAGATAGGGTTCGGAATCAATGTTCCGATTGCATTCTCAGAAAGGTGACTTGTTTTTACCTTTCCTTCGACCATTTCTCGAATGCTTTCTGAGTGAAATACGGGAATATTATTAATACTACAATCAGCAACAAATTTTTCTTGAGTCGGTGTTAGTTTATTATGTAAATCAACAACTAAACCATCTTGTATATCTGTCATTGAAAGCGGTTCTGGAAGTAATGATAATTCAACACGGCCGTTCTTTTTATCGAGTGAAGTAATATCAAAATTATTGATTGCACCTAGTTTTAGCCTTTCTTTACTCTTTCTAATACTAGCAGAAAAATACATCCAAAATAGGTGAGTGCAAAAAGCGTAAACTAAGATCTCACGCGAGTAATCAATTCGAAAAAGCAGAATTAAGAGCGTTACTGTTAAGTAGACAGATGTGAGAACGGGTAAAATATAATACTTACGATCAACTAAAAGGTAGTTTGTTATTTTAGGAATAGTAACGGATGTAATGATATAAGCTGCACTAACAAGCCAATAGCTGTTAATAACCGTAATTGGTAAATGTGTTCTTAATCCTGTGGCAATATAAATAAACAAGATTGTGCCGATGACGCCTAATCCATGACATACAATTGAATTTTGTAATAGCTTTCTCACATTGATATACCTAGTAGTTACGAACTATTTATGCTAACACATTGATTAAACTTTGCAGAGTATACTTTGTTCGTAATTTGTTATTTTTATGGGCAGATTTCATCCTCGCCTCTAATGTCGATTTCTTTTATAATCAAATTAGTTAAAATTCCCTACAAGGATCATAAGAATGAAAATAGCCATTGCCGGTACAGGCTATGTTGGCCTATCAAATGCAGTGTTGTTAGCACAACATAATGAAGTGATTGCAGTTGATATTATGGCTGAAAAGGTTGAGTTGATTAATAATAAAAAATCACCTATTTCAGATGTGGAAATTGAAGATTTTCTGGCTAACAAGGAACTGAATCTTACAGCAACACTAGATAAAGAATTCGCCTATAAAGAGGCTGAATATGTAGTGATTGCAACGCCAACTGATTATGATCCTGTGACGAACTATTTTAATACGGGCTCTGTTGAAGCTGTAATTAAAGACGTTATGGTTATCAACCCAAAAGCGGTAATGGTTATCAAATCGACAGTTCCTGTTGGTTATACTGAACGTATTAAACAAGAATTAAACTGTGAGAATATTATTTTCTCTCCTGAGTTTTTACGTGAAGGTCGAGCTCTTTTTGATAATTTACACCCATCTCGTATTATTGTTGGTGAGCAATCTGAGCGAGCTCAGGTATTTGCTGATTTATTGGTTGAGGGGGCGATAAAAGAGAACATTGAAGTATTACTGACGAATTCAACTGAAGCTGAGGCTGTTAAGTTGTTCTCGAATACTTACCTTGCGATGCGTGTTGCTTACTTTAATGAGTTGGATTCTTATGCTGAGGCGCATGGTTTAGACGCTCGTCAGATTATTGAAGGCGTTGGTTTAGACCCTCGTATTGGTAATCACTACAATAATCCATCATTTGGTTACGGTGGTTACTGTCTACCAAAGGACACTAAGCAGTTATTAGCGAATTACCAAGAAGTGCCGAATAATATTATTGGTGCAATTGTGGATGCTAACCGTACTCGTAAAGATTTTGTCGCTGAATCTATCATGAAACGTAATCCAAAAGTTGTGGGTATTTATCGTTTAATCATGAAAGCGGGTTCTGATAATTTCCGAGCTTCTTCAATTCAAGGCATTATGAAACGCTTGAAAGCTAAAGGCATTGAAGTTGTCGTTTATGAACCAGTATTAAAAGAGGCGGATTTCTTTAATTCTCGTGTGATTGAAGATTTGGCTGAGTTTAAGCAAGTGTCTGACGTGATTGTTTCAAACCGTATGATGGAAGAGTTATCAGACGTTGAGAGTAAGGTTTACACTCGCGATTTGTTTGGTAGTGACTAAAATTAGGGATGCTTCGCTGCGAGAGGCGAGGACGAACTTCGTCCTATAGGGGCGAGTAAAGACTTAAAAGCAAGAGCGGACATAACTAATTGGTTGTGTCCGCTTTTTTTATTTTGAAGAGTAAAGTGAGATTTCAGGGGGCTCGCTTTTGATTTTCCTGAAACCTGAAACCTGAAACCTTTGCGCGTAGTGCCTTAAAGCTAACCTTGACTCCCAATCAGGACCGTAGGACCATAAGACAGCACTCTTGTTCTTCAAAAGGATTGATACATGAACTACGACATCTTCAATGGTGATGCCGATGGCATTATTGCACTTCTTCAACTTCGATTAGCTTACCCTCAAGAATCTGTATTGGTTACAGGTGTTAAACGTGACATTAATTTAGTAAAGAAAATTGATGTAAAGCCAGAAGATAGTTTAACTATTTTAGATATCTCTATGGAAAAGAACATGGCAGATCTAGAGGTTGCTTTGGAGTCTAGCGCGGAAGTGTTTTATGCGGATCATCATAGATGTGGTGATATTCCTGAGAATGAAAATTTATCTGCTCATATCGATTTAGATGCAAATACGTGTACAGCATTAATCATTGATAAATTATTGAATGGTCAGTTTCATTATTGGGCAATTACGGCGGCGTATGGTGATAATTTAATTACTAAAGCCGACGAGTTAGCTGATACCGCTGGTTTATCTTCTGAGCAAAAATCTCAGTTAAAAGAGCTTGGGACATTAATAAACTATAATGGGTATGGGGCAAAAATCGATGATTTGCACTTTGATCCTGCTGAGTTATATCAAGCATTAAGACAATATTTGTCACCCTTTGATGTTATTAAAGATAAAGCATCACCTTTCTATCAATTACAAAGTGCTTATCAATCAGATATGAATCATGCATTATCTATAGAGGCTCTGCACAAAAGTGAGAAACTGGCTTTGTTTGAGTTACCAAATACTGCATGGGCTCGTCGAATTAGTGGTGTTTATGGTAATCTTTTGGCTAATAGAGCACCAAATTCATCGCATGCGGTGGTAACGTTGAACGATGATGATACTTATACTGTCTCTTTACGAGCACCGTTAAATAATAAGCAAGGTGCAGGAGAGATCTGTAGCTCGTTTGCAACCGGTGGTGGTCGAGAGGCTGCTGCTGGAATTAATGCATTGCCAAAAGAGAAGCTCGCGGAGTTTATTCAAGTGGTTGAGGGGAAGTATTAGAGTGAAACTAGAAACTATACGTTGCGCTAACTAGAGACTATAGGTGCAGGTATAGCTGGTGTAATAATTAAGCCTATCAGTATAGGTGCTTTTGATTTTATAGTCTCTAGAGCTAAGCGTTCTAGTTAGCGCAGCGTATAGGCTATTATCAAATTATTTAAAATAGAGAAATATAATGAATATTTTAGTCACTGGCGGAATGGGTTACATCGGTAGCCACACATGTGTACAAATGATTGAGGCGGGCTTAACGCCGATCATTTTGGACAACCTATACAACAGTAAAGAAGTCGTACTTGATCGTATTGAAGCTTTGGTTGGTGTAAAGCCTAAATTTTATCAAGGTGATATTCGCGATCCAAAAATTTTAGAAACCATCTTTGCTGAAAATCAAATTGATAGCGTGATTCACTTTGCTGGTTTGAAAGCCGTTGGTGAGTCTGTTGAAAAACCAATTATGTATTACGATAACAATGTATCGGGTACCTTGATTTTAGTTGAGGCGATGCGTAAAGCGGGCGTGAACAGTATTGTATTTAGTTCATCTGCAACGGTTTATGGTGATCCTGCATCAACACCGATCCGTGAAGATTTCCCAACATCAGCAACGAACCCTTATGGGCGTAGTAAGTTAATGGTAGAAGAGTGTTTAACGGATATTCAAAAAGCACATCCTGAAATGAGTGTAACGCTATTACGTTACTTTAATCCAGTTGGTTCTCATAAGTCAGGAACTATGGGTGAAGACCCTCAAGGTATTCCAAATAACTTGATGCCATTTATTTCTCAAGTGGCTGTTGGTCGCCGTGAATTCTTATCTGTATTTGGTAATGATTACCCAACGGTTGATGGTACTGGCGTTCGTGATTATATCCATGTGGTTGATTTGGCTGATGGTCATTTAGCAGCACTAAAATACAAAGGCCAAGAAGCCGGCCTACATATCTATAACTTAGGTACGGGTAATGGTAATAGTGTTCTTCAGATGGTAATGGCTTTTGAGAAAGCTTCTGGTGCGAAAGTGCCATATAAGATTGTAGATCGTCGTCCAGGTGATATTGCGGAATGTTGGGCAGACCCAGCTAAAGCTCGTGAAGAGCTGAAGTGGGAAGCGAAACTGTCTCTTGATGATATGACTGCGGATACATGGCGTTGGCAGTCGAATAACCCTGAAGGGTATTAGGAACAGGGCGTTTTGCTTCGAGATGCGAGGACGGACTTCGTCCTCGAGGGACGAGTAAGAGCAAGATTTCAGGATTCAGATCGGTCGCAGGCTCCCTTTTAGGGTTCAGGGGTGATCGTGGTGGTTGCAGTGAGCACGGTACTGTTCCTCCCCTTGATAGATGTATTGTTGAGATTAGAGATGTTGATATAAGGGGAGGCTAGGAGGGGTTGTTAGTGATGGAGTTTAGTTTGTCTTTATCATTAAATATGGTGTAACCAACCCCCTCTAACTCCCCCTTGTATTGACGGTATCGATCTCATAGCTATAGCGTCTAAGGGGGAGAACCTTCTTTGGTGCAGTTAGTTCCGCTCACACCTCTGAATTCTGCAAGCGAAGCGATCTGAACTCTATTACCTCTAAAATAAAAATGCCCACAGGCTACAAACCTGTGGGCATTTTTATTTTAGTATTCATAGAGGCTAGAAACTATATGCTGCGCTAACTAGAGACTATAAGAGCAAAAGCGAATACAGCTTTTGCTTTTGATTTTATAGAAGCGAAGCGGTTTAGTTTCTAGTCAGCAAAGCGTATAGTTCTATTTAAAAAGAACTTCACCAGACATCTCAGCAGGAATCGCTGTATCTGTTAGAGCTAGCATAGTTGGAGCTAGGTCAGACAGTTTACCGCCTTCTTTAAACTCAACCGCTTTGCTACCTACGTAGATTAGAGGTACTGGAAGGTTAGTGTGAGCTGTGTGAACGCCGCCTGTTTCAGGGTCGATCATCATTTCAGCGTTACCGTGGTCAGCAGTGATAAGTAGTTGGCCATCAACTTCTTTGATTGCGTCAACCACTTTACCGATACACTCATCTAGAGATTCAACTGCTTTAACTGCCGCATCGTATACGCCAGTGTGGCCAACCATGTCACAGTTAGGGTAGTTACAAACGATAGCGTCGTATTTACCAGACTTGATAGCAGCAACTAATTTTTCAGTTAGTTCAGGAGCGCTCATTTCAGGTTGTAGATCGTAAGTCGCTACTTTTGGAGAAGCAACTAGTTGACGTTCTTCACCTTCAAACTCGTCTTCAATGCCGCCATTGAAGAAGAAAGTAACGTGTGCGTATTTTTCAGTTTCAGAAATACGTAGTTGAGTTTTACCTTCTTTAGATAACCACTCACCGTATGTGTTTTCTAGAGACGCAGGAGCGAATGCACAAAGAAGAGGGATATTTGCTGCGTATTGAGTCAGCATAACAAAATCGATTGCTGGGAATACGTTACGAGCAAAACCATCGAAATCAGGAACGAATGCACGTGTAATTTCACGAGCACGGTCAGCACGGTAGTTCATGAAGATAACAGCATCACCATCAACGATAGCTGCTGATTCTTCGCCTTCCGCTTTGATTTCAGTTGCTTGAACAAACTCATCGTTCTCTTCACGAGCGTAAGCCGCTTCAAGACCTTCAACTGCTGTTGCAAAAGTAAATTCAGCTTTTGCTTCCGTCATTAGTTCGTAAGACTTTTGTACGCGATCCCAGTTGTTGTCACGGTCCATTGCGTAGTAACGACCAATTAGAGAGGCAACACGGCCTTTACCTAGTTTAGCGAATAGCTCTTGGAAGTTTTTCAGAGAGTTTTCAGCTGAACGTGGTGGTGTATCACGACCGTCTAGGAAGCAGTGTAGGTAGATTTTCTCTGCGCCACGCTCTGCTGCCATTTCAACTGCAGCGTAGATGTGATCTTCATGAGAGTGAACGCCACCTGGAGACATAAGTCCCATGATGTGAACGGCTTTGTCTGCTTTAACTGCTTTGTCGATAGCGTTTACAAGTGTTTCGTTTTGTTGGAACTCACCATCAGAAATTGCTTTAGTGATACGAGTAAGGTCTTGATATACAACACGACCAGCGCCGATGTTAGTGTGACCTACTTCAGAGTTACCCATTTGACCATCAGGTAGACCAACGTCCATACCAGATGCTGAAATTAGCGTGTTTGGTTGATTAGCCATTAGGCCATCAAGAACTGGAGTTTTTGCGTTTGTAATTGCGTTATCTGCTTGAGTTTCACGGTGACCGTAACCATCAAGAATAACTAGAGCCATAGGCTTCTTAGCTGACATAAAGGTGTTCCTCGTCAATAACTTAATAAATTCGAATAAATAACTTTGTGTAATTTTACTACAAAGTTTGAAAATGGGCCATAGTGGAGCGAGGAAGAGCAGGATTAAGGTTTCAGGAAGAGCGTAAAGCAAGATCAGAGTTCAGAGGTGAATGGTGGCTACAGTGATCGCAATACAGTTCCTCCCCTTGATAGATGCATTGTTGAGATTAGAGATGTTGATATAAGGGGAGGTTAGGAGGGGTTGTTAGTGATGAGCTAGGTTTCAGGGCGCTGCGCTTGCAGGTTTCAGGGGGACTCGCTTTTGATCTTCCTGATTTGACCCCAATAAAGTGGACACTCGATCACGAGGATTGAGTGACATGAAAATCAAATCACAACGAAAGTTTTCTAATGAGTTCAAAAGAAACGCAGTTCAACAGTCATTAGACTCTCCAGATACAGTAAAATCAGTGGCGATCTCTATTGGGATCGCTCCTCAGCTATTGGTAAAATGGAGAAGCCAGATGACATCTAAAAAACACACAGTAGCGCCCATTCCTAATAAAGGCCCTGAAAAATCGCTAAAAGAACTAGAGCGTGAGGTTGTCGAACTTAAAAAACGCTTAGCAGATGCGGAGTTGGAGAACGATATCTTAAAAAAGGCGACGGCCTACTTCGAAAGACGAAGAGAATAAGATTTGAGTTTATTTCCAAGTACTCAAGCCCAGTAAGGCCGGTAGTAAAACTTTGTCGCTATCTTGATGTGTCCACTTCAGGGTATTATAAGTGGTTAAATAGAGAGCCTACGCTTCGCGATAGATATAACGCTGAATTGAAGTGTTTTTTAAAAGACGAAAGCGAACGTCAACACTGTGTCCCTGGCTATAGAAAACTCTATGAAGCCGCTATCTCTTATGGTTTTATTTGTAATAAGAAACGGATCCAACGTCTGCTTCAAAGTCTTGGTTATCGTTCCAGAGCGAGTAAGAAGAGGCATGGGTGTGCGCCTAAGCAGAAATTAGGCTTTCCAGCTTTTAATTTACTGGACCGAAAGTTTTCAGTATCACAGCCAAACAGGGTTTGGACTTCAGACATTACTCAGGTCCGATGTAGTGAGGGTTGGCAGTACTTATGTGTTGTATTAGACCTTTACTCAAGAAAGGTCATCAGTTGGTCGACGAGTAGGATTAACAACGCAGAGCTTGTAGTTCGTAGTTTAAAGAAGGCTTGGGAAAGACGTAGACCTGATGGTAGTCAATTGATGTTTCATTCAGACCAAGGAGTTCAGTATACGTCAGAGATGACGATGCGTTGGTTGTACAAGAGAGGAATAACAATCAGTATGTCCCGTAAAGGAAACTGTTGGGATAATGCTTGTTCAGAGAGTTTCTTTGCTCAGTATAAAAAGGAATGGATAAGCTGTTTAGGGCAACTATCAAGAGAAGAGATGACAATGCAAAGTCGACTTTATATCGATGGCTATTATAATCCGATAAGAAGGCATGGGACTCTAGGAGGAAAGAGCCCCATAGATTTTGAGTTAAGTAACTAAAACCCCGTGTCTACTTTTAAGGGGTCATATCATCCTTAAACCTTAAACCTTAAACCTGAACCCTGCTCTTCCTAACTCTTCGCATCTCCTCGCTCCTTGAGCGCAGCGTCCTCGAACCTGATTCTTGTTCTCGCATACCAAAACGCACTAATACCACCCATCACATTTCCCATTGCAATCCCGATAAATAATCCTTCCATTCCATAAATTTGGCTGCCAACCCATGCGGTTGGTAATGTAAAAACAAACAACCTCATAAAACTCCAACTGAAAGAATATAACGGTTTTTTCATTGCATTTAAGCTACTTACTAGCACCATAACGATACCTTGAAAGCCGTAGCTAAATGGAACGCAAATAAGGTACATCCACAAACCGTGTTGAACTGCATCGTCTTGACTAAATAAGTGAGAGATCGGAATGCTAAGTGGAACAATCAGGATATAAAGAAAGAGCTGAAAGGCGACAGAGAACTTAATAGCTAGAAATATTGCTTCTTTGACACGTTCAGGTTGTTTTGCACCTAAGTTCTGAGCCACTAATGGGCTTAGTGATGACGTTAATGCCATGATAACCAGCAGCATTAATGATTCGACTCGTTGTGCAGCACCATAAGAAGCGACAGCAACGGTCCCTTGACTCGCAAGCATCATCATTAAAATCGCCCCCGATATTGGGTTTAGAGCGTTAGATAATGCGGCAGGGGAACCGATAGTTAAGATCTGTTTCCAATCAGAAATAAGTGTATTTTTATTTGGTAGAGCAAGCAGTTTTACTTTATGAGTGAGTACATAGAATGAAGCGATAAGAGCACCAAACCAACTGATCGCACTTGCAATAGCTGCACCTTGAATTCCAAGCTCAGGGAAGGGGCCATAACCAAAAATAAGTAGCGGATCGAGAATGCCGTTAATTAGCCCTGCTAGCATCATAATTTTGGCTGGGGTTTTGGTATCACCTGTGGCTCTAATTGCGCTATTACTCGACATCGGAATAACGAGTAAAGGTATGGTTAAGTACCAAATAGACATGTATTCATCAATAAGAGGAAGTAATTTGTCTTCAGCTCCGAGAAGGGTAAAGAGTAGGTCGATGGTGAAGAACCCGAGAACACAAGCAATCAGAATTAAGCTGATGGCTAAGATTAACCCATGAGTCGTTAATTCTGCAGCATGTTTGCTATGGCCTTCACCAAGTAAATGACCTATGGATGCTGACAAACCAACACCAATCCCCATGGTGATGCAGTTTACTGCAAAGGTGACGGGGAAAGTAAAACTCACTGCTGCTAAAGCATCGGTGCCGAGTAAGGAGATAAAAAAGGTATCCACCAAGTTGAATAGCAGAATGGCGACCATACCAAAAACCATAGGCGTCGTGAGTTTACGAAGCACGTCGCTGATAGGTTGAGTTAGTAAACCGTGTTTATCTAGCATGGTTTTCTCGTGTGGTGGTGGGATGGCTAGTGTATAGGAAATAGGGGCGAGATTCGAGGGATTAGGGACTAGGAAGAGCAGGATTCAGGTTTTAGGTTTCAGGAAAAGCAGAGCAGAGTTCAGAACGTTTCGCTTGCAGATTTCAGAGGTGAACACGGTGACTATAGCGATCACAATACGGTTCCTCCCCTTGATAGATACATTGTTGAGATTGAAAATGTTGATATAAGGGGAGGTTAGGAGGGGGTGGTAGTGATGAGCTAGGCTTCAGGCCGCTACGCTTGCAGGTTTCAGGGGAACTCGCTTTTGATCTTCCTGAAACCTGAAACCTGAAACCTGAAACCTCCTTTCTTCTTCAAAAAATTAGCGCTAGAGCCCTTGCAATCAATCCCCTACATCCCCATTAATAAATCAAAGCCAAATTATGGCACCTTATTCTTAAATGGAAAATTATCAGGAGAGACGTCCCATGAATATCCGTCCTTTACATGACCGTGTAATCGTTGAACGCCAAGAAGTTGAATCAAAATCTGCAGGTGGCATTGTACTAACTGGTTCTGCTGCTGAAAAATCAACTCGCGGTACGGTTTTAGCTGTTGGCAAAGGTCGTATTTTAGAAAACGGTACGGTTCAGCCTTTAGACGTAAAAGTAGGTGATTCAGTTATTTTTGCTGAAGGTTACGGTACTAAATCTGAAAAGATTGATGGTAAAGAAGTTCTGATCATGTCTGAAAATGACATCATGGCTATTGTTGAATAATAAGCACTCGTTGAGTAATTCGTTTTTCGAATTTTATTAACTAAATAAATTAAAAGATTTTTAAAAGGAAAATAAAGATGGCTGCTAAAGACGTTAAATTTGGTAACGACGCACGAATCAAAATGCTAGAAGGTGTAAACGTTCTGGCTGACGCAGTAAAAGTAACATTAGGCCCTAAAGGTCGTAACGTTGTTTTAGATAAATCATTTGGCGCACCAACTATCACTAAAGATGGTGTTTCTGTTGCTCGTGAAATTGAACTTGAAGATAAGTTCCAAAACATGGGTGCACAAATGGTTAAAGAAGTGGCATCTCAAGCAAACGATGCGGCTGGTGACGGCACAACAACAGCAACAGTTCTTGCTCAAGCTATCATTACTGAAGGTCTAAAAGCGGTTGCTGCTGGTATGAACCCAATGGATCTTAAACGTGGTATTGACAAAGCGGTTGTAGCTGCTGTTGAAGAGCTAAAAGCGCTTTCTGTTCCTTGTGCTGATACTAAAGCGATTGCACAAGTAGGTACTATCTCTGCAAACTCTGACTCAACAGTGGGTAACCTAATTGCAGAAGCGATGGATAAAGTAGGCCGTGATGGTGTTATCACAGTTGAAGAAGGCCAAGCGCTGCAAGACGAGCTAGACGTTGTTGAAGGTATGCAGTTTGACCGCGGTTACCTATCTCCATATTTCGTAAACAACCAAGAAGCGGGTTCTGTAGATCTAGAAAGCCCATTCATCTTGCTTGTTGATAAAAAAGTATCAAACATTCGTGAACTACTTCCAACTTTAGAAGCAGTAGCAAAAGCATCACGTCCTCTTCTTATCATCGCTGAAGATGTAGAAGGTGAAGCACTTGCAACTCTAGTTGTGAACAACATGCGTGGTATCGTTAAAGTTGCTGCTGTTAAGGCGCCTGGTTTTGGTGACCGTCGTAAAGCAATGCTACAAGATATCGCTGTTCTGACTGCAGGTTCTGTAATTTCAGAAGAGATTGGTCTAGAGCTTGAAAAAGTCGTTCTTGAAGATCTTGGTCAAGCTAAGCGTGTAACTATCACAAAAGAAACAACAACTATCATCGATGGTTCTGGTGAAGAGACAATCATCCAAGGCCGTGTTTCTCAAATTCGTCAACAAATCGAAGACGCAACATCTGATTACGATAAAGAAAAACTTCAAGAGCGTGTAGCTAAGCTAGCTGGCGGTGTTGCAGTAATCAAAGTAGGTGCTGCTACTGAAGTTGAGATGAAAGAGAAGAAAGACCGTGTTGAAGATGCACTTCACGCAACTCGCGCAGCGGTTGAAGAAGGCGTTGTAGCTGGTGGTGGTGTTGCACTTATCCGTGTTGCTTCTAAAGTAGCTGGTCTTGTTGGTGATAACGAAGAACAAAACGTAGGTATCCGTGTAGCACTTCGTGCAATGGAAGCACCTATTCGTCAAATCACTAAGAATGCGGGTGAAGAAGATTCAGTTGTTGCTAATAACGTTAAAGCGGGTGAAGGTAGCTACGGTTACAACGCTGCAACTGGTGAATACGGCGACATGATTGAGATGGGTATTCTTGACCCAACTAAAGTAACGCGTTCTGCACTTCAGTTTGCTGCATCTGTTGCGGGTCTTATGATCACAACTGAAGCGATGGTAACTGATAAGCCACAAGACTCAGGTTCTGCAATGCCAGATATGGGTGGCATGGGCGGAATGGGTGGTATGGGCGGCATGATGTAAGCCATCCCCATAAACCAATTCGCTTGATAGCGTAATGTGTTTGAAGAGCCGAGGCAGAGATGTCTCGGTTTTTTTGTGCTTTGAAACTAGAAGCTATACGCTGCGCTAACTAGAGACTATAAAAGCGAGTATTATTAGCGCGACAATGAATTAGGTTTCAGGAAGAGCCGGTTTTAGAGATGATCGCTGTGATAACAGCGATCACAATACGATTCCTCCCCTTGATTGATGTACTGTTGAGATTGGAGGTGTTGATATAAGGGGAGGTTAGGAGGGGTTGTTAGTGATGAAGTGTAGTTTATCTATATCATTAAATATGGTGCAACCAACCCCCTCTAACTCCCCCTTTTATTAATTATGCTGCTCTCATAATTCCAGTAATTAAGGGGGAGAATCGTTCTTTGTCGCTGTAATTTTAGCGATCATCATCCCGTTCCTTCCCTTGAATGATTATTTATTGAGATTGATGATGGTGATATAAGGGGAGGATAGGAGGGGGTTGTAACTAAATATACTTTTTTATACAAAGAAGCACATTTTCACAGTTATCTAAAACATCTTGATTAGTAAATCTAACAACTCTTATTCCTAAGTTTTTTATAAACAAGTTTCTAATTTCATCATACTTCTGAGCTTCAATAGAAAAATGGCTATCACCATCAAGTTCAATGACTAACTTTCTTTCACTACAAAAGAAGTCAACAACATACTTTCCAATTCCATGTTGCCTTCTAAATTTAACTCCTAATTGCTTCTTTCTTAAATAGAACCATAATTTTTTCTCTGCACTTGGCATATCATTTCGTAAGTTTTGTCGTAGTGTGCAGTATTTCTTCTGATTAAAAATATTCGGCATATTGATTACTTATAGAAAAATTAGTATCAATAAACAGTAAGGGATAAGAAATCAATAGGATGAAAAAATCAGAGTAATTGCGATCATATTCAAAGTTACTTATTAACAACCCCTCCTAACCTCCCCTTATATCAACATAGTCAATCACAATAAATTATTACTCAAGGGGAGGAACAGTATCGTGATAGCTGTAATTACAGCGACCACCTCTGAATCCTGCAAGGGAGCTTGCGACCGATCTGAAACCTGCTCTTAAAACAAAAAAAACCGCAGATGTTTTCACATCCACGGTTTCAAATTATTCACGGAACCAAGTTTTCCTCGTCCCTAGAGCGAAGTGTCCTCGTTCCTAGAATTTATAATTAAGCTTTTGCTTCAGCTGCTGCTTTAGCGATAGCTGCAAAGCTTTTCGCGTCAAGAGCTGCACCGCCAACTAGAGCACCATCGATGTCTGGTTGTGCGAAGTAAGCTGCAGCGTTTTCAGGCTTAACAGAACCGCCGTATTGGATAACAACGTTCTTAGCAACTTCTTCAGATTTCTCAGCAATGTGAGCACGGATTTGAGCGTGGATGCGTTGTGCATCTTCAGCTGTAGCAGCTTTACCAGTACCGATAGCCCAGATTGGTTCGTAAGCGATGATTGCGCCGTTTAGAGCGTCAACGCCTTGAGTGTTGATAACTGCGTCGATTTGACGTGCACATACTGCAACAGTTTCACCAGCTTCGTTTTGAGCTTCAGATTCACCGATACAAAGAACAGGAGTAAGACCGTTTTCTTTTAGGAAAGCGAATTTCTTAGCAACGAACTCGTCTGATTCGTTGTGGTATTCACGACGCTCAGAGTGACCGATGATGATGTGAGTTGCACCGAACTCTTTAAGCATAGCTGGAGACATGTCGCCAGTGAATGCACCGCTGTTGTTTAGATCAGTGTTTTGAGCACCTAGGATGATTGCGCTACCAGCTTCAGTAAGCGTACGCTCAGCAAGGTCTACAAATAGTGCAGGTGGAGCAACTGCTACGTCTACGCCTGTAACGCCTTCAAGTTCAGCGTTAAGACCGTTTAGTAGTTCAACAACCATTTCTTTGCTGCCGTTTAGTTTCCAGTTACCCATAACTACAGGATGACGCATAGGATTCTCTCCAATTCAAATTAATGTAAAAAACTTGCGTAAAAATATAACAGATTTTGCGACAGATTTAGTGTCTAAAATCATTTTTATACCTCATTTTAGTGCTTTTATTTCGGAATGCGAAAAATTATGAGCTGTAATGTAGAAATAAATGGCCGATTTTAAGTGTGATTACTTAGGCACTTTTCTATTGAGGAGATTGTAACTAATTCACTTTCACTGAATGATGGAAAAGTAATCATTTTTGGTACATTAAAAGGACGTTGTTATGCCGCACTTAGTTATGGAATATTCAAATTCAGCAGAAGATAGGCTTAATATGCAGGGCTTATTAGAAGACTTGCATCAAGTGGCTATTGCCTCAGGACTGTTTTCAGCAAAAGATGTGAAATCAAGAGCGGTAAGAGTGCATTCTTGGCTTGTTGGAGAGCAGGGAAATAGTGTCGACTTTATTCATATTACGTTAGAGCTATTAGAAGGAAGAAGCTCTGAGCAGAAGAGAGAGTTAAGTCGTGCATTAATGGATGTGCTTGCTGAACAGGCCAGCCACATTGATAGCTTAACTATCAACGTGCGTGACATGGAACATGAGAGTTTTCAAAAAATAGGTTAGAGCTTTCGTCTTACCTAATGCTTCGTATTATTTGAGGGGCGAGAAGTGGCATTAGGAAATTGAATAATATCTGCAGCTTGATGCTCATCAATGGGTTTGTTGAGTGAATCAGCAAAGCGAACGAATTGCTTTCCAAGCTCTCGCCCTAGAAGAATATTTACATGATTTGGGTTATTGCCTCGCTCAATAATGCGTTCAATATGACTTTGCTGTGCAAGCAGGGGTCCTTGATGTTCTTCCGGAACACTTTCAATAAACTCCATACTTAGTTGATGACGTAATGCTTCCAGTTGTTCTGGATCTTTTTCTGCTAATGCTTTTAGCTCATCAAATGAGGGGATGGATAGGTTGCGATGTGATTGCGGCATAAACTGATTCCTTGTTTTTGCTTTTATAGATTCAGCTTAGTTGAAGTTTTCAGGTTTTGAGAAAGTAGAGCTGGGGGGATTTAATGGGAGTCTCTTTTTTGAGATGAGGGGGTAGGGACGAGGGGCGAGAACGGACTTCGTCCTGCGAGAAGCGAGTGAAGGCAAGAGCAAGGTTTCAGGACGCTGCGCTTACGGCTTCAGGTTCACTCGTTTTTACTTTTCCTGAAACCAAATCCTCGCTTTGGCTCTTATAGAAGCGTATTGTCTCTAGCTTTACAGCGATCACCCCTGAACCCTGCAAGGGAGCTTGCGACCGATCTGAAACCTGAACTCTTTAAAATAAAAAACCGCAGATGCTTTCACACCCACGGTTTCAAATTTATCACAGACCTCGGCTCTTCCTCGCTCCTTAAGCGAAGCGTCCTCGCCTCTCGCGCCTGCTCTTCAATAAGCGTTCTAGCTAGCGAAACGTATAGT
Organism: Aliivibrio fischeri ATCC 7744 = JCM 18803 = DSM 507; assembly: GCF_023983475.1. Classification (NCBI taxonomy): domain Bacteria; kingdom Pseudomonadati; phylum Pseudomonadota; class Gammaproteobacteria; order Vibrionales; family Vibrionaceae; genus Aliivibrio; species Aliivibrio fischeri. The sequence continues at coordinate 241,154 of NZ_CP092712.1, forward strand.
CTCTAGCCTTACAGCGATCACCTCTGAACCCTGCAAGGGAGCTTGCGACCGATCTGAAACCTGAACTCTCTTAAAACAAAAAACCGCAGATGTTTTCACTCCTACGGTTTCAAAATAATTCACAGAACTTAGCTCTTCCTTATCCCTCGAGCGAAGCGTCCTCGCCTCTCGCGCCTGCTCTTCAATAAGCGTTCTAGCTAGCGAAGCCTATTGTCTTCTAGCCTCATAGCGATCAGCCCTGAATCCTGCAAGGGAGCTTGCGACCGATCTGAAACCTGAACTCTTTAAAACAAAAAACCGCAGATGCTTTCACTCCTACGGTTTCAAAATAATTCACAGAACTTAGCTCTTCCTTATCCCTCGAGCGAAGCGTCCTCGTCTCTAGTCCCTGCTCTTAAAGAATAATATCTCTAATCTCAGCGTCTTTACGCTCTAAGTAGTGAATTGACTTAATACGACGAATCGTACGACAACGACCACGGATAAGTAGCGTTTCAGTTGTCGCAATATTACCTTGGCGAGTAATGCCTTCTAGTAGATCACCTTTTGTGATACCAGTAGCTGCAAAAACAACATCATCACTGCGTGCCATGTCTGTCATTTTTAAGATAACGTTCGCTTTTACGCCCATTTCTTCACAACGTTTAAGCTCGGCTTCACCGTGGATACGGTTTTCTTCTGTATCGCCTTTCACTTCATGACGAGGAAGAAGACGTGCTTGCATGTCGCCATCTAATGCACGAATAACTGCAGCAGAAACAACACCTTCAGGTGCTCCACCGATACAGTACATCACGTCCACTTCGCTATCAGGCATACAGGTTAGAATAGAAGCCGCAACATCACCATCTGGCACAGCAAATACACGAACGCCCATCTTCTGCATGTTTGCAATTACTTCATCATGACGAGGTTTAGCCAGTGTTGTCACAACAAGCGTTTCTAACGGTTTACCTAATGCTTTTGCAATATTTACTAGGTTGTCTTCTAGAGAAAGACTTAAATCAATTGCCCCTTTTGCACCAGGACCAACAACCAATTTTTCCATGTACATATCAGGTGCTTTTAAGAAACTGCCTTTTTCACCAGCAGCCAATACAGCAAGAGCGTTTGATTGACCCATCGCAGTCATGCGAGTACCTTCGATTGGATCAACCGCGATATCAACAGCATCGCCACCTGTACCTACGTTTTCACCGATGTATAGCATAGGTGCATCATCGATCTCACCTTCACCAATAACAATCTCACCACTGATATCAGTTTTGTTCAGAAGAGTACGCATTACTTCAACAGCTGCACCGTCAGCAGCGTTTTTATCGCCACGGCCAAGCCATTTGTAACCAGCCAGTGCGGCACCTTCAGTAACTCGAGAAAAAGCCATTGCTAAATCGCGTTTCATAATTGCTCCGAATAAATCGATGAATAAGTAAAAATCGAGGGGATTTTAGCATAACAAAAAGGGAAACGTTTGCTTTTTCCCGCGAGAATGAAATTTTTTCAGCGAAGAATAAAAATATCAAGGAGCTAAAGGTGTGGTTTAATTCAAATAACGAAGGTAAATACCTAGTTTTGGTATGTAGTTCGTTTTAATCTTAAGAAAGTACGTCAGATGTTGGTAAAAACTGCTGCTTTTTTGTTCATATGATGCAATTTAATGAATAACACTATGGCAGAATTACAATTGCTGAGTAGAATAGAAAACAAGTTTGTAGTGAGTAATAAATTCGCTACATATTCAATGAAGAATATAGTTAAGGTGGCAGGAATGTCTTTAGAAATATTAGAACAACTAGAAGCTAAAGTTCAGATGGCAGTAGATACAATCGCACTGCTACAAATGGAAGTTGAAGAATTAAAAGAAACGAACGCAGCGCTAACTCAAGATCTTGAGCAAGCAAACAACGGTCGTTCAGAAGTAGAACAAGAAGCTCAACGTGCACGTGATGAGCAAGCTCAATTTGAAGCTCGCATCCGTGGCCTACTTGGTAAAATGGACGAAGTAGAGTAATAGAGCAGGGACGAGAGGCGAGGACGCTTCGCTCGAGGAGCGAGGGAGAGCTAAGTTCTGTGAATTATTTTGAAACCGTAGGTGTGGAAGCATCTGCGGTTTTTTTTAACTAGAGACTAGAGCGCTTCGCTTCTATAAGAGCAAAAAGCGAGGGTTCAGGTCTCAGGTTTCAGGAAGAGAAAAAGCGAGTACTCCTGAAACCTGCAAGCGCAGCGCCCTGAAACCTAGATATCACTACACCAACTATACTCGCTCTTATAGTTTCTAGTTAGCGAAGCGTATAGCCTCTAGTTCTTAAATCTCTTCCTCACCCATCTCTTCTAGCGGTTCTTGAGAGATAATCACTCCAGTCGAATCCGCGTAAAGATGATCTTCAGGTAAGAAAGTCACACTACCAAAGTTAACCGCAACATCCACTTCACCAATGTTTTGTCTTGCTGCACCAACAGGAATAGAAGCGAGAGCTTGAATGCCAATCTCAATCTCTTCTAGGTAATCCACTTCACGGACACAACCATAGATAACTAAGCCTTCCCAACCATTGTGGGCTGCTTTTGCTGCTAGGTCTGCATCCACTAAAGCACGACGTAAAGAACCGCCGCCATCAACTAATAAAACACGACCTTCGCCTTTCTCTTCTAATAGTTGATGAATCAGACCATTATCTTCAAAACATTTAATTGTTGTGATTTGGCCTGAAAATGATGTCTTAGCGCCAAAGTGGCTGAACATCGGTTCAACAACATCAACTTGATCTAAATAGATGTCACAAAGTGCTGAAGTATTGTATTCCATAGTGAAACTTACCTTTTATTGGTGTTTGTAACTGTTCAATATACGTGCTTTTTTAGGCAATACTATGACAAACCGCAAATTTATCCTGATTTACTTAGGTCAGTGAGATAAGCCGCTTTCGTTTTTAAACGGATAAGTACAAGCCAACAGCAAATAGTACATTGGTAAATAGTGCGCATTGCACAACGGTGCCCATCATAGGTCTGATTGCTTCACCATTTGGAGATCGCATTACTGACATAACATGATTGAAGACGAAAGGTGCAATTGCTAAAAATAACCAACCAGTTAGTGAATGAATTTGAGTCGCACTAAAAACAGCAAGACAGATAAAACTCGCGGCCATTAATACTGCATGATATTTACGACCCCAGTTTGCGCCCATGCGAACGACCAGTGTCATTTTTCCACATGCTTCGTCATTTTCTATATCACGTAGGTTATTAATATTTAATACTGCGACAGCTAATAAACCGCAGGCAGTCGCTGGTAAAAATAGAGCAGAAGATAAGTGACCTGTATGAAGGTAATACGTACCAGCAACCCCTAATAAACCAAAAAAGATAAAAACAGAGGTATCCCCTAAGCCACGGTAACCATAAGGCTTATCACCCATGGTATAAGCAATAGCAGCGCCAATAGCTAATAACCCAAGAGCGATGAATCCAATAATATCCATGGTTTGGTGTAATGAGCTAAATACTAAAATTAAGCCACTAATGATCGTCAGAACAATATTAATGCCAATGGCTTTTTTCATTGTTTCTTGCGTTACAAGGCCGGTTTGCATTGCTCGTTGTGGACCAAGGCGTTCTTCGTTATCTGTTCCTTTCACTGCATCGCCGTAGTCATTTGCCAGATTCGACAATATTTGCAATAACGTTGCGGTGATAAATGCCATTAACGTAATAGTAAAAGAGGCGTGGTTATTCCAATATGCCAACACAGAGCCTGTCATGATTGAGGCTAGGGCAAGAGGTAGTGTTTTTGGACGAGCGGCGCTGAGCCAAATGGAAAAAGGAGAAGTTTTCATAGCATCGCAAAAATAGTGAATAGAGTCTCTATTATTCACTATTTTTGGAAGAACCCCAAATTTGGCGCAAAAGATAGCGAAATTAATTTATTTTCCCAGTATCAATTAGCTGCTGAAGTAGTGGTCTAATAATTAACTCCATAGCAAAGCTCATTTTGCCTCCGGGAACAACTAGCGTGTTATGACGAGACATAAATGAACCATCAATCATTGCTAATAAGTAAGGAAAGTCAACTTTACTCAACCCCCTAAAACGGATGACAACAAAGCTTTCATCTAAACTCGGAATGCCTTTTGCGTTGAGTGGGTTAGAGGTATCTACGGTTGGTACTCGTTGGAAGTTAATATGAGTTCGAGAAAATTGTGGGGTAATGTAATTTAAATAGTCGTCCATTGAACGAACAATTGAGTCCATTACGGCTTCACGAGAATGCCCACGATCACGGGTATCACGAACAAATTTCTGTATCCATTCTAAGTTTACAATTGGCACCATGCCGATAAGTAAATCCACATGTTGAGATACGTTAATATCACCATCAACAACGTCACCGTGTAGACCTTCATAAAAAAGGACATCGGTATCATCGGGTAGGTCTTGCCATGGCGTGAACGTGCCAGGCATTTGATTAAAAGGAACCGCTTCATCGAACGTATGTAAATAGCGACGATATTGCCCCGTTCCATCTTCTCCGTATTGACGGAAAAACTGTTCTAGTGCCGGAAAGTCATTTGCTTGAGGACCAAAGTAACTGATGTGTTTACCTTGTTCTTTTGCTTTACGGATCTCCACGTCCATTTCAGGACGAGTGAAACGATGGAAACTGTCCCCTTCAAGCCAAGATGCTTTTATGTCCATCATATTGAACATTTTTCGAAATGCTTCAGATGTGGTGGTAGTGCCTGCTCCGGATGACCCCGTTACGGCAATAATTGGATGTTTTGCTGACATGACAAACCCTGTCTAATTTCCTTATTCTCGTCGGATGTTATAACAGGGTTGCTAAAAATGATACTGTTCGGTTTGAAAATTGTGAGTATCTTGGTGGGTCTATTAGTCGTAATTATGGTTGGTTAAATTAGGATTAAAGCGAGCTTTGGTTTGAATATCAACGGTTTCATGAAGCTCGGAAAAGACCACCATTGCTTCACCATTTTTCAATAGAACTTTAATTTGGTCTACTTTTTCTTGATGGCTGATTTCAACTTCACCGTAATCTGTCCCTTCACGTAATACAAATTCAGAAATTAAGTTTTCTAATGTGTCAGGAGCGATGTCTTGCCAAGGAATGATCATACTACTTATCTCATCCATTAAATGAATTGCCAATAGGCGCTAAAGTTAGAGAATTTTTTGGAACCAGTGGTTAACGGTACTTTCTAACCAAAAATTGGGCTTAGTGATAGATCCATTAATAAAACCTACATGGCCACCGTGTTCTGTTAGTTGATAGTGTACACAGTTAGGCAGTGGATGAGTAGGTATCACCGCATTTGTCATAAACGGGTCGTCTTTAGAATGAATAATTCGAGTTGGTATATCGATACGATCTAAAAACTGTAAACCACTGCATTGTTGATAATAATCTTGAGCGTGGGCGTAACCATGCATTGGTGCTGTGATGAGATTATCAAAGGTGATTAAATCAGGTATGGCTTTGATCATCTCTTTATTTAAACCAACAATCTCTTTACGAGAGGCGTTGAGTTTTTTAATGCTGTTGTTTTTTAATGATCCTAATAAATAACCCTGATACAAACGAGAAAAACCTTGTTGAATACGTTCAGAACAGGCGCCTAAATCCAGAGGTGCGGAGATAACCGTTGCGGCGTTCAGTAGGGTATCGTTTTGATATTTGGCGAGGTAGTTTACTAGCATATTACCGCCAAGAGAGATCCCGGTGGCGACCTTTTCTTGATTAGGGAAGCGAGCATCCAACATCTCAATAAAAAAACGTGCGTCTTCGGTTTCACCTGAGTGGTACGCTCTTGCTAAACGGTTAGGCACATCACTGCAACCACGGAAGTGCATCATCACACCAAGCCAACCTTGCTCTTTTGCAGCGGCTAATAATCCATTGGCATAAGGGCTGTCGAAACTGCCTTCTAAACCATGAAAAAGAATAAAAAGCGGTTTTTCTCCTGCTTTATTTGGGTTTTCACTCCAAGCGAGATCAACGAAATCACTGTCTGGTAACTCAAGGCGTTGCCAATACGCATTAAACAATGGACTACGACGCAGAAAGCGAGGAAGCAGTGTCTGAATATGAGCGTTAGATAAACCGGTAGCCGGTGTAAAGTTATCCATCATCTTAGTTACTCTGTGTTGTTATGTTGATTACTTTCTAGAGCTGGAAGTAAGGCGTCTGCCTGCAAAGAGCGGCAATAATGCGTTAATAAACTTATCTGATTATTATCGGTTTTTATTACTAAAGGAATACGTATTAAAGCAGTGATTAGATCGCTTTGTTGTTGCTTTTCTAGCTGTAGCTCAAACTGTAAGGCTTCTTGATAAAGAGCTTTATTTTGTGTCGATTTGATCTGTTTTCTTAACTTGCGATAAGAGTGAAGTAGAGTGTCGCTTTTGTGTAGAGCTGCTTCAAGAAGCGGTAAGTCAGATACCGAGAATGAGAGGTTTAGGCTATTAAGCCAGATAAGTAATAATGCTAAATTCACATTACCAAAGTAGGTGTCTTGTAGTGCCAGTGCTGCTTGTTTTACCCCACCTTTCTTATAATGGGATAATGAGAAACACCAAAAGGCTTCTTGGGTAATAGAAGCCAATTGGTGCTTATTCAAAGGAATGTTACTGCTTGGCAGCATTCTCTTTTTCTTCAATTTGTTCTTGAAGAGCCATCCATTCCATTTCAACTTCTTCGAGTTCAGATTTTGCAGATGCTTGAATGGCAAGAACTTCCGTTAAACGCTTTTTGTTTTCTGTTTCATATAATGAAACGTCACCAAGCTCTTCTTCTGCTTGGCTTAATGCTTCATTAAGCTTATCCATTCGAGTTTCAAGTTTAGTTACTTCTTTTCGTAATGGGGCAATTAGCTTTCTGAATTCGGCTTCTTTGCGTTTTTGTTCTTTTTTCTCAGCTGCACTTAAGCTGGTTGATGTGCTTGGATTATCTTGTTTTTCTTGTTGCTGTTGTTCTTTACGCTCGCTCTTATTCTGCTCGGTTAGCCATTTGTAGTAATCCGTTAAATCACCATCAAAAGGAACCACTTGGCGATCATGCACTAAGTACAAGTCATCGGTTGTCGCGCGAAGTAAGTATCTGTCGTGGCTGACAATAACCATTGCACCTTCAAAGGTTTGTAGTGCCATCGTTAGGGCTTGACGCATATCTAAATCAAGGTGGTTGGTCGGTTCATCAAGCAATAGCATGTTTGGTTTTTGCCATACCACAAGTGCCAGTACTAAACGGGCTTTTTCACCACCAGAGAAAGGACCAATTTTTTCTAACGCTTTATCACCTTGGAAACCAAAACTGCCTAAATAATCACGTAGTTGTTGTTCTGTATGATTAGGGGCAATTTGCATTAGGTGCTGAAGAGGAGTTTCTTCTACGTGTAAGGTTTCCAGTTGGTGCTGTGCGAAGTAACCAATTTTAACCCCTTGAGAGTAAGTAAATACGCCACTCTGCGGAGCTAACTCACCTGAAAGTAATTTGATAAGCGTTGATTTACCTGCGCCGTTTCGGCCTAACAGGCCAATACGACTTCCCGGAACTAGGTTTAAGCGAATTTGCTCTAAAATCGTATTGTTTTCATAACCTGCGCTGACTTCATCCATCATTAAGATTGGGTTTGGCAGTGCATCTGGCTCTCTAAAATTAAAGCTGAATGGGTTATCTAATTGTGCCGGTAGCACTTTTTCCATCTTTTCTAATGCTTTAATTCGGCTTTGTGCTTGGCGTGCTTTTGATGCTTTATAACGAAAGCGGTCAATGTATGACTGCATGTGCGCCATGTTTTTCTGTTGTTTCTGGAACTGAGCTTGTTGCAGGATCAGTTTTTCAGAGCGTTGAACTTCAAACGATGAATAGTTACCTGTGTATTCATTCAATTTTTGGTTTTCAACGTGAATAATACGGTTTACTACTGGGTCTAAGAAATCACGGTCGTGCGAAATGAGTAATAGAGTACCTGGGTAGTTTTGTAACCAACGCTCAAGCCACATTACGGCATCTAAGTCTAAGTGGTTGGTCGGTTCATCAAGTAGTAATAAATCAGAGCGACATATTAATGCTTGTGCTAAGTTTAAACGCATACGCCAACCACCAGAGAATTGGGTTAAATTCCATTCCATCTGTTGTTGTGAGAAGCCTAAACCATTAAGTAATTCTGCAGCACGAGAATTGATGGTGTAACCACCTACGGTTTCCAGTTTACCGTGTAATTCAGCAACAAGAGTTCCGTTATCGGCTTCTTCTGCTTTTGCTAGTTGTTCTTCTAAACCACGAAATTCACGGTCGCCATCAATAACATAGTCAATGGCTTTGCGCTCTAATGCTGGAGTTTCTTGAGCAACCCAAGCCATTTCCCAGTTATGTGGGACACGGTTTGAACCAGCATCAACACTCAATTCACCTTTGATTAAGGCAAAAAGTGTGGATTTACCACAGCCATTTTTTCCGACTAAGCCGACTTTGTCACCAGGGTGAATAGTGGCAGAGGCTTGCTCTAGTAATGGCTTTCCGCCACGAAGTAATTGAATGTCTGAAAAGGTAATCATGCTGTGGTTTGCTTCTCTTAATCTGACTGAATCTTGAAGTTATTTGAATACGATGAGCATAGTAGGCGTAAGAGGGATGATTGTCGACATTGAAATTGTCTGTATGATAGATAATACCAACCGCAGTAACCTTTTTCTTTTGCTATCTCTGAGCACTTAGTTACAGTGATTGGTATAAGATAAAAATAAAACAATAAAGTCAGAAAAGGGAATACATGACTCAGTTGCCTAAAATATTAGTTATTCTTGCTCATCCAGATCCTGAGCATTCTATCGCCAATAAAGCCATTTTATCGGCTTATTCTCATTTAGAACATGTGACTGTGCATGATCTTTATGCTCATTATCCTGATTTCTTTATTGACGTTGTGTTTGAGCATGAACTGCTAGCACAACACGATATTATTATTTTTCAACATCCACTTTATCTTTATTCTTGTCCAGCACTATTAAAAGAGTGGATGGATTGCGTTTTAGGTAAAGGGTTTGCTTATGGTAATGGTGATGCTTTAAAAGGTAAGCAGTGGCGAAGCGTGATCACTGCTGGTGGTATTGAAGAGGCCTTTTCAAAAACAGGATACAACCAACATTCAATGGATGACATTTTGGTTCCATTTAAAATTACCGCTGCATTGTGTCAGATGGAATGGTTACCGCCCTCTATCCAATACTGGGCACGTAAAATTACGATAGAAAAACGACAGCAATATATTGATGAATATAAAGCTTGGTTGCTAAACCCGAAAGGAGGCATCTAATGGCTGGTGATTGGTTACATACAAGTTCAATATTTTTAGCCGCAGCAGTGGTAACCGTACCTTTAGCACAGCGTTTTGGTCTTGGTGCGGTACTAGGCTATTTATTAGCAGGAATCGCAATTGGTCCATGGGGGCTAAAATTAATTTCAGATGTGGATGCGATTCTTCATTTCTCCGAATTTGGCGTGGTATTGCTGCTCTTTTTGATCGGTTTAGAGTTGAATCCCAGTAAATTATGGAAAATGCGAAAACCAATAATCGGATTGGGAGGCAGCCAGGTTGTGGTGTCATCTGTGGTGATTACTGCTGCGATGATGTTTTTTGGTTTAGCATGGCAAGTCAGTTTGGTTATCGGTATGGGATTGGCCTTGTCATCGACCGCGATTGCCTTAAGAGTGATAGAAGAACGTAAACTGTCTGATTCTGAAAGTGGGCAATCTGGTTTCGCGGTTTTGCTGTTTCAGGATATTGCGGTTATTCCTATGTTAGCGATATTGCCTGTTTTAGCCGGTGGTGCGAGTGGTAATTGGCTCGACGGACTATGGGTTCTTGCTGGTGTTATTTCTATTTTTACTCTTGCCCATTTTCTATTGCGTCCACTTTTTAGTTATGTAGTGAAAAGTGGAGCGAGAGAATTATTTACTGTTGCCGCATTATTACTGGTGATTGGCGTATCTGCTGCGATGAAACAGTTAGGACTATCAATGGCTCTTGGAGCTTTTCTAGCAGGGGTATTGCTAGCTGAAAGTGAGTTTCGTCATGAGTTAGAAGTGGCTATTGAACCTTTTAAAGGGTTATTGCTTGGTTTGTTTTTTATTGCAGTAGGAATGTCAGTTAATTTAGGACTATTACTACAGTATCCATTTGAGATCTTAGCTGCTGTATTGTCACTTGTAGTGGTGAAAGGGTTGCTGATTTATGGATTAGCAAGAGCGTTTGGTACTCGAGCGAAAGCACGTAGTCAAATGGCGATGATATTAAGTCAAGGTGGCGAGTTTGCTTTTGTTTTGTTTACGGCCGCTCAAATGGAAGGTTTATTAAGTCGAGAATTAATGGCGTTTTTATTGGTGGTTGTCAGTATCTCTATGATGACAACACCGCTGTTTTTAATTGCTCAAGATAAATGGTTTGCGAGAACGTTAAACAGCGAAGAAGAGATGCCTTTATCGGACTTTACACACGCAACTCAACCAGAAGTTATTATTGCTGGCTTTGGACGATTTGGTCAGATTGTTGGACGATTACTTTTCGCTAATAAGATAAAACTGACTATTTTAGAGGCTGACCCAAGTCAAATTCGTCTACTGCGTAAATTCGATTATAAAGTGTATTACGGCGATGCTACGCAAGTCGAACTCTTACGAGCGGCGGGAGCCGAAAAAGCCAAAGCCATTGTAGTGTGTAAAAAAGATCCACAAAAAGTAATGGAAGTCGTGGCGTTATGCCAAAGACATTTTCCTCATTTAAAAATATTAGCCCGTGCACGCAGTCGAGTAGAGGCTTATGAGTTATTGAGTGAAGGCGTTGATAACTTTTCACGAGAAACTTTCTATGGTGCCCTTGATTTAGGGCGACAAACCCTCACATCTTTAGGTATGCATCCTTATCAAGCTAAGCGAGCAGAATCTCATTTTAAAAAGTTAGATGTTGCTATGCTAAAAGAATTGTTACCATTACATTCAGATGATAAATCTCTGGCTTCAAAAGCGAAGGCTGCTCGAATCGAGTTAGAAGAGATTTTTAGCTTAGAAATGGAAAACGAACGCTCAAGCCAGAACCATTGGGACTGATGTTATAAAGAGTTAATAGCACAAGGATAATAACCGTGAAAAAACGATTTATTGCAGGTGCAGTTTGTCCATCATGTAGCAAAGAAGATACGCTACGCTGGTGGCAAGAAAGTAATATCGAGTATGTTGAGTGTGTTGATTGTGGTCATACAGACCGCCGAACGCCTAAATCACTCGAAAAAACCAAACATGCGCAAGATGATGTTATTGGTGTTTTTAAGCCTGAATAGTATTATGTTGCCATACTGAATACCATCCACTAATGCTAAGTGCATCCGGAGTTAAAATGAAAATTGAAAAGAACGTTGTTGTAAGTCTAGCTTACCAAGTGAAAACAGAAGAAGGCGTAGTTGTAGACCAATCAACAGTTGACGCTCCTCTTGATTACCTACACGGTCACAACAACCTAATCGTTGGTCTTGAAAAAGCACTTGAAGGTAAAGTTGAAGGCGACAAATTCAGCATCACTGTAACTCCTGAAGAAGCGTACGGCGAGCACATGGATGAGATGGTTCAACGTGTTCCTGCAAACGTATTCCAGGGCGTTGACCAAATTGAAGTTGGCATGCGTTTCCTTGCTGATACAGACCAAGGTCCAATCCCTGTAGAAGTAACAGAAGTTGATGGCGACGAAGTTGTTGTTGATGGTAACCACATGCTTGCTGGTCAAACTCTAGATTTTGATGTTGAAGTAGTAGCACTACGTGCAGCAACAGAAGAAGAAGCAGCTCACGGTCACATTCACCAAGAAGGTGGCTGTGGTGGTCACGGTCACGACCATGATCACGAAGGCGGTTGTTGTGGTGGCGAAGGCCATTCTCACGATCACGAAGAAGAGCATGTATGTTGTGGTAACGGCAACTGTTCTAAGTAATTTTAAGAGCAGGGACGAGGACGCTTCGCTCAAGAGTTTAGGGGCGAGAAAGATCTTCGTACTGTAGAAATTAAAAACCGCAGGTGTGTAAGCATCTGCGGTTTTTTGTTTTTAGGCTTCTGAGAGCTCGATTTGCTCTTCCTCGTTCCTAGAGCGTAGTGTTCTCGATTCTCGCCCCTGCTCTTAGTAATGCGGTGGTGGTGTTTCTTCCGATGCATCCGCCATATTCGACGAATCCATGGTTTTCATCTTACCTACCATAAACTTCATCTGAACTTGCATATTAGTGATTAATAGCTGTTGCTGAGATAGGGCGTCGTTTAGTTCATCAATGGTTTGCTCTTGAAACGCCATTTGACACTCTAAATCACTGATCTTTTGTTCTAATTGTTCAATTGTTGTTGTCATTATTCTATTAACCACGCTTGGGCGATTCCTGCTGATGTTGCTGAAACCACTCGTTGTTGTTTATCAATGGCGACATCATACACTACTGCTGTTGGTGGACGTGCATCTTTTAATGGTTCTGAACGCCATTGTTCGAGCTTTTTACCTGATGTGGTATTCCATACATTTACGGTTCCAGAGGGAGAACCTGTAACCAGAAGTTGGCCATCATCGCTAAAGCGAGCGGTAGAATATACCTGTTGGCGAGCTAACGTACTAAGTTCCGTTATTTTTTCACCGGTTTTTAAATCCCAAATAAACCCTTCATTACCACCATCGGCAGTAAAAGCATATTTACCGTCGCGCTGAAGTGCAGTTCGACTTACTCGTTTTTCATGTTCAAAGGTACGGAGTATTTGTCCAGTTTCGGTATCCCATAAATAAGCAAAGTAATCATTACCTCCAGATAGGGCAAACTTACCATTTGCAGAAAGGGCGACAGAATTAACTTTTTCTCTGTGAGCAAGAAATTCTAAGCGACGGCCGGTAGCCAGATTGATATAAATGGCTTTACCATTTGAAAGCCCAAGTAGAACTTGTTGTCCATTACTTGCAATGGCTACATCTCGAATAATACCGTCAGAGATAGACCATAACCCTTCCGATATTCCCATCCCCAAATCCCAAACCGCAAAGTTAGTTTGAGTGGCGGTTATTGCAAATCGCGAGTTATCAGAGATTCTGATATAGGAAACTGTTGATTTATTTTGGTCTTGGTCACCAAAGAAAGTCAGTTCTTTATTTTCTACAAGATCCCAAAAATGAAGACCAGATTTTACTTGTGGTTCATTTTTTTCAGGAATAGAGTCATTCTTAACAAAGAAAAGAGCAAAGCGAGCATCACGACTTAACGCAAAACTTGTTGTTCCTTGGGGAGCTAATTCCCAGCGTTGGTCGTCTGCATTTTGGAAAAAACAGCCCGATAATGTCAGCGTAATGACAAAAATAGCGATGTATTGAGATATAGCGCGCATCAAATTGAACTACTCGTTTGTAATGTGTCTATAAGTACTAGTATATTGTGATGAACAGTATTTCGCATCTATATACCAATCTAAATAAGTATTCGATCACTATTGCTGGTGAAAATCGATGATAACTAGCAATAATCTTATCAACTACTTATCCAGATTGGTATGATCTAAAAAATTGAATAAGAAAATTGAGGCAGGACCTCAAATAATCTGGAGTTTTGAAATGAAATCTATCTTTAAAGTGTCGTTACTTGCTGCAACTGTTGCATTCGTTGTTGGTTGTCAAAAAGAAGAAGCACCAAAAACTGAAGCAACAACATTACCTGCAAAAATCGAAGCATCTACTGAATCTGCTACAGCAGCAACATTTGCATCAGAAGATGAAAAAGCAGGTTACGCAATCGGTGCATCTTTAGCTAAATACCTAAACTCAAACTTAGAGAAGCAAACAGAGCTAGGCCTTGACCTGAAGAAAGCGGATGTACTTGCTGGTGTAACAGATGTATTTAATGGTAAAGAGCGTCTAACTGATGAAGAGATCCAAGTTGCTCTTCAAAACCTAGATCAACGTGTTGCTGAAATTGCACAAAAGAAAATGGCAGCAGAATCTGAAGCTAACGCAAAAGCGGGTGCTGACTTCCGTGCTAAATTTGAAAAAGAAGATGGCGTGAAGAAAACAGAATCAGGCCTTCTATACAAAGTAATCACACCTGCTGACGGTCCTAAGCCAAAAGACACTGATACAGTAGTGGTTCATTACTCTGGTACATTAATTGATGGTACTAAGTTTGATAGCTCTTACGATCGTAACCAACCTGCGACGTTCCCACTAAACGCAGTAATTCCTGGCTGGACTGAAGGTGTTCAATTAATGAATGTTGGTTCTAAGTACAAGTTCGTTATTCCTGCAGAGTTAGGTTACGGTGCACAAGGTAACCAAGCAATTCCTGCAAATTCAACTCTAGTATTTGATGTTGAGTTGTTAGAAATCAAAGATGCAGCAAAACCTGCAAAATAATCTGATTGAAGATTAAATAATCTAAACTTTGTTTTAGATCACTGAATTAGCCCCGGCACTTGCTGGGGTTTTTTATTTTCATGCAAATATTCTGATAAACTTGATGTAATTATTTTAAGCCGTAAGTCTTAGCATGAGTGTTAAGCAAGCAAATATTAAGTTGGTAGATTATGAATATTGAGAATACTGCGGAAGAAAGTTTTTCTGAAGTGGTGCCATTTACAGAGTTTGACCATCACATTTTGCGCTCTTATGAAGCAGTGGTGGATGGAATTGCCAGTTTAATCGGTAACTATTGTGAAATCGTTTTACACTCATTAGAAGATATCAATAAATCAGCAATTCGAATTGCTAATGGCGAGAATACAGGACGTAAAGTTGGCTCTCCAATCACCGATTTAGCGTTACAAATGTTGAAAGATATTGAACGTTCTAAACGTAATTTTTCTCGCTCTTATTTCACCCGAGCAAAGGGTGGAGTGCTAATGAAGTCAATCACTGTTGCAATTCGTAACGGGGATGAAAGAATCATTGGTTTACTGTGTATTAATATCAATTTGGATGCACCTTTTTCACAAGTATTGCAATCATTTATGCCAAGTGAAGAAGCCAATGAAGCAGCATCAAGTGTTAACTTTGCAAGTGATGTAGATGAGCTTGTTGATCAAACAGTAAAACGCACGATTGATGAGATTAATGCAGATAAAGAAGTCGGCAACAATGCTAAGAATAAACAAATCGTAATGGATTTATACGATAAAGGCATTTTTGATATTAAAGACGCGATTAACCGTGTTGCTGACCAATTGAATATTTCTAAACACACCGTGTATCTTTATATTCGTCAAAGAAAAACAGAGGACGGTGAAAAGTGAGTTTGGTGTATGGACTTGTTGTAAATGGGCCTGCCTATGGTTCACAGGCATCAAGAAAAGCCTTTCAATTTGCAGAAGCAGTATTAGCTCAAGGACACAGCATCAAAAAGGTGTTCTTTTATCAGGAAGGGGTGTTAAATGCGTCTTCTCTGATTTTACCTGCTAATGATGAAGTTGATATCACTAAGCAGTGGCAGGATCTAGCACAACGTCATGATATTGAATTAGAAACGTGTGTCGCTGCAGCATTACGACGTGGTGTTATTGGTGAAGACGAAGCAAGTCAGCATCAATTAAAGCAACATAATTTAGCTGTTGGGTTCCAGCAAGCAGGGTTAGGTGGTTTAGCTACGGCGCTATTGAAGTTTGACCGTGTTGTTCAGTTTTGACCGTGTTGTTCAGTTTAAATAAAACGGAAATATTATGAATCGACTTGGATTTGTATTTCAATCGGCACCACACTCAACATCAAAGGGTAGAGAAGGGCTAGATGCAATATTAGCAGCCTCTGCTTACAGTGAAGATATTCAAATCTTCTTTATTGGAGATGGTGTGTTACAGCTACTTAAGAATCAAGAACCCGAAAAGATTTTATCTAGGGATTATATTTCAGGATTTAAAATGCTTGAACTTTATGATCTTGAAGAGATATTTGTTTGTCAGAATGCAATGAGTAACCGCGGCATAAAAGAAGAATACCTTTTGATTGATGTTGATAGCATTTCAAATAAAGACATAAATGAAAAGCTGTCTCAATGTGATCAAGTTATGGTGTTTTAAATGATGCTACATATACTAACAAGTACCGATAATCTCCAATCACTTCATAATAAAGAATTACCTGTCAATAATGAGAATGACGTCATCATTTTTACGCAAGACAGTGTATACGCAGCAATTAAAGATCATAAAGATCATTCATTGATCTTATCATTTAAACACTGCTATTTTTTACAAGAAGACATCGAAGCAAGAGGCGTAACTAAACTTATTGATGATAAAATTCAACGAGTTAATTACAGCGCTTTTGTTTCTTTAACCCAAGATCATTTTCCTATAGTGACTTGGTAAGCGTGATCTATGGTTAAGAAAGGCAAATTATTTTTAAATTGTTTATTAATAGTGCTGTATATTTCTTGACACATATCACGTTCAGCCTTAGAATTTCGCGTCCCTATTTCTGTAGGGCTAGATTTTTCAAAAGTTTTCGAACCTCTAATCAGGAGCTATTTTAATGGCAACTATTAACCAGTTGGTACGTAAGCCTCGTGCAAAGCAAGTTGTTAAAAGCAACGTGCCTGCGCTAGAAGCGTGTCCACAAAAACGTGGTGTATGTACTCGTGTTTACACTACTACACCAAAAAAACCGAACTCAGCTTTACGTAAAGTATGTCGTGTTCGTCTAACTAACGGCTTTGAAGTTACTTCATACATCGGCGGTGAAGGTCACAACCTTCAAGAGCACTCAGTTGTTCTTATCCGTGGTGGTCGTGTTAAAGATTTACCAGGTGTGCGTTACCACACTGTTCGCGGTGCACTTGACTGTGCAGGCGTAAATGACCGTAAGAAAGGTCGTTCTAAGTACGGTGTGAAACGTCCTAAGTCTTAATGGATTCCGTTAAGTAAGGCCAAACACTAAATATTTGTAATTTGAAGAAACTGAAAAGTTTTGGATAACCTGAAGACAACAACGGAGATATTCCATGCCACGTCGTCGCGTAATTGGTCAGCGTAAGATCCTTCCAGATCCTAAGTTCAAATCTGAGCTGCTGGCAAAATTTGTAAACATCGTAATGGTTGACGGTAAGAAATCAACTGCTGAAAAAATCGTTTACGGTGCACTAGATCTTATGGCTGAGAAGTCTGGTAAAGACCACTTAGCTGTATTTGAAGAAGCTCTTGAAAATGTTCGTCCTGCGGTAGAAGTTAAATCTCGCCGTGTGGGTGGTTCAACTTACCAAGTGCCTGTAGAAGTACGTCCGGTTCGCCGTAACGCACTTGCTATGCGTTGGATGGTTGAAGCTGCGCGTAAGCGTGGTGAAAAATCTATGGCTCAACGTCTTGCTAACGAAATGTTAGACGCGTCTGAGAACAAAGGTACTGCGGTTAAGAAACGTGAAGACGTTCACCGTATGGCTGATGCTAACAAAGCATTCGCTCATTACCGCTGGTAATACCGAAGGTGCAGCAGTCCTTGCTGCACCTTACTTTTTCCCCTATTTAGTAAAACACTTAGCCATTATCGCTATTTCAATGCATAAGCGTTGGGTAATAGCAATAATCCCTAAGATAAGAGGATACAACCGTGGCTCGAAATACACCTATTGAGCGCTACCGTAATATCGGTATCTGTGCTCACGTAGATGCAGGTAAAACTACTACTACTGAGCGTATTCTGTTCTATACTGGCCTTTCTCACAAAATCGGCGAAGTTCACGATGGTGCAGCAACCATGGACTGGATGGAGCAAGAGCAAGAGCGTGGTATCACAATTACCTCAGCGGCAACTACCACATTCTGGCGTGGTATGGATGCGCAATTCCAAGATCACCGTATTAATATCATCGATACTCCTGGACACGTTGACTTCACAATCGAAGTGGAACGTTCTTTGCGTGTACTTGATGGTGCAGTTGTTGTGTTCTGTGGCTCGTCTGGTGTTGAACCTCAATCTGAAACTGTATGGCGTCAAGCTGATAAATACGGTGTTCCACGTATCGTGTTCGTTAATAAAATGGACCGTGCTGGTGCAGATTTCTTACGTGTTGTAGATCAAATTAAAAATCGTCTTGGTGCTACTCCTGTTCCAATCCAATTAAACATTGGTGCTGAAGAGGACTTTAGTGGTGTTGTTGACCTTATCAAGATGAAACGAATCAACTGGAATGAAGCCGACCAAGGCATGACCTTCACATACGAAGAAATTCCAGCTGATATGCAAGAGCTTGCTGAAGAATGGCGTCAAAACCTAGTTGAAGCAGCAGCAGAAGCGTCTGAAGAGCTGATGGACAAATACCTTGAAGGTGAAGAACTGTCTGAAGCAGAAATCAAAGAAGCACTACGTACTCGTACATTAAATAACGAAATCGTACTGGCTACTTGTGGTTCAGCGTTTAAAAACAAAGGTGTTCAAGCTGTACTTGATGCTGTTATCGAATTCTTACCTGCACCAGTTGACGTTCCTGCGATCAAAGGTGTGGATGAAAATGATAACGAAGTTGAGCGTCATGCAGACGACAACGAACCGTTTGCTGCACTTGCATTTAAAATTGCAACAGACCCATTTGTTGGTTCATTGACCTTTATGCGTGTTTACTCTGGTGTGGTTAACACAGGTGACGCAGTATATAACTCAGTGAAACAAAAGCGTGAACGTTTTGGACGTATCGTTCAACTTCATGCTAACAAGCGTGAAGAAGTGAAAGAAGTACGTGCTGGTGATATTGCTGCTGCAATCGGCCTTAAAGACGTAACAACAGGTGATACTCTGTGTGACCAAAACGCAAAAGTAATTCTTGAGCGTATGGAATTCCCAGAACCTGTTATTCAGATCGCTGTAGAACCAAGAACACAAGCTGACCAAGAGAAAATGGGTATCGCACTAGGTAAACTAGCGGCAGAAGATCCATCTTTCCGTGTAGAAACTGATGAAGAATCAGGTCAAACACTGATTTCTGGCATGGGTGAGCTACACTTAGATATTATCGTTGATCGTATGAAGCGTGAGTTCAGTGTTGAATGTAACGTAGGTAAGCCTCAAGTGGCATACCGTGAAACTATCCGTGGTACTACGGAAGTTGAAGGCAAATTCGTACGTCAATCTGGTGGTCGCGGTCAATACGGTCACGTATGGCTAAAAATCGAACCATCAGAACCAGATGCTGGTTTCGTTTTTGTTGACGAAATTGTAGGTGGTGCTGTTCCTCGTGAATACATCAGCTCAGTAGCTAAAGGTATCGAAGAGCAAATGCATAACGGCGTGTTGGCAGGTTATCCTGTACTTGACGTTAAAGCTACGCTATTTGATGGCTCATACCACGATGTTGACTCCAGTGAAATGGCGTTCAAGATCGCGGGTTCAATGGCATTCAAGAAAGGTGCACTAGAAGCGCAACCTGTTATTCTTGAGCCAATGATGAAAGTTGAAGTAACCACTCCAGAAGACTGGATGGGTGATGTTGTTGGTGACTTAAACCGTCGCCGCGGCATGATTGAAGGTATGGACGATGGTGTTGCTGGATTGAAAATTATCCGTGCACAAGTTCCGCTTTCAGAAATGTTTGGTTATGCAACATCTCTACGTTCTGCGACTCAAGGTCGTGCGTCTTATTCTATGGAATTCGCCGAATATGGTGAAGTTTCTAAGAATATTGCCGACAGAATCATCGCTGAGCGTGGATAATATACTCAATACCCTTGCGTCAAGAGCAATTGACGCATAAAATAGCAAATTCTGGCGCGCCTTATCACTGTTCGATAAGGCGAATCATAACTAGGAAGGAACACGATCGTGTCTAAAGAAAAATTTGAACGTACGAAACCGCACGTAAACGTTGGTACTATCGGCCACGTTGACCACGGTAAAACAACTCTAACAGCTGCTATCTGTACTACACTTGCAAAAATCTACGGCGGTGTAGCTAAAGATTTCGCATCAATCGATAACGCTCCTGAAGAGCGCGAGCGTGGTATCACAATCTCAACTTCTCACGTTGAGTACGATACTCCTGCACGTCACTACGCACACGTTGACTGTCCTGGACACGCCGATTATGTTAAAAACATGATCACTGGTGCTGCTCAAATGGATGGTGGTATCCTAGTTGTTGCTGCAACAGATGGTCCAATGCCACAAACTCGTGAGCACATCCTACTTGGTCGTCAAGTTGGTATCCCTTACATCATCGTATTCATGAACAAATGTGACATGGTTGATGATGAAGAGCTTCTAGAACTAGTTGAAATGGAAGTTCGTGAACTTCTTTCTGAGTACGACTTCCCAGGTGATGATCTACCAGTAATTCAAGGTTCAGCTCTTGGCGCTCTAAACGGCGAAAAAGAGTGGGAAGACAAGATCGTTGAGCTTGCAGAAGCACTAGATTCTTACATCCCAGAACCAGAGCGTGCTGTTGACCAACCGTTCCTACTACCAATTGAAGATGTATTCTCAATCCAAGGTCGTGGTACAGTTGTAACTGGTCGTATCGAGCGCGGTATCCTACGCGTAGGTGACGAAGTAGAAATCGTTGGTATCAAAGAAACAACAATGACTACTTGTACAGGTGTTGAAATGTTCCGTAAACTGCTTGACGAAGGTCGTGCAGGTGAGAACGTTGGTGCACTACTACGTGGTACTAAGCGTGATGACGTTGAACGTGGCCAAGTACTTGCTGCTAAAGGTTCAATCAACCCACACACTAAATTTGAGTCAGAAGTGTACGTTCTTTCTAAAGATGAAGGCGGCCGTCACACTCCTTTCTTCAAAGGTTACCGTCCACAGTTCTACTTCCGTACAACTGACGTAACAGGCGACATCACTCTACCTGAAGGCGTAGAAATGGTAATGCCAGGTGACAACGTTCAAATGACGGTTGAGCTAATCGCTCCAATCGCAATGGACGAAGGTCTACGCTTCGCGATCCGTGAAGGTGGCCGTACAGTTGGTGCTGGTGTTGTTGCTAAAATCTTCGCTTAATAGCTAAAGATTTTGCGATATACCGCATGACTAAAAAAGGAAGCTTCGGCTTCCTTTTTTGTTGCTTGTAAGAAAAGATGATTTTTTTCGTTTGTTTTTCAAACAATGCTTGCAACTGAAAGTGTGATCTGTATAATGCATCGCACTGGTTAAGCCAGTTGTGAACCAATGAGCAGCGAGGAAAGTGCTTATTCCTACAGAGTAGGGTAAGTTACTTAGAATGTATACTCAGCTTATGTTCGCGGTTAATATTATTAGAACTTAAACTTTTAGATTAATTTCTAATATAAGTTAACTGACAATGTGTCCTAATTTTGGACCTATGGTTTCACATAAATCAATCGGCATTCTCTCGTTCTTACGGGATTGAGTGGCGATATTGTTTGTGTATTTATTATTGGAGCTCTGTCTCATGCAGAACCAACGTATTCGTATCCGCCTAAAGGCATTCGATTATAAACTAATCGATCAGTCTACAGCGGAGATCGTTGAAACAGCTAAGCGCACTGGCGCTCAGGTTCGTGGTCCTATTCCACTACCTACTCGTAAAGAGCGTTTTACTGTTCTTACTTCTCCTCACGTTAACAAAGACGCACGTGACCAGTACGAAATCCGTACTCACAAGCGTTTAATCGACATTGTTGAGCCAACAGATAAAACTGTTGACGCACTAATGCGTTTAGACCTTGCTGCTGGCGTTGATGTTCAAATTAGCCTAGGTTAAGGGGAGATTATTATGATTGGTCTAGTCGGTCGTAAAGTGGGCATGACCCGCATCTTTACCGAAGAAGGCGTTTCTATCCCAGTAACTGTTGTTGAAGTTGAAGCTAACCGTGTTTCTCAAGTGAAAACTGTTGAAACTGATGGCTACAATGCAATCCAAGTTACTTGTGGTTCTAAGAAAGCTAACCGCGTATCTAAACCTGAAGCTGGTCACTTTGCGAAAGCAGGTGTTGAAGCAGGTCGTGGTCTTTGGGAATTCCGTTTAGAAAACGGTGAAGAATTCGCAGTAGGCGCTGAGCTAACTGTTGAAGTTTTCAACGAAATCAAAAAAGTAGACGTTACTGGTACATCTAAAGGTAAGGGCTTCCAAGGCGCTGTTAAGCGTTGGAACTTCCGTACTCAAGATATGACTCACGGTAACTCTTTGTCTCACCGTGCACCGGGTTCAATTGGCCAATGTCAAACTCCAGGTCGCGTATTCAAAGGCAAAAAAATGGCAGGTCACATGGGTGCTGAGCGTGTTACGACTCAAAACCTAGAGATCGTACGTGTTGACGCTGAGCGCAATCTGCTTCTTATTAAAGGTGCAGTACCAGGCTCAACAGGTGGCAACGTGATCGTTAAACCAGCTGTTAAAGCATAACGTCTTAGGAGTAAGTAATGGAATTAATGGTTAAAGGTGCTGATGCACTAACTGTTTCCGAAACTACTTTCGGACGTGAGTTTAACGAAGCTCTTGTACACCAAGTAGTTGTTGCATATGCAGCAGGTGCTCGTCAAGGCACTCGTGCTCAAAAAACACGTTCAGAAGTATCTGGCGGTGGCGCTAAGCCATGGCGTCAAAAAGGTACAGGCCGAGCTCGTGCGGGTACTATTCGTAGCCCAATCTGGCGTACAGGTGGTGTTACTTTTGCTGCGAAACCACAAGATCACAGCCAAAAAGTAAACAAAAAAATGTACCGTGGTGCTCTTAAGAGCATTCTTTCTGAGTTAGTTCGTCAAGATCGTCTGATCGTTGTAGACAACTTCTCAGTTGAAGCACCAAAAACTAAAGAGCTAGTTGCTAAGCTTAAAGAGCTTGAGCTTAACGATGTTCTTATCGTAACTGGCGAAGTAGACGAGAATCTATTCTTAGCTGCTCGTAACCTATACAAAGTTGACGCACGTGACGTTGCTGGTATTGATCCAGTATCTCTAGTTGCATTCGACAAGGTTCTAATGACTGCAGCTGCAGTTAAGCAAGTTGAGGAGATGCTGGCATGATCAATGAAGAGCGTCTACTAAAAGTTCTACGTGGCCCACTAATCTCTGAAAAAGCAACAATGGCTGCTGAAGGCAATAACACTATTGTTTTCAAAGTAGCAATTAATGCAACTAAAAAAGAGATTAAAGCAGCTGTAGAAAAGTTGTTTGAAGTTGAAGTTAAGTCTGTAAATACTCTTATCACTAAGGGTAAAACTAAACGTCAAGGTTTACGCCAAGGCCGTCGTTCTGACGTGAAAAAAGCGTACGTAATCTTGAAAGAAGGTCAAGACTTAGACTTCGTTGGCGGCGCGGAATAACAGGAGTAGTTAAAAATGGCTATTGTTAAATGTAAGCCGACTTCCCCTGGTCGTCGTCACGTTGTTAAAATCGTTAACGCTGACCTACACAAGGGTAAACCATACGCACCACTTCTAGAGAAAAACTCTAAGAACGGTGGTCGTAACAATAACGGTCGTATCACAGTACGTCACGTTGGTGGTGGTCACAAGCAACACTACCGTCTAATTGACTTTAAACGTACAAAAGATGGCATTCCAGCTGTTGTTGAACGTTTAGAATACGATCCAAACCGTAGTGCAAACATTGCACTAGTTCTGTTCGCAGACGGTGAGCGTCGTTACATTATCGCACCAAAAGGCATTCAAGCTGGCGATACAGTACAATCAGGTGTTGATGCGCCAATCAAAGCAGGTAACTGCTTACCATTGCGCAACATCCCAGTAGGTTCTACTGTTCACTGTGTTGAATTAAAACCTGGTAAGGGCGCGCAAATCGCACGTTCTGCTGGTGCTTATGCACAGATCATTGCACGTGATGGCGCTTACGTTACATTACGTCTACGTTCTGGTGAGATGCGTAAAGTTCTTTCTGAAGGTCGTGCGACTATCGGTGAAGTTGGTAACTCTGAACACATGCTACGTGAGCTAGGTAAAGCTGGTGCTACACGCTGGCGCGGTGTTCGTCCAACAGTTCGCGGTGTTGCAATGAACCCAGTTGATCACCCACACGGTGGTGGTGAAGGTCGTACATCAGGCGGTCGTCACCCAGTATCACCATGGGGTATGCCAACTAAAGGCTTCAAGACTCGTAAGAACAAATCTACTGACAAGTACATTGTACGTCGTCGTAACAAATAATCTATAAAGAGGAATCGCCATGCCACGTTCTCTCAAGAAAGGTCCTTTTATTGACCTACACTTGCTGAAGAAGGTAGAGAAAGCGGTGGAAAGCGGAGACAAAAAGCCTGTTAAGACTTGGTCCCGTCGTTCAATGATCATTCCAACAATGATCAACTTGACCATCGCTGTCCATAATGGTCGCCAACATGTACCAGTTTTCGTAACAGAAGACATGATCGGTCACAAGTTGGGCGAATTTGCACCTACACGTACTTATCGCGGCCACGCTGCTGATAAGAAAGCGAAAAAGCGTTAAGAGGTAGAATATGGAAGCTATTGCTAAACATCGTTTTGCCGGTATTTCACCACAGAAAGCTCGCCTAGTTGCGGACCAAGTACGTGGTAAATCTGTAGACCAAGCTCTAGAAATCCTAACTTTCAGCAACAAAAAAGCTGCTGTATTAGTGAAGAAAGTTCTTGAGTCTGCAATCGCAAACGCTGAACACAACGAAGGTGCAGATATCGACGATCTAAATGTCGCTAAAATCTTCGTAGATGAAGGCCCTATCATGAAGCGTATTATGCCTCGTGCTAAAGGTCGTGCAGATCGCATCTTGAAGCGTTCAAGCCACATCACTATCGTTGTAGCTGATCGTTAAAGACTAGGAGATTAAGCAAATGGGTCAAAAAGTACATCCTAATGGTATTCGTCTTGGCATCGTTAAGCCTTGGAATGCTACATGGTTTGCTAGTAGCCAAGAGTTCGCTGACAACCTAGACGGCGACTTCAAGGTACGTCAGTATCTTACTAAAGAACTGAAAAAAGCATCTCTATCACGCATCGTTATCGAGCGTCCTGCTAAGAGCATCCGTGTGACTATTCACACTGCTCGTCCAGGCGTTGTAATCGGTAAGAAAGGTGAAGACGTAGAGAAACTACGCGCAGGCGTAGCAAAAATCGCAGGTGTTCCAGCGCAAATTAACATTGCTGAAGTACGTAAACCTGAGCTTGACGGTCAGCTAGTTGCTGATAGCATCGCGTCTCAACTTGAGCGTCGTGTTATGTTCCGTCGTGCTATGAAGCGTGCTGTACAAAATGCAATGCGTCTTGGCGCTAAAGGCATCAAAGTGGAAGTAAGCGGTCGTCTAGGCGGCGCTGAAATTGCACGTTCTGAGTGGTACCGTGAAGGTCGTGTGCCTCTACATACTCTACGTGCTGACATTGATTACGCAACTTCTTCGGCTCACACTCAATACGGTGTGATCGGCGTTAAAGTTTGGATCTTCAAAGGTGAAGTTCTAGGCGGTATGCCAGCTGCTAACGCAGTAGAGCCTAAGGCTGACAAGCCTAAGAAGCAGCGCAGAAGCCGTAAGTAAGGAGCCGACTGATGCTACAACCAAAACGTACTAAGTTCCGTAAGGTTATGACTGGTCGTAACCGTGGTCTTGCTAAAGGTACTGAAGTAAGCTTCGGCGACTTCGGTCTTAAAGCTGTAGGCCGTGGTCGTCTAACTGCTCGTCAGATTGAAGCGGCTCGTCGTGCTATGACGCGTCACATTAAGCGTCAAGGTCAAATCTGGATCCGTGTGTTCCCAGACAAACCTATCACAGAAAAACCGCTTGAAGTTCGTCAAGGTAAGGGTAAAGGTAACGTTGAGTACTGGGTAGCCCAAATCCAACCTGGAAAGGTTATGTACGAAATGAACGGCGTACCTGAAGAGTTGGCACGTGAAGCGTTCCGCCTAGCGGCACGTAAACTGCCTATCAAAACTACTTTTGTAACTAAGCAGGTGATGTGATGAAAGCACAAGATCTACGCGAGAAAAACGTTGAAGAGCTAAATGAAGAGCTTCTGAATTTGCTACGTGAACAGTTCAACTTGCGCATGCAAGCTGCGACTGGTCAACTACAGCAAACTCACACTCTGAAAGCTGTACGTCGTGATATCGCACGTGTTAAAACTTTACTGAATGAGAAGGCTGGCGCATAATGAGCGAGAAAATTCGTACTATGCAAGGTCGTGTAATTAGCGACAAAATGGACAAGTCTATTGTTGTTGCTATTGAACGCATGGTGAAACACCCGATCTACGGTAAATACATCAAGCGCACGACTAAGCTTCACGCACATGATGAAAACAACGAATGTGGCCTAGGCGACACAGTTGAGATTCGTGAATGTCGTCCACTATCTAAGACTAAGTCTTGGACATTGGTAAACATTGTAGAAAAAGCAAAAGCTTAATTTGTTGATTCTATAGCGACTTTAAGCGGCTCCGAATTTTTTTTGGGGCCGTTTATTTTTTGACTACCTTTATTTAAAAAATGGTGATACAATCCCCATCCCTTTTAAAGAGGCAGCCCGACCCGTGATGGGTCTAGTTTTAAATATTTAGCGGAGCACTAACAATGATCCAAATGCAAAGTACACTTGACGCTGCAGATAACTCTGGTGCGCGCAAGGTAATGTGTATTAAGGTTCTGGGTGGCTCTCACCGCCGTTATGCACATATCGGAGATATCATCAAAGTTACTGTTAAGGAAGCAATTCCTCGCGGTAAAGTTAAAAAAGGTGATGTTCTGAAGGCGGTAGTAGTGCGCACCCGTAAAGGCGTTCGTCGCCCAGACGGTTCTATCATTCGCTTCGACCGTAATGCTTGCGTATTGTTGAATGACACTACTGAGCAACCAGTCGGTACACGTATCTTTGGTCCAGTGACTCGTGAACTTCGTAATGCGAAATTCATGAAAATCGTTTCACTAGCACCAGAAGTTCTGTAAGGAGCGGCACAAAATGGCAGCTAAAATCCGTCGTAATGACGAAGTAATCGTTCTTGTCGGTAAAGATAAAGGCAAGAAAGGTAAAGTAACTAAGGTTCTTGAAACTGGTAAAGTTATCGTTGAAGGTATCAACCTTGTTAAGAAGCACCAAAAGCCTGTACCGGCTCTTGGTCAACAAGGCGGTATTGTTGAGAAAGAAGCAGCTATTGATGCTTCTAACATCGCAATCTACAACGAAGCAACTGGTAAAGCGGACCGTATCGGTTTCCGTTTTGAAGAAGGCAAAAAAGTGCGTTTCTTCAAATCTAACGGTGAAACAATTAAGTAATTTGGAGTTCTACTATGGCGAAACTGCATGATTACTACAAGTCGTCTGTAGTCGCTGAGCTTACCAAAGAGTTCAGCTACACAAGCGTCATGCAAGTCCCTAGGGTTGAAAAGATCACCCTAAACATGGGTGTTGGTGAAGCAATCAACGATAAGAAACTACTAGAAAACGCAGCTGCCGATATGGCAATTATCTCTGGTCAAAAACCATTGATTACTAAAGCGCGTAAATCTGTAGCTGGTTTCAAAATCCGTGAAGGCTACCCAATCGGTTGTAAAGTAACCCTGCGTGGCGAACGTATGTGGGAATTCTTAGAGCGTTTAATCTCTATTGCACTTCCACGAGTACGTGATTTCCGTGGTGTTAGCGCGAAGTCTTTTGACGGTCGCGGTAACTACAGCATGGGCGTTCGCGAGCAAATCATCTTCCCTGAGATCGACTATGATAAAGTTGATCGTGTACGCGGTCTTGATATTACTATCACGACGTCTGCGAATACAGATGCGGAAGGCCGAGCTCTGCTGGCTGCCTTTAACTTCCCATTCCGTAAGTAAGGTGAAGGGTTACTGTTATGGCTAAACAATCAATGAAAGCACGTGAAGCTAAACGTGCGAAACTTGTAGCTAAGTTCGCTGAAAAGCGCGCTGCGTTAAAAGTTCTAATTAGCGATGTAAATGCTTCTGAAGAAGAGCGTTGGGATGCAGTTCTTAAACTGCAAGCTCTACCTCGTGATTCAAGTGCATCTCGTCAGCGTAATCGTTGCAACCAAACTGGTCGTCCACACGGTTACCTACGTAAGTTCGGTTTAAGCCGTATTAAGGTTCGTGAAGCTTGCATGAAAGGCGAGATTCCGGGTCTTCGTAAGGCTAGCTGGTAATTGCCACTTAATCATTTGGAGTAAATCTTATGAGCATGCAAGATCCGATTTCGGATATGCTGACCCGCGTTCGCAACGGTCAATCAGCAAACAAAGTTGCTGTTAAAATGCCTTCTTCAAAGCTTAAAGTTGCAATCGCTGCACTACTTAAAGCTGAAGGCTACATCGCTGATTTCGCTGTTGAAGGCGACATCAAACCTGAGCTAGAAATCACTTTAAAGTATTTCCAAGCTAAACCAGTTATCGAGCAAATCCAACGTGTTTCTCGTCCAGGTCTTCGTGTTTACAAGAAGAACGACGCGTTACCATCTGTAATGGGTGGTCTTGGTATTGCTGTTGTTTCTACATCAAAAGGCCTTATGTCTGACCGCGCTGCGCGTAAAGCTGGTCTTGGTGGCGAAATCATCTGCTACGTAGCTTAATAGGAGTAGGATATGTCTCGTGTTGCTAAAGCACCTGTAGTAATTCCTGCTGGCGTAGAAGTGAAACTGAACGGCCAGGAAATCACTATCAAAGGTGGTAAAGGTGAACTAACTCGCGTTCTTAACGACGCTGTAGTTGTTTCACAAGAAGATAACACTATTGTATTTGGTCCACGCGAAGGCGTTACCAATGCTTGGGCTCAAGCTGGTACAGCTCGTGCACTAGTAAACAATATGGTTATCGGTGTAAATGAAGGCTTTACTAAGAAGCTAATTCTTAAAGGTGTAGGTTACCGTGCTGCTATGAAAGGCAACGCTGTAGGCCTAACTCTTGGCTTCTCACACCCAGTAGAGCACGCTCTACCAGAAGGTATTAAAGCTGAGTGTCCAACTCAAACTGAGATCGTTGTAACTGGTTGTGATAAGCAATTAGTTGGTCAAGTTGCTGCGGACCTTCGTTCATACCGTCAGCCTGAACCTTACAAAGGTAAAGGTGTTCGTTACGCCGATGAAATCGTGCGTACTAAAGAAGCTAAGAAGAAGTAGGGTATCACTATGGATAAGAAAGCATCTCGCATCCGTCGTGCTACACGTGCACGTCGTAAGATCGCTGAACTGTGTGCAACTCGCCTTGTAGTACACCGTACTCCGCGTCATACGTACGCTCAGGTAATCGCACCAAACGGCTCAGAGGTTATCGCTGCCGCTTCTACTGTAGAAAAGGCAATCCGTGAGCAACTTGGAAACACTAGCAACAAAGC
Source organism: Aliivibrio fischeri ATCC 7744 = JCM 18803 = DSM 507 (assembly GCF_023983475.1). Classification (NCBI taxonomy): domain Bacteria; kingdom Pseudomonadati; phylum Pseudomonadota; class Gammaproteobacteria; order Vibrionales; family Vibrionaceae; genus Aliivibrio; species Aliivibrio fischeri. Next base: position 270,437 of record NZ_CP092712.1, read on the forward strand.
TGCTGCTGAAGCAATTGGTAAACTAATTGCTGAGCGCGCTATCGAAAAAGGCATTACTAATGTTGCTTTCGATCGTTCTGGTTTCCAATACCACGGCCGAGTAGCGGCGCTAGCAGAATCTGCTCGCGAAGCTGGTCTGAAATTCTAAGGTAGGGTTGGAAGATGGCTAAAGAACAACAACAAGCTACAGATTTGAACGAAAAGCTAATTGCTGTTAACCGTGTTTCTAAAACGGTTAAAGGTGGTCGAATCTTTAGTTTTACTGCACTAACAGTTGTTGGTGACGGTAACGGTCGCGTAGGTTTCGGTTACGGCAAAGCTCGTGAAGTACCTGCTGCGATTCAAAAATCAATGGAAAAAGCACGTCGTAACATGTTTACGATTGCACTTAACGAAGGTACTCTTCACCACGCTGTTAAAGGTCGCCACACTGGTTCTAAAGTGTACATGCAACCAGCTGCAGAAGGTACTGGTATCATCGCTGGTGGTGCGATGCGTGCAGTACTAGAAGTTGTGGGTGTCCGCAACGTACTAGCTAAAGCTTACGGCTCTACTAACCCAATCAACGTTGTTCGCGCAACGATCGCTGGTCTAAGTAGCGTTAAGTCACCTGAGATGGTAGCTGCTAAGCGTGGTCTAACTGTTGAATCTATTTCGGAGTAAGAACCATGTCTAAAACTATCAAAGTAACTCAGACTAAAAGCTCAATCGGTCGCCTACCTAAGCACATCTTGTGCCTTAAAGGTCTAGGTCTTCGTCGCATCAACCATACAGTAGAAGTTGAAGATACACCGTGTACTCGCGGCATGATCAACAAAGTTTACTACATGGTTAAAGTTGAGGAGTAATCAGAATGCGTTTGAATACTCTATCACCGGCTGCTGGCTCTAAACCTTCTAAGAAGCGTGTAGGTCGTGGTATCGGTTCTGGCCTAGGTAAAACTGGTGGCCGTGGTCACAAAGGCCAAAAATCACGTTCTGGCGGTAAAGTTCGCGCTGGTTTTGAAGGCGGTCAAATGCCTCTAAAACAACGTCTACCTAAATTTGGCTTTACTTCACGTAAGAGCCTAGTAACTGCAGAAGTTCGTCTAAGCGAACTTGCTAAAGTTGAAGGTAACGTAATCGATCTAAACAGCCTTAAAGCTGCTAACGTAATCACTAAGAACATTGAGTTCGCGAAAGTTGTACTTTCTGGTGAAATCGCTACTGCTGTAACTGTTAAAGGTCTACGCGTAACGAAAGGCGCTAAAGCTGCGATCGAAGCTGCAGGCGGTAAGATCGAGGAATAATCCTCGAAGGATGAGGTACAATGGCAAAGAAACCAGGAAAAGAAGTAAATAGTGCTCAGAGCGGCCTAGCTGAACTGAAATCGCGTCTGTTATTTGTTATAGGTGCGCTTTTAGTGTTCCGAGCAGGCTCATTTGTGCCAATTCCTGGGATTGACGCTGCTGTCCTTGCTGATCTTTTCGAACAGCAGCAGGGTACCATCATTGAACTGTTTAACATGTTCTCTGGTGGTGCACTGTCGCGTGCCTCAATTCTAGCTCTAGGTATTATGCCGTATATTTCGGCATCTATCGTTGTTCAACTGTTAACAGTTGTTCATCCACCTCTAGCTGAATTGAAAAAAGAAGGTGAGTCTGGTCGTCGTAAGATTAATCAGTACACACGTTATGGCACTTTGGTGCTGGCTACATTCCAAGCAATTGGTATTGCAACCGGTCTACCAAGCATGATTCCAGGGTTAGTTGCTAACCCTGACATGATGTTCTATCTGACAGCTACAGTAAGTTTAGTAACTGGTACCATGTTCTTAATGTGGTTAGGTGAACAAATTACTGAGCGTGGCATCGGTAACGGTATATCTTTGATTATTTTCACAGGTATCGTTGCAGGTTTACCACCAGCTATCGGTGAAACGATCCAGCAGGCGCGTCAAGGTGAACTGCACGTGCTTCTTCTATTACTAATTGCAGTGATCTCATTTGCAGTTATCTACTTTGTAGTGTTCATGGAGCGTGGTCAACGTCGTATCGTCGTTAACTATGCGAAACGTCAGCAAGGCCGTAAGGTATTTGCAGCTCAAAGTACTCACTTGCCACTTAAAATTAATATGGCTGGTGTGATTCCTGCAATTTTTGCATCAAGTATTATACTATTCCCTGGGACATTGGCTCAGTGGTTTGGTGGTAACGGTGAAGGAACATTCGGTTGGTTAACTGATGTTTCAATGGCATTAAGTCCAGGTCAACCGTTATACGTAATGCTTTATGCAGCAGCAATTATCTTCTTCTGTTTCTTCTATACTGCGTTGGTGTTTAACCCGCGTGAAACAGCTGATAACTTGAAGAAGTCTGGTGCATTCGTACCCGGAATCCGCCCAGGTGAACAGACTACGAAATATATTGATAAAGTTATGACACGTCTAACCTTAGTTGGTGCGATGTACATTACCTTTATCTGTCTGATTCCCGAGTTTATGATGATCGCTTGGAACGTACGCTTCTATTTTGGCGGTACTTCCCTACTAATCGTAGTTGTTGTTATCATGGACTTTATGGCACAGGTTCAGACTCATCTGATGTCTCAACAGTATGAGTCCGTGTTGAAGAAGGCTAATCTGAAAGGCTACGGCCGTTAATTTCAGATTCCAATTTTACGGAGTTTAGCAATGAAAGTTCGTGCTTCCGTTAAAAAAATCTGCCGCAACTGTAAAGTTATTAAGCGCAACGGTGTTGTGCGTGTAATTTGCGTTGAACCAAAGCATAAGCAACGCCAAGGTTAATTAGCAGAAATTTTTACTTGATATATTAAGTTAGGCCGAGTATTATTCTCGGCCTACCTTTTGTGTGCAAAAGAAGTAGTTATAGTCGCAACGTATCCTCAACGGGCTTTGTTGCGGCTCTTCTTAAGAAAAAGTACTAGGAGTGAATAGTGGCCCGTATAGCAGGCATTAACATTCCTGATCATAAACACGCTGTAATCGCTTTAACAGCGATCTACGGCATCGGTAAAACTCGCTCTCAAGCTATCCTAGCTGAAGTGGGTATTGCTGAAGATGTTAAGATCAGTGAACTGAATGATGAGCAGATTGATATTCTGCGTGATGGTGTTGCCAAATACACTGTAGAAGGCGACCTACGTCGTGAAGTATCGATGAACATTAAGCGTCTTATGGACCTTGGTTGTTATCGTGGTCTTCGTCACCGTCGCAGTCTACCGTTACGTGGACAGCGTACTAAAACCAACGCACGTACCCGTAAAGGTCCGCGCAAGCCGATCAAAAAATAATCGGATAAGGTAGAGAGTACAATGGCAAAACAACCTACTCGCGCTCGTAAGCGCGTTCGCAAGCAAGTAGCGGATGGCGTAGCGCACATCCATGCTTCTTTCAACAACACAATCGTAACCATTACTGACCGTCAAGGTAACGCACTAGCTTGGGCTACTGCAGGTGGTTCTGGTTTCCGTGGTTCTCGTAAATCTACTCCGTTTGCTGCACAAGTTGCTGCTGAGCGTTGTGGTGAAATGGCCAAAGAATATGGCGTTAAGAACCTAGAAGTTATGGTTAAGGGCCCTGGTCCTGGTCGTGAGTCAACTATCCGTGCATTAAACGCTGCTGGATACCGCATCACAAACATCGTTGATGCTACTCCGATCCCTCATAACGGTTGTCGTCCACCTAAGAAACGTCGCGTTTAAGTTTCGTTTCTAGGAATATTGGAGAAAGAACATGGCAAGATATTTGGGTCCTAAGCTGAAGCTTAGCCGTCGCGAAGGCACAGATTTATTCCTTAAATCTGGTGTACGTGCGATCGATACCAAGTGTAAAATTGATAACGCTCCAGGTGTACACGGCGCTCGTCGCGGTCGTCTATCTGAATATGGCGTTCAGCTTCGTGAGAAGCAAAAAGTTCGTCGTATGTACGGCGTTCTAGAAAAACAATTCCGTAACTACTATAAAGATGCTGCTCGCCTTAAAGGCAACACAGGTGAAAACCTGCTTCAGCTTCTTGAAGGTCGTCTAGATAACGTAGTTTACCGTATGGGCTTTGGCGCAACTCGTGCTGAATCTCGTCAACTAGTTAGCCATAAGTCTATCCTAGTTAATGGTAAAGTTGTTAACGTTCCTTCTTTCAAAGTTGCGGCTAACGACGTTGTTTCAATCCGTGAAAAAGCTAAACAGCAATCACGTATTAAAGCTGCTCTAGAAGTTGCTGAACAACGCGAAAAACCAACTTGGATTGAAGTAGATGCTGGCAAAATGGAAGGTACGTTTAAGCGTCTTCCAGAACGTTCTGATTTGTCTGCCGACATCAACGAACACTTGATCGTCGAGCTTTACTCTAAGTAAGGCTTAAATAAAGAGAGGACACAATGCAGGGTTCTGTAACAGAATTTCTAAAGCCACGTCTTGTTGACATTGAACAAGTCAGCACGACTCATGCAAAAGTAACTCTTGAGCCGTTAGAGCGTGGTTTCGGCCACACTCTAGGTAACGCTCTACGTCGTATTTTACTATCTTCAATGCCGGGTTGTGCCGTAACTGAAGTGGAAATCGAAGGCGTATTACACGAGTACAGCACCAAAGAAGGTGTTCAGGAAGATATCCTTGAAATCCTTCTGAACCTTAAAGGCCTAGCCGTTAAGGTTGAGGGTAAAGATGAAGTTATCATTACTCTTAACAAGTCTGGTGCAGGCCCTGTTGTTGCAGGTGACATCACCCATGATGGTGATGTTGAGATTGCGAACCCAGAGCACGTAATCTGCCACTTGACTGATGACAATGCTGAAATCAGCATGAGAATCAAGGTAGAGCGTGGTCGCGGCTACGTACCATCAACAGCTCGTATCCATACTGAAGAAGATGAGCGTCCAATTGGTCGTCTGCTTGTCGATGCAACTTACAGCCCAGTAGATAAAATTTCTTACGCGGTTGAAGCGGCACGTGTTGAGCAACGTACTGACTTAGACAAACTTGTTATCGATATGGAAACAAATGGTACGCTTGATCCTGAGGAAGCTATCCGTCGTGCAGCTACAATTTTAGCTGAACAACTGGATGCATTCGTAGATCTTCGTGATGTACGTGTTCCTGAAGAGAAAGAAGAGAAGCCAGAGTTCGATCCGATCCTACTGCGTCCTGTAGACGATCTTGAACTAACGGTTCGCTCTGCTAACTGTTTGAAAGCAGAAGCGATTCACTACATTGGTGATCTGGTGCAGCGCACTGAGGTTGAGTTACTTAAGACTCCAAACCTTGGTAAGAAATCTTTAACTGAAATTAAAGATGTTCTAGCTTCACGTGGACTTTCTTTAGGTATGCGCCTAGAGAACTGGCCACCAGCGTCTATCGCTGAAGATTAATCAGTTCACTAATTATCTAGTTAGAAGGATTAGGTCATGCGCCATCGTAAGAGTGGTCGTCAACTCAACCGCAACAGCAGCCATCGCAAAGCGATGTTTAGCAACATGGCTAGCTCATTAGTTCGTCACGAAATTATCAAGACGACTTTGCCAAAAGCAAAAGAGCTACGTCGCGTAGTTGAGCCTTTGATTACATTAGCTAAGACTGACAGTGTTGCTAACCGTCGTCTAGCATTTGCTCGCACTCGTGATAACGAAGTTGTAGCAAAACTATTCACCGAGTTAGGTCCACGCTTTGCACAACGTGCTGGTGGTTACACTCGTATTCTGAAGTGCGGTTTCCGTGCAGGTGACAAAGCTCCAATGGCATACATTGAGCTTGTAGATCGCCCAGAAGTAGAAGCAGACGCTGAGTAATCAGAATAAGCTTTAAGAAAAAACCGAGTCTTAGGACTCGGTTTTTTTGTATCTGTACATTATAGATTACTGTTTTAATTTATTAATTAGTCTCGCCATTCATCTAAAAACGCATGAACCTTATCGACCATATTTGTTGAACCAACAAAGAAAGGCACCCGTTGATGCAGTTCACTTGGTTTTATATCTAAGATACGCTGTTCACCATCTGTCGCTTTACCACCCGCTTCCTCAATTAACATTGCCATAGGATTGCATTCATAAAGTAATCTTAATTTTCCATTGGGGTAGGCTTGAGTGCTTGGGTATAGATAAATACCACCTTTTAAAAGGTTTCTATGGAAATCTGCAACTAAAGAACCGATATATCGAGAGGTATAGGGACGATTATCTTCAGGTTTACTTTCTTGGCAAAATTTAAGGTATTGCTTAATGCCTTCAGGAAAGCGAATGTAGTTACCTTCATTTATTGAATAGATGTTGCCATCTTTTGGGACTTGCATATTTTCGTGGGATAAGCAGAAAACTCCAAGTGAAGGGTCGTAAGTAAAACCATGAACACCATTTCCTGTTGTATAAACAAGCATGGTTGATGAGCCATAAATAATGTAACCAGCAGCGACTTGTTTGTGTCCCGGTTGTAGGAAGTCTTCTTCAGTGGCGGGTGTTCCTATTGGTGAAATTCGGCGGTAAATAGAAAAGATAGTACCAACAGAAACATTCACATCAATGTTTGAAGACCCATCCAATGGATCCATCAACACAACGTATTTTGCATTTTGGTTGAGCTCTTTATTGAAAGCAACCGCTTCATCTTCTTCTTCACTAGCAACGCCACACACTTGGTCACGAGCTTCAAGTGCTGCTTTAAACTTATCGTTGGCGTAAACATCTAATTTTTGTTGTTGTTCACCTTGAATATTCTCTTCACCAGAGGCACCAGTGATATCAACTAAACCTGCTTTATTAATTTCACGGTTTACAATTTTGGCGGCTAATTTTATGGAACCGATTAATGAAGAGAGTTCTCCACTGGCATGAGGGAAGTCATGTTGTTTCGCAACAATGAACTCACCTAAAGTTCTTATTTCAGACATAGTTATTCCTTTAATTCTCTGTTATTAGATATCAACGCGAAGTCGGGTCAGGTACTGATTTATTTTTATAATAGTTGTGTTACTGTTTGCTGTAATTCATTCTATAGCATAGAACTTTTTAAGAGTATTGAAGTAACTTTGTATAAAAGTTGCTCACTTAATTTAATATAAGACGGTTTTTATTATGCATATTCATATCCTTGGAATTTGTGGAACATTCATGGGTGGCGCTGCAACACTAGCACGTCAACTCGGACATAAAGTAACTGGTTGTGATGCTAACGTTTATCCACCAATGAGCACATTATTAGAGTCTCAAGGCATTGAGATTATTGAAGGCTTTGATCCAAGCCAATTAGACCCTGCACCTGATTTAGTCGTCATTGGTAATGCCATGAGTCGTGGAAATCCATGTGTTGAATATGTATTAGATAAAAATCTTAAATACACATCTGGTCCTCAGTGGTTACAAGAGTTTTTACTGCAAGATCGTTGGGTGATGGCGGTTGCTGGTACACACGGTAAAACAACAACATCAAGTATGTTAGCTTGGGTACTAGAAGAGTGTGGTTATAAGCCAGGCTTCTTAGTTGGCGGTGTATTAGGCAATTTTGGTGAGTCAGCTCGCTTAGGTGAAAGCATGTTCTTTGTTGTTGAAGCAGATGAATATGACTGTGCTTTTTTTGATAAGCGTTCAAAGTTTGTTCATTACCGTCCTCGTACGCTTGTATTAAACAACCTTGAGTTTGACCATGCCGATATTTTTGATGATTTGGCTGCGATTCAGCGTCAATTCCATCACTTAATCAGAACGGTGCCAAGTACTGGTCGCATTTTTGCACCTAAGCAAGATAAACCTTTAGAGCAAGTATTAGAACAAGGCTGCTGGAGTGAATTAGAGTTCACTGGTGAAGATGGTCAATGGAAAGCCATCAAACTTCAAAAAGATGGTAGTCAGTTTGATGTATATTTTGAGGGTGAAAACGTTGGGCAAGTTAATTGGGACTTAGTTGGCGATCACAACGTAAGTAACGCGCTTATGGTCGTTGCTTCTGCTCGCCACGTGGGTGTTACCCCTGATTTAGCTTGTGAAGCTTTGGGTAAATTTATCAATACTAAGCGTCGTCTTGAGTTGAAAGGCGAAGTAAATGGTGTGACGGTTTATGATGACTTTGCTCATCACCCAACAGCTATTGATCTAACATTAAATGGTCTACGTAATAAAGTCGGTGATAAAAAGATTATTGCCGTATTAGAACCTCGCTCAAGTACAATGAAGCTTGGCGTTCATAAAGATACATTAGCGGCTTCATTGCATGCCGCAGATTCAGTTTATCTTTATCAACCAGATAATATCGCATGGTCAGTTGATGACGTTGCACAACAATGTACTCAACCTGCTCACACGCATAATAACATTGATGCGTTCGTTGATATGATAGTGAACGAAGCACAGCCAGGCGATCAAATTTTGGTAATGAGCAATGGTGGCTTTGAAGGTATTCACGGTAAATTGCTTTCACGCTTAGGTGATGCCGTAAAACATATAGAAATGGTGGATTAACATGAGTAAGCAAAAAGCAATTACGTTAGCTATGACAGGGGCTTCAGGAGCGCCTTATGGATTGCGTTTGCTCGAGTGTTTACTTGCTGCTGATTATCACGTGTATTTTCTTATCTCTTCTGCTGCTAGAGTTGTAATGGCGACAGAACATGATTTGAAATTACCAAGTGGACCTGATGCTATGAAAGCGGCATTAGTTGAACACTTAGGTTGTAATGCAGATAAGCTAACTGTTTGTGGTAAAGAAGACTGGTTTTCTCCAGTAGCTTCTGGTTCTGCTGCACCTAAACAAATGATTGTCTGCCCATGTTCAGCTGGTAGTGTTGCTTCAATTGCTCATGGTATTTCTGATAATTTAATCGAAAGAGCGGCTGATGTGGTTTTAAAAGAACGAGGTCAGCTGATTCTTGTGGTTCGAGAGGCGCCATTCTCAACATTACATTTAGAGAATATGCTTAAGTTATCGCAAATAGGGGCGACAATTATGCCTGCGGCCCCAGGTTTTTATCATCAACCTAAATCCATTGAAGATTTAATTGATTTTATGGTAGCAAGAATTTTGGATCATTTAGGTGTAGAGCAAGGGCTTGTACCTCGCTGGGGTTATGACCATCGATAGCTGCACAATAAAAGCTCTGGCTCATTAAGCTATTCACACTTACAATACGACTTCTCATCGGGGAGCTTTGGCTGAGATTAATGAAGATTGGATAATGTTCATTTAAACCCGTATCACCTGAACCAGATAATGCTGGCGTAGGAATTGAGATGACATTCTCCTATGAGTATTTCAACTCTAGCCTGTGCCGCTCAAAAGGACGAAAGAGCGCATAATGAAAACAACAGTAACTTCATTTCCAGTTAAAAAGCTATCTCTCGCTATTGCATTAGCAAGCATATCTTCTTTTTCTGTATCCGCATCAGAAACACTAACGGTATACACTTATGATTCATTTGCAGCGGATTGGGGCCCAGGACCTAAAGTTGAAGCGGCATTTGAAGCTAAATGTGGCTGTAATTTAGAGTTGGTTGCATTAGATGATGGCGTATCAATTTTGAATCGTCTACGTCTTGAGGGAAAGAATGCTAAAGCTGATATTGTATTGGGTTTAGATAATAACTTAATGGCGGAAGCGAAAAAAACGGGGTTACTCGCTCAACATCAAATAGATACAAGTTCGGTACATTTACCTAATGGGTGGAGTGATACAACGTTTATTCCTTATGACTTTGGTTATTTTGCTTTTGTTTACAACAAAGAGAAAGTAACTAATCCTCCAAAGAGTCTAAAAGAGTTGGTTGAACAGCGCGACGATTTAAAAGTGATTTATCAAGATCCTCGAACTTCAACACCGGGACAAGGTTTATTGCTTTGGATGAAGTCCGTATATGGTGACGATGCCGCTCAAGCATGGAAGCAACTATCTAAAAAAACAGTGACAGTCACAAAAGGTTGGTCAGAAGCTTATAGTATGTTTTTAGAGGGGGAGTCGGATCTCGTTTTATCTTATACAACATCTCCTGCTTATCATATTATTGCTGAGAATGATCAACGATTTGTAGCAGCTAATTTTTCAGAAGGCCATTACACTCAAGTTGAGGTGGCTGCAAAAGTGAAATCAACAAAGCACAATAAACTTGCCGATGAGTTTTTAGCATTCATATTAAGTGATGAGTTTCAATCTGCGATGCCAACAGGGAATTGGATGTATCCAGTCACTCAAATTGAGTTACCAAAGGGATTTGAAACACTGACGGTTCCTAATAAAGCATTATCATTCAGCTCTGAAGATATCGCACAAAAGCGAAAATCTTGGATTCGTGAATGGCAACATGCATTAACTTTTTAATTGGTGTAATAAGGAGCCAATAGTGCTCCTTTATCTTATTTCATGAAATCTCGAACTCTCTTTAATTCTACGCCTTTCATCGGTTATATCGTTGCGGCAACTATTCTCTGCTTTGTTGGTGGTGCAATTAGTGCACTTTTAATTGAATCACCGAGTTTAGACTTACGTATTATTTGGTCTGATCCATATTACCGCTACATCACTCAATTTAGTTTATATCAAGCATTTTTATCAACAATAATCAGCGTTGGTTTAGCTATACCAACAGCCTATGCTTTATCTCGCCGTCAATTTATAGGTCGAGGGTTACTGCTAAAGCTCTGTGCAACCACATTAGTGTTACCTGTGCTTGTTGGTGTTTTTGGTTTATTGGCTATTTATGGAAATAGTGGATTAATTGCTGATGCTTTTGCTTGGTTTGGATCTTCTTTGCCATTTTCGATTTATGGCCTAAATGGTATTTTATTGGCTCATGTTTTTTTTAATTTCCCTTTTGCAACTCGGCTCTTACTGCAATCATTAGATTCTATTTCCATTGAACAACATCAGTTATCTGCACACCTTGGATTAATGGGGTGGAGTAAGTATCGTCTTGTTGCATGGCCAAGAATAAAACAGCAATTGCCACATGTTGCTGGGTTGGTCTTTATGCTTTGCTTTACGAGTTTTGCTACCGTAATGGCGCTAGGTGGTGGCCCTAAGTCCACAACAATAGAGTTAGCAATATACCAAGCAATTAAGTTTGATTTTGATTTGCAATCAGGTGCCATTTTGGCTTTATGGCAAATGTTATTATGTGGATTATTATCATTGTGTATTCAACGGTTCTCAAAATCAGTTTCTGTTGATTCAGCATCGTTATCACAGGTGGTTTTATATCAAGATACCAATAGAGCAAGGTGGTGGGACTGGGCGTGGATAACGGTTTTAGGGATTTTTATGTTACCGCCCTTATTTATGGTTGTCCTTAGTGGGCTTAATTCACAATTATTTGTTGTCATCACATCATCGGAGTTTTGGTCTGCATTAATCAACTCTTTAATTGTGGCCTTTGGTGCCGCTGTGATTGCATTACTTCTTGGTGTTCTGCTTTTACATACAACTCGGTCTTTACGTTTAAAACAAAAAAGATTATTAGCAGATAAGTTAGATCTGATTGGTGTGATGATTTTAGTCACGCCAGGGTTGGTGATCAGTACGGGGCTTTTTTTATTATTAAGAAACATAACCGATGTCTTTAGTATCGCTATTTGGATTGTCATCTTAGTCAATGCATTAATGGCATTACCTTACGTAATAAAAACATTAGCTCAACCTTTGTTGCATATTGCACAGCAGTATCATTTACTGTGTGCAAGTTTGGGATTGTACGGATTGTCACGGTTTAGAGTGATTGAATGGAAAGCATTAAGAAAACCTTTTGCTCATGCTTTTTCTATTGCTTTTATTATGTCTGTTGGTGATTTAAGTGCGATTGCCTTGTTTGGTAGCCAAGATTTTAGAACGCTACCACTCTATTTATTTCAATTGCTTGGCAGTTATCAGATGGAAGCGGCAGCCGTTATTTCATTGAGCCTTTTATTATTGAGTGTGGGTGTGTTTGTTGTTGTTGAATGGCTATTTTTATCAAAGAAAAGGAAACAGTAATGCTGCGTTTTTCTGATGTGAAATATCGATATTATACTGATTTGTTTGAGTTCGATTTGAATGTAGAGCAGGGAAGCGTTGTTGCTATTTTAGGTCCTAGTGGAGCTGGTAAAAGTACCTTATTGAGCTTATTGGCAGGTTTTATTGAACCTGAAAGTGGTGATATTACAATAAATAACGAATCACAGCTTTCACTTGCTCCTCATCAACGTCCTTTATCTATGTTATTTCAAGAGCATAACCTTTTTGCTCATTTATCTGTTGCTGAGAATATTGGCTTGGGTATTAAGCCTAATTTACGTTTAAATGAGAAAGATAAAAAAACGAATTATGATGCGGCTCGCCAAGTTGGGGTTGATGATTTGCTGCAACGTTTGCCTGAGCAGTTATCTGGAGGACAAAAGCAACGTGTAGCCTTAGCCCGATGTTTAGTTCAGCAAAAACCTGTCTTATTATTGGATGAGCCATTTTCAGCGCTTGACCCTATCTTAAGGGAAGAAATGATTGTGTTAATTCAGGCGTTGATAAAGAGTGAAAAATTAACCGTTTTAATGGTGACGCACAGTTTACAAGATGCAAAAGCCCTTGCTTCTCATTATGCTTTTATTTGCCAACAAAAAGTGCTGAGTCACGGACGTATTTCTGGTTTGCTTACTCAAGAAAATCCACCAGAATTAACGCAATATTTACAAGCGGTAAAGTAAACTTTGTTTATAAAAATGCGTATAATCGACTACACTCATTTTTATAGTAAATTGGCGTGACCTGAGTGCTCTCATACAGTAACATTAGCGCCCTTTTGAGCCTTAACCTTTGCGGGTTGTCTATTCTTGGCTTTCGAAAAAATTCTCATTCCATATCTTATAAAACAAATTAATTTTGAGGTGCGTTACCACTATGTCATTTGCTTTGGGACAACGTTGGATCAGTGATACAGAAAGTGATTTAGGTTTAGGTACGGTAGTGGCTGTTGATGACAGAACCGTATCATTACTTTTTGCTGCATCAGAAGAAAACCGTTTATACGCAAAACACGATGCTCCCGTTACCCGAGTGATGTTCAATAAGGGAGATACCATTGAAAGCCATGAGGGCTGGTCACTTGATGTTGAAGACGTTATTGAAGAAGGTGGTTTATTAACTTATATCGGTACTCGAGTTGATACTGACGAAGCCAATGTGATACTTCGTGAGACGTTATTGAGTCATCAAATCCGTTTTAATAAACCTCAAGATAAATTATTTGCAGGTCAAATTGATCGTATGGATCGATTTGCTTTGCGTTTCCGTGCACTTCAAAACCAATATGAACAACACAAAAGCCCGATGCGCGGTTTATGTGGCATGCGTGCAGGATTGATCCCTCACCAATTATTCATTGCTCATGAAGTGGGCCGTCGTTATGCTCCACGTGTTTTATTAGCCGATGAAGTGGGCTTAGGTAAAACCATTGAAGCGGGTATGATCATTCACCAACAGGTGCTTTCTGGTCGTGCTGAGCGCGTATTGATTGTTGTACCTGAAACACTGCAACATCAATGGTTAGTTGAAATGATGCGTCGTTTTAACCTTCATTTTTCTATCTTTGATGAAGAGCGTTGTGTTGAAGCTTATGCAGATTCTGAAAATCCATTTGATACCGCACAGTTTGTTTTATGTTCTTTGGACTTTATTCGTAAGAGTAAACGTCGCTTTGAGCAAGTAGTAGAAGCTGATTGGGATCTACTGGTTGTTGATGAAGCACATCACTTAGAATGGAATCAAACGAAGCCTAGTCGTGAATATCAAGTTATCGAAGCGATTGCAGAAGAAACGCCAGGGGTATTACTGCTAACAGCGACACCTGAGCAATTAGGCCATGAGAGTCACTTTGCTCGTTTACGTCTATTAGATCCTGATCGTTTTTATGATTATGACGCATTCGTAGAAGAAGAACGTCAATATCAACCTGTAGCTGATGCAGTAACGGCATTAATGAGCGGTGAAAAACTATCAAATGATGCGAAAAACCGTATTACTGAATTGCTTTCTGAGCAAGATGTAGAGCCGCTATTTAGAATTATTGAATCATCAGCAGCTGAAGATGAACAAGCTCAAGCTCGCCAAGAATTAGTGGATAACTTAATGGACCGTCATGGTACGGGTCGTGTGTTATTCCGTAATACTCGTGCAGCTATTAAAGGTTTCCCACAGCGTAACCTTAATTTAATGCCAATGCCTTTACCATCTCAGTATGCTACGTCTATGCGTGTTGCAACCATGATGGGTGGACGCATGACGGATGAAGCTCGTGCAATGAAGATGCTTTATCCAGAAGAGATCTTCCAAGAGTTTGAAGGTGATAGTGCGACGTGGTGGCAGTTTGACCCGCGTGTTAACTGGTTGCTTGAGCTACTGAAAGAAAACCGTAATGAGAAGGTGCTTATTATTGCATCTCGAGCTTCAACGGCATTACAACTTGAGCAAGCATTACGTGAGCGTGAAGGTATTCGTGGTACGGTTTTCCATGAAGGTATGTCAATTATTGAACGTGATAAAGCGGCAGCTTACTTCGCACAAGAAGAAGGCGGTGCACAGGTATTGATTTGTTCTGAGATTGGTTCTGAAGGTCGTAACTTCCAGTTTGCTAATCAGCTTGTTATGTTTGATTTACCGTTTAACCCTGACTTACTTGAGCAACGTATTGGTCGTTTGGATCGTATTGGTCAAAAACGCGATATTGAAATTCATGTTCCTTACCTACAAGGTACATCTCAAGAATTGCTTGCTCGTTGGTTTGATGAAGGTTTGAATGCCTTTGGCGAAACTTGTCCAACAGGTCGTGCTGTTTATGACAAATTTGCTGATGCAATTATTGCTATCTTAGCAACAGGTAAATCTGATGGCTTAGAGTCATTAATTGAAGAGTCGGCTGCATTAAATAAAGCGCTAAAAGCACAATTAGAGCAAGGCCGTGACCGTTTATTAGAAGTTCATTCTAATGGTGGCGATAAAGCGAAAGAAATTGCAGAGCAAATTGCGGCAACCGACGGCGATACAAATCTTGTTAATTTTGCATTAAACCTATTTGATACCATTGGTTTAAACCAAGATGATAAAGGTGAAAATGCCATTGTTGTCACTCCAGCGGAAAACATGTTGGTATCAAGCTACCCAGGTTTACCTTATGAAGGTTGTACTATTACGTTTGACCGTGAAACAGCGCTTTCTCGTGAAGACATGAACTTGATCAGTTGGGAGCACCCAATGATTCAAGGTGGTATTGATCTTGTTTTAACCGAAGGGGTAGGGGCAACAGCGGTTTCTTTATTGAAGAATAAAGCATTACCAGCAGGCACTTTATTATTAGAACTGGTTTATGTAGTAGATGCGCAAGCTCCTAAACAGAGTGGTATTGCTCGCTTCTTACCTAAAACGCCTATTCGTATCATGATGGATGGTAAAGGTAATGATCTTTCTGCTCAGGTTGAATTTGAAAGCTTTAACCGTCAGCTAAGTCCAGTTAATCGTCATATGGCGAGCAAGTTGGTTAATTCGGTTCAAAAAGAGATCCATGGATTAATCGATAAAGCGGAAATTAGCATGGAAGAGCGCTTAGAAAGCGTTCGCACTGATGCTGAAAAAGAGATGAAAGCAGCACTTAATTCAGAGCTTGAACGTTTACAAGCTTTGAAAGCAGTCAACCCAAATATTCGTGATGAAGAGTTAACTCAAATTGAAACTCAAATGAGCGAACTATCTGGTTATATTGGTAAAGCACAAGTTCAGTTAGATTCATTACGTCTAATTGTAGTGAGCCATAATTAAGTAACATCATGCTCTCTGAATAATGGTATGTTTCAGAGAGCATGCCTATAGTGAGTATAAGCATGGCAATGCTGGAATATTTACCACCCCAAGATCCGTGGATAGACATTGTTTATCAAGACGAATTTATTTTAGTGGTAAACAAGCCATCTGGTTTATTATCTGTACCTGGCCGAGCTCCTGAGCATTACGACAGTATGTGGAGCCGTTTAAAGGTTGAATTCCCTGATATTCAAGTTGTACATCGTTTAGATATGTCTACGTCAGGGTTAATGTTGTTTGCGATGAATAAATACAGCGAACGTCATTTAAAGAAACAGTTTCAGTACCGTCTAACGCATAAAATTTATTATGCGCGAGTATGGGGAAACATTGAGCAAGATGAAGGTGAAATTGATTTACCTTTAATTTGTGATTGGGAGAATAGACCAAAACAGAAAGTGTGTTTTGAGCATGGCAAACCTTCTCAAACTCGCTATCAAGTTGTAAGACGTGAAGAGAAAACGACGATTGTTCGGTTGTTACCGATCACTGGGCGCTCTCATCAATTACGTGTACATATGCTATCGATTGGGCATCCGATTGTTGGGGATGAGTTTTATGCGAATGAGGAAGCGAAAAATTTCTCTTCTCGTTTGGAGCTGCATGCGGCTGAATTGAGCTTTTACCATCCAAAATCGGATTGGGTTCGCTCTATTTTTGTCCCTTGTGATTTTTACCCTGAAGCACAAGAGATGATGTTCTCTATTTATGATCCAATAAGAAAGCTACCAGATTATAAAACATTGAAATCATCTTAATAAAAAATCAGTTCGAGATGAATGTCTCGAACTGAATCTTTTCATTATGGTTAGCCTTGTGGCTTTACAACCATGACATTGATTGGTGAGTTTTCAACAACTTTACTTGCCACCGAACCAAGCATCACCTTATCAATTTTTGAGCGTTTGTGACTTGGCATAACAATAAGATCAGCACCTAAGCGTTCTGCGTAATCAAGAATTGTGACATAAGGTTTTCCTTCTGACACATGAACTCTATATACGACTTCCTCATCAACAAACTTCGCAGCAAACTTGTTTAATTGTTCGGATACATCAGCTTTCATTTGCTTTGCCGCATCTTTCGGAAAGTATGTAGAGACCATAGACATATGAATCCCCGGCAATACATTTAAAAGATGCAGCTCTGCATTTGATTGTTTTGCATGCCAAACCGCTAATTCAACGGCTTTATCTGCAAACCCTTTTTCGTTTAAATCTACTGGAACCAAGATCTGTTTATACATATTTTTATTACCTAATTTGGGGAGATGATACTCCCCATAGATTCCATTCAATTATGCCGCTAAGTTATCCTTTTTTGCTCGGCGACGTTGATTTAAGCCTAATGCCAAAAGTAGTAGTAGAGTTGGAACAAATACCCACTCTTTTAATGGACGATCTGCATCAAGGACAACTTGTTTGATTTCCCAATCAAAATCAATACCAGATGCTTCAGCAGGACTTCCAAACTCAACCATATCGACAATCATTTTGTTGTCGACTTCAGATAGCATTAGCCCCATTGAACTGACTCGTTCTTCACCTGTAATAGCTCTCTCATCAAAAGGTAAACGAACAGTTTTGTTTATGATGTCACCTTCTAGGTTTTCACCACTCACTTGTAATTCCAGTGATTGTCCTATATTTAGCCCTTCTGCGATTTGAGCAATCTCAATTCCTTGGTGATAATCTTTTGCTGGATACAATTGATCCCACCAGTACCCCGGACGGAATAAAGAGAAAGTAATTAACAATAAAAGAGCGGTTTCCCACCATTTTGTTTTAGTAAACCACCAACCTTGTGTTGCTGCAGAAAAAGTAAGCATAGCAATGATCGATGAAATAACCGTTAATGCTAGGTGCCACCATGAATCAATCCCCATTAACAATAGTTGAGTATTGAAAATAAACATAAATGGCAGTATTGCAGTACGGATATCATAGGTAAAACCTTGGATACCTGTTCGTATTGGATCGGATTTCGCAATCGCTGCTGCTGCAAATGCAGCAAGACCTACTGGCGGTGTATCATCCGCTAAAATACCAAAATAAAAGACAAATAAATGAACAGCAATTAATGGAATGATTAATCCATGAGCAGCACCTAGTGTCACAATAACTGGAGCCATAAGGGTTGATACAACAATGTAATTTGCTGTTGTTGGTAATCCCATACCAAGAATTAAACTGATCACCGCAGTAAATAACAGCATTAATATGATGCTACCGCCAGAAATAAATTCTACGAAATCAGTCATAACAAGGCCGATTCCCGTAAGTGTTACTACACCAACAACCGTACCAGCTGCTGCCGTTGCAACACCGATACCAATCATGTTTCTAGCACCTGATACTAGACTTTCTAGTAAATCATCAAATCCTTGTTTTACACTTTCGAACATATCGTCATCTTTAGTAAAAAAGCTGATTAATGGTCGTTGAGTTAACAAGATAAAGATCATAAATACTGATGCCCAGAATGCAGATAGACCAGGAGAAAATCGCTCAACAGTCAAACACCACACTAATACCACGATAGGTAATAAGAAATGCAAACCTGATTTGATTGTTGGACCAGGATCTGGCACTTCAGTTAACTCTTCATCAATTGCCATCATGGCATGTTCTTGATATTTAGCTGAAATACGAATTAAGCCAACATAAGACAGCAGCAATGCAATAGTAACAATTGGGGTTGCTGCATCTCCAAAGACACCTTTTGTCCAACCGATACCATAATAAACAGCAGCACTAATAATACACAAACCAAGAATGGTTCCTGTAAAAGAGAGCAAACTTTGAACGAGTGTTGGGTTATGACGACGTGGTAAACCTTTCATACCTGCTTTACAGGCTTCAAGGTGGACAATATAAAGTAATGCGATGTAAGAAATAAGCGCTGGTAATAAGGCCGCTTTAATTACTTCAACATATGAAATACCCACGTACTCCACCATTAAGAATGCCGCAGCCCCCATAATAGGTGGTGTTAATTGACCATTCGTTGATGCTGCAACTTCAACGGCACCCGCTTTTGTTCCTGGGAAACCAACACGTTTCATTAGTGGAATGGTGAATGTGCCTGTTGTTACAACATTGGCAATAGAAGACCCTGAAACTAAACCTGATAAACCTGAAGCAACAACCGCTGCTTTTGCTGGGCCACCTTTCATATGACCGAGTAGAGAGAAAGCCACTTTAATAAAGTAAGCACCAGCACCTGCTTTTTCTAACATGGCGCCAAAAAGTACAAATAAGAAAACAAATGAGGTTGATACGCCTAAAGCAACACCAAATACCCCTTCAGTTGTTAGCCATAAGTGAGACATCGCTTTATTTAAGCTTGCACCTTTATGAGCAATAACATCTGGCATATGTGGACCAGCAAAGGTGTATAGAAGAAACACTGCTGCCACAACCATGAGTGGTGGACCTAATGCTCGTCGAGTTGCTTCAAGTAGTAAAATCATACCGGTAACAGCAGCCACAATATCAAATGTGGTTGGCGCACCAGAGCGACCTGCAAGTTCGGTATAAAAAATATAGATATAAGCAGCAGCGAAGCTGCCTAATAAAGCCAGAACCCAATCAATCGTAGGAATACGGTCTCTTGGTGAGTTTTTGAGTGCAGGGTAAGCGGTGAATGCTAAAAAAATAGCAAAAGCTAAGTGTATAGATCGCGCTTCTGTATCATTAAGTATGCCGAAATCAAAAATGAACGGTAAAGGGGAGGCATACCAAAGCTGGAATAAAGACCAACATAGTGGAACAAACCATAAAATACGGCCAGATAATCCTTGCGGCGAACGAGCCCCGGTATCAGATTGGGCCACCATTTCTTGCACATCTTGTGACGATGAAGATTGCGTCATGTACCTTTCCTTAGTGATGGTCGAATTTAATACTCTTTCAATTAAGTATTAGGTTTCCGAATATAGCCAATGTATAGGCCAAAAAAGCTGATCTTTAAATCCGTTTATCGTTATAACCATCGTATTTATTTTTGTTATAGCTTACTTTTTTAAAGTGAAGTTTGAACATTGAATAATAAGATAGCTATTACCAATTGAGCGGTTGGTATTATTATTGTCCGTTTAATAGAAAGATCAGAAAGTAGAGCGAAGAATAAAAGAGGCCATATGACCTCTTTTACCTAAAGAAGTGTTTCTATTTTAGTAGGCCGACTTCTTTGTAGTATTTCACTGCACCTGGGTGTAGTGGGATAGAAAGACCTGCTTTAACCATGTCTTCTTTTTTCAACGTTGCAAATGCAGGGTGTAAACGTTTAAACGTATCAAAGTTTTCAAATACCGCTTTTGCAACACTGTAAGCGACTTCATCTGAAACATCTGATGTAGTTACCATTGTCGCCGCTACACCAAAGCTATTTACATCACCTGTAGTACCACGGTACATACCTGCTGGCACAGTACTGTATGCATAGTAAGGATTGTCCGCTACGATCTTATCGATTTTAGGTCCAGTTGCTGAAACCAGTTTTGCATCACAAGATGTTGTCGCTTCTTTGATTGATCCATTTGGGTGACCAACCATATAGATGAATGCATCAATTTTATTATCACAAAGAGCTTGTGAACGTTCAGAACCTTTAAGTTCAGAAGCTAGCTTGAAGCTGTCGTTTGTCCAACCCATCGCATCCATAACAACTCCCATGGTTGCACGGTCACCAGAACCTGGGTTACCAATGTTTACACGCTTGCCTTCAAGATCAGCAACATTGTTAATGCCTGAGTCAGTACGAGCTATGATGTTAAAAGGTTCTGTATGAAGAGAGAACATCGCACGCAGTTTTTTGTAAGGACCTTGAGCTTCAAATTTACTAGTACCGTTATAACCGTGGTATTGCCAATCTGACTGTACAATACCAAAATCAAGCTCACCTGAGCGGATCGTATTTACGTTGTAGATTGAGCCGCCTGTTGATTCAACAGAACAACGAACATTGTGTTCTTTACGATCTTTGTTGACTAATTTACAGATTGCACCGCCTGTTGGGTAGTAAACACCTGTTACAGAGCCTGTACCAATAGTTATGAATTCTTGGGCACTCGCAGTTCCCATACCTGCAGTCATCATTGCCGCAGCTACAGCAGTTGCTTTAATTACATTTTGTAATGCCATGTTATTCCCTTCCTTTATTATTTTGTTTCTTATCACGCCACCTAATGAAAAGTATAAGATAAAAAACAGTATTTATTCACTTCATCATAAAGTGTTTTAAATTTCCTGTTACAGAAATGGCGTCCGAATGATAGCAAATTAACACAAGCAGTTTAAATTGATGTTAAATAAATTCTATCAAAAATGTGAAATAAACAACTATTGATAGAGTTATTTGTTGAAGCTTTTATCTAATTTAAGCGGTTTATGGCATGTTTAGTGTGGTTAATGAGAAGTGCAAAAATAGGGGAAAGCACTTTATAAGGGCATAAAGTGCTTAAAATTTTGAGGATTAAACTGAGTATTCAAATAAGTCACAAACTGAATCAAACAGTTCAGCAACTTCAATATTACGGGTTGGTGTAATAAAGATAGTATCGTCACCTGCGACAACACCTAAGATGCCTTCCGCTTTACCTAAAGAGTCAAGTAAGCGAGCAATTAGTTGCGCAGCACCAGGGCCAGTATGAATAACAACTAATGCATTGTTGTAATCAATATCCATGACAAGTTCACGTAAGGAGCTTGAAACAGTAGGTACACCAAGTTCAACAGGTAGGCAGTAAACCATTTCCATTTTTGCGTTGCGTGTACGCACTGCGCCAAACTTAGTTAGCATTCGTGATACTTTGGATTGGTTAATATTATCAAAGCCAGATAGACGAAGAGCGTCAACGATTTCACCTTGGGAGCCAAATCGTTCAGCTTTAAGAATGGCTTTAAACTCTTTAACTAATAGTTCTTGTTTTTCATTATTTCGCATACTGTTTTGATTCTTTTTGCAATAATTCCTACTATTCTCGCATAATTATTTATTTATAACCAAGTCAAAATGGCAAATTTGTGAATAATTACCAGTGATTAATCGGTATCATTGGTAACGAATTTGTAGCACGGATCAGATGTCATTGCGTAAGGTCGCAAAGCGAGGAAAACTTCGTTGAATTTCCATTGTCCTTACTATAACGTCAGATTCAGTCTGAAAGTAAAATCTTTAAATAATAACAATATTCCTACCATATCAAGGAGAACGAACATGAAAGTAGCTGTTATTGGTGCCGCTGGCGGCATTGGACAAGCGTTAGCATTACTTCTTAAGAACCGTTTACCAGCAGGATCAGATCTTGCTCTGTATGATATTGCCCCTGTAACTCCGGGTGTAGCAGCAGATCTAAGCCACATCCCAACACCAGTATCAATCAAAGGATATTGTGGAGAGGATCCAACTCCAGCACTAGAAGGTGCCGATGTTGTACTTATTTCAGCTGGCGTAGCTCGTAAACCAGGAATGGATCGTTCTGATCTTTTTAATATCAATGCCGGTATTGTTAAATCGTTAACTGAAAAGATTGCGGTAACTTGTCCAAAAGCATGTATTGGTATTATTACGAACCCAGTAAATACAACGGTAGCGATTGCTGCGGAAGTACTTAAAAAAGCTGGTGTGTATGATAAAAATAAATTATTCGGTGTAACTACACTGGATGTGATCCGTTCAGAAACGTTTGTAGCTGAGTTGAAAGATAAAGATCCAGGCGAGATCCGTGTGCCTGTTATTGGTGGTCATTCAGGTGTAACGATTCTACCTTTATTATCTCAAGTTCAAGGTGTTGAGTTTACTGCTGAAGAAGTGGCTGCGCTGACTCCTCGTATCCAAAATGCGGGAACAGAAGTGGTTGAAGCTAAAGCTGGTGGCGGCTCTGCAACACTATCTATGGGTCAAGCGGCATGTCGTTTTGGTTTGTCACTAGTAAAAGCATTAAGTGGCGGGCAAGGTGTTGTTGAATGTGCTTATGTAGAAGGTAACGGTGAACATGCTCGTTTCTTCGCGCAACCAATTCTACTTGGTAAAAATGGGGTTGAAGAAATTCAATCTTATGGTGAGCTAAGTGCATTTGAACAAGAAGCACTAGAAAGTATGCTAGATACGCTAAGAGGCGATATCAAAATTGGCGAAGAGTTTGTTCAATAAATACTAGATATTAATTGAAAGAGAAAGGGGCAGATAGTTTAACTATCCTGCCCCTTTTTATGTTTGAAAAAATTGAGGATTATTTGCTACGTTTAACGGCTAAGTGCGCTAATGCTTTCAGTGCTTCTTTATAATCTGATTCAGGGAGAATGGCTAATTCAGCAATCGCTTTATCAGCTTCTTCATCTGCTTTTTGTTTTGTGTACTCTAAAGAGCCAACTTCTTTCATACAAGCAAGGATTGGCTCTAGTTTATCTAAACCATTACCATTTTCTATTGCTTCACGGATCATTGCGTTTTGTTCTTTATTTCCGTGCATCATGGCATGTAATAGAGGCAGTGTTGGTTTACCTTCTGCAAGGTCATCGCCTACATTTTTACCCATGTCTTCACCATCAGAGGTGTAATCCATGACATCATCAATCAGTTGGAAGGCGGTACCTAAATACTTTCCGTAATTTTGTAATGCCGTTTCAATTTCTTGTGGGGCATCGTTTAGGATCGCACCGATCTGCGTTGCAGCTTCAAATAAACGAGCTGTTTTAGAGTAGATCACTTGCATATAACTTTCTTCAGTCGTATTAGGATCGTTACAGTTCATTAATTGAAGGACTTCACCTTCGGCGATCACATTTACAGCTTCACTCATTAAACTAAGGATCTTTATGGATCCTAAGCTAGTCATCATTTGGAAAGAGCGGGTATAGATGAAATCACCTACAAGCACACTTGCTGCATTTCCGAACTCGGCATTTGCCGTTGCTTTACCGCGGCGCATGTCTGATTCATCAACAACATCATCGTGCAATAGGGTCGCAGTATGAATAAATTCAATAAAAGCAGCTGCCATTGTATGGTCTTTGCCTTCGTATCCAAGAGCTTTAGCAGATAAAATGGCAAGAACAGGGCGTAGACGTTTACCACCGCCACTTACAATGTAAAAACCAAGTTGGTTGATTAGCGCAACATCTGAGTTGAGTTGAGCTAAGATGGTCTCATTGACGATTGCCATGTCATCAGCCGTTAGGGCTTGAATAGCTTTAAAATCCATTATTCTTCCAGCAAGGTTAGGGCCTAAATCAGGCTAAATTATAATAAGTGATTAACTAAATAATACACTAAAATGGGCCTAGCAATACAGTCGAAAATTGTCTCCTTATAGCTTAATGAGCATGTCGGCGATCTTTTCATCATTTTTCTTCATTTTTGGGTTGTCAGATTGAAATGATTCGCGTAGAATCCACGCCCTATTGATGACAAGTTTAACGCACACCAAAATTGTTGAGTAAACAAAATATATGGTAGTGCGGAAGTAGCGGAGTAAAATATGTACGCTGTTTTCCAATCTGGTGGTAAACAACACCGTGTAAGCGAAGGTCAAACTCTTCGTTTGGAAAAATTAGACGTTGAGACTGGCGCAACAGTTGAGTTCGACAACGTTCTTATGATTGCTAACGGTGAAGAAATCACTGTTGGTGCACCTCTAGTAGCTGGCGGTAAAGTAACTGCGGAAGTAGTTCAGCACGGTCGTGGCGATAAAGTTAAAATCGTTAAGTTCCGTCGTCGTAAGCATTCTCGTAAGCAACAGGGCCACCGTCAATGGTTCACTGAAGTCAAAATTACTGGCATCAGCGCTTAATCTAAGGAGAATAACAAATGGCACATAAAAAAGCTGGCGGTTCTACACGTAACGGCCGTGATTCAGAAAGTAAACGTCTTGGTGTTAAGCGTTTCGGTGGCGAATCTGTTCTTGCAGGTAACATCATCGTTCGTCAACGTGGTACTAAATTCCACGCTGGTACTAACGTAGGCATCGGTAAAGACCACACTCTTTTCGCTCTATCTGAAGGTAAAGTGAAATTTGAAGTTAAAGGTCCTAAAAACCGTAAATTCGTTTCTATCGAAGCTGAATAATAACTTTTTAAGTTAATTCTAAAGCCCTGCCAATTGGCGGGGCTTTTTATTTATGGATAGTCACCAGTTAAACACTCTTCATCTATAATAAGAGTACTTAACTAGTGACTATATTAATATATACGTAGCGTAAAGATCATTGACGATCCAATCTTAAGGTCTCATTCTGGTCTACAGTAAATGAAGCCGTACTTAATTAATAAAATAAGTACCAACGCTACAGCTCGGAGAAGAAAATGAAATTCGTTGATGAAGCGACAATTAAAGTAGATGCAGGCGACGGCGGTAACGGCGTTGTTAGTTTTTGGCGTGAAAAATTCGTAGCCAAAGGTGGTCCTGATGGTGGTGACGGCGGTGATGGCGGCGACGTTTATCTAGAAGCTGATGAAAACCTTAATACATTAATCGATTACCGTTTTAATCGTTTTTATAACGCTGAGCGTGGTAAAAATGGTAGTGGTGGTAACTGTACTGGTAAACGCGGCGAAGACATTACGCTTAAAGTACCAGTAGGTACACGTGCGATTGATATTGATACCGGTGAGAAAGTTGCAGAACTAATGACTCACGGTATGAAGCAAATGGTCGCAAAAGGCGGTTGGCACGGCTTGGGTAACACGCGTTTTAAATCATCTGTAAACCGTGCTCCACGTCAAAAGACATTAGGAACAAAAGGTGAAGTTCGTGAACTTCGTTTAGAGCTTCTTCTTCTTGCAGATGTTGGTATGCTTGGTCTACCAAATGCGGGTAAATCTACATTTATTCGTGCGGTATCTGCTGCAAAACCAAAAGTAGCGGATTACCCATTCACAACCTTAATTCCTAGCTTAGGTGTAGTACGTGCTCGTGGTAATAAGAGTTTCGTTGTAGCGGATATTCCAGGTCTAATTGAAGGTGCTGCTGATGGTGCTGGTCTTGGTGTTCGTTTCTTAAAACACCTTGAGCGTTGTCGTGTATTGCTTCATGTAATTGATATTCTTCCAATTGATGGCAGTGATCCGGTACAAAATGCCCTGACGATCATTGATGAGTTAGAGCAATATAGTGAGAAAGTTGCAGGTAAACCACGTTGGTTACTGTTCAACAAAACTGACCTTCTATTAGAAGAAGAAGCAGACGAGAAGATCAATGAGATCCTAGAAGCATTAGCTTGGGAAGACCGTTACTTTAAGATTGCAGCAGTAAGTCGTACTGGTACTCAAGAGTTATGTGATGAGTTAGCTGATTTCATGGATACACTACCAAAAGAAATCCAAACAGAAGAAGAAAAAGCAGCGAACAAAGTTGACTTCATGTGGGATGATTACCACAAAGATGCAATGTCTGGTAAAGACGTTGTTACTGAAGACGATTGGGATGATTGGGACGATGAAGAAGATGACGGTCACGTTATCTATGTTCGTGACTAATTTGTTTTGCTCTCATTGCAGATAATAATGATAAAAAACCGCACTTGTTGCGGTTTTTTTTATTTAAATCATTAAACACTGAGTTGAAAAGATTAGAATAGATTTTTATTTAACGAATCATTGCGAATAAACATGGATGAGAAGCAAAGAGAAATATCCCGCTTAGTAGCAAAAGCAGGACAAATGTTATTACAACATGGGGCTGAAAGCAGTTTAGTCTCTGATGTTAGCCGACGCTTAGGGATTGCTGTAGGGGCGGATGATGTTGAAGTATCTTTATCAGCGAGTTCATTAGTTATTACAACGGTGATTAATGAACGTTGTATGACAACGACCCGTAGGGCGCCTGATCGTGGAATCAATATGCGAGCCGTTACAGAGATCCAAAGGATCTGCATCATGTCAGAGAAAGGATTGCTTGATAGACACGATGCAACAGTAAAATTAGAAAAAGTGAGCCCAGAAAGATACAACCGTTGGTTAGTTGTGGTTATGATTGGTTTATCTTGTGCTAGTTTTAGTCGCCTAGCTGGTGGGGATTGGGCAGTCTTTCTCGTTACTTTTATTGCTTCTGCTTTAGGTATGATTGTTCGCCAAGAAATTGGGCACAGGAATTTTAATCCATTATTAAACTTCGGCGTTACTGCCTTCGTTACCACTCTTATTTCTTCTCAAGCCGTTATCTACCATATTGGTAATACTCCTTTTTTAGCAATGGCTTCTTCTGTTCTGATGTTGGTTCCCGGATTCCCATTAATTAATGCCGTTGCTGATATGGTTAAAGGCTATGTCAATATGGGAACGGCTCGCTGGACGTTTGCGACCTTACTTACCTTGGCAACCAGTATTGGTATTGTTGGTGCGATGAATTTGGTTGGAGCGTGGGGGTGGTTAAATGGATAGTTTGTCTTTAAGTAGTGGATTGGCGTTATTTATCGCATTATTAAATGATATGTTTTTTGCCATGATCCCTGCGGTTGGTTTTGCTTTGGTATTTAATGTGCCTGTTAAAGCATTAAAATATTGCGCGATCGGTGGTGCGATTGGGCATGGTAGTCGTTTTTTATTATTGCACTTTGGTGTGCCATTGGAGTGGGCGACGTTATGTGCTGCCACAACCGTCGGTATGATTGGTGTTCATTGGTCACACCGATTTTTAGCGCACCCAAAAGTATTTACAGTTGCAGCATTAATTCCAATGGTACCCGGTGTTTTTGCTTTTAAAGCCATGATTGCTGTTGTTGAAATTAATCACCTTGGGTATTCCCCTGAATTATGGGCAATGATGATTGATAATTTAATTAAGACCTTATTTACGGTTGCCGCATTGGCAATTGGCCTTGCTATGCCCGGGTTACTGTTTTACCGTAGAAAGTCGATTGTTTAAGTATAGTGATTAAGGAATAACTGTGAAAATTAGCATGATAGCCGCAATGGCAAAGAATCGTATTATTGGTATTGATAATCAGATGCCATGGCATTTGCCCGCTGATTTCGCTTGGTTTAAAAAATGCACTATGGGTAAACCTATTGTCATGGGACGTAAGACTTATGAGTCGATTGGTCGTCCATTGCCGGGTCGATTGAATATCGTATTAAGCCGCGATGTCAACTTACAAATAGACGGAGTGACTTGCGTTACTTCTATTGAAGAGGCTAAACAAGCCGCTGGTGATATTGAAGAGCTGATGATTATTGGTGGTGGTTCAATTTATCAAGCGTGTCTTTCTGATGCGGATAAGCTGTATCTGACTTTTATTGACGCTGACATTAAGGGCGATACTCAATTCCCTGATTGGGGTGAGGGTTGGGATCAGACTCATTCTGAAACGTATTCGAAAGATGAAAAGAATCAGTATGATATGGAGTTTGTGGTTCTTGAAAGGTAAGAGGCTACACGCTGCGCTAACTAGAGACTAGAGACTAGAGACTAGAGACTAGAGACTAGAGACTAGAGACTATAAGAGCGTGTATAAGTAGCATTGTGATAAATTAGGTTTCAGGACGCTGCGCTTGCAGGGTTCAGGTTTACTCGCTTTTGATTTTCCTGAAACCTGAAACCTGAAACCTCGTTCTTTGCTCTTATAGTCTCTAGTCAGCGAAGCGCATAGCTCCTAGTCTCTGATCTTCCTCGTCCTTCGAGCGTAGCGTCCTCGCATCTCGTTACTGCTCTATCGCCTTCTGCGTAAAATATTTCCCATCATCAATACGATACATCGTCATATATTCGCCCCATACACAGCCTGTATCGAGCGCTATTACGTTATTTCCTTCATGACCCATCAATGCCGCCCAATGACCAAAAATCACTTTGTGAGAAAGGGGAAGACGATTTTCTAATTCAAACCAAGGCACGAGCTCATCACTATTAATATCTTTAGGAGGTAGCTTGCATTCCATATCCAAGCGTCCATCTAAGTGACAAAAACGCATGCGAGTAAAGGCATTAATGATATAACGATAACGCTCTATACCTGATAATGTTACATCCCATGTATCAGGGTGGTTTTCATACATGTTTTCGAGTAACCAAACCCATCTATCAGACAGTAATACGGATTCAACTTCACGAGCGCATTTTATTGCCGTTGGCATATCCCATTGAGGCGAAATGCCTGCGTGAGTCATTACGATGTCATATTCAGAATGAACAGCTAGCAATGGTTGATGGCGCAACCAAGTAAGCAGTTCTTCACTGTCTGGTGCGGTAAAAATAGGAGCGGTTTTGTCTTTTTCTTTAACGCGTGAAATGCCTTGAGATACAGCAAGTAGGTGGAGATCGTGGTTACCCAGAATCGTGATGGCAGCGTTACCTAATGATTTTACAAAGCGTAAGGTCTCTAATGATTTAGGTCCTCTTGCAACCAAATCTCCAGTTAACCAAAGTTGATCTTTTTCTCGATTAAACTCAACGCGTTCTAATAATAAAAGCAGTTCATCTAAACAGCCTTGAATATCACCAACAAAGTAAGTTGCCATGCCATTCTCTCAAAATATGATAAATATAAAAAAGGTGACCATAAGGTCACCTCAATTGAAATCAGTTAATGCTTACTCTGCACTATGATTTGCGTCTAACCAGTTCGCCATATTAACAAACTGCTCTAATGTTAGGTTTTCAGGGCGCATAGAAGGATTGATACCTAATTCTTCTAACTGCTCTTTAGTTAGCAATGCTTTATAACAGTTACGAACTGTTTTACGGCGTTGGTTAAAACCTTCACGACATACACGGTCTAGCCATTTTAAGTTTGTTGCTGGGTAAGGTAGAGTCTCGTAAGGAACAAGACGAACAACCGCAGAATCAACCTTCGGTGGTGGAACAAATGCTGTTGGTGGCACTTCTAGTACTGGCATAACCTTACAGAAGTATTGAGCCATAACCGTTAAACGACCATATGCTTTTGTACCTGGGCCAGCCGCTAGACGATTAACCACTTCTTTTTGTAGCATAAAGTGCATGTCTTGTACGTCTTTATGGAATTCAAAAAGGTGGAACATTAACGGCGTAGAAATATTGTATGGTAAGTTACCAAAAATACGCAGTTTGTTGTTTTCTTTGATTAGCCGAGTGAAGTCAAAGCGCATTGCATCGCCTTCATGAATCGTTAGTTTACTGCCCAATTCAGGGTGGTTACGTAAACGTTCAGCTAAGTCACGGTCAAGTTCAATAACCGTAAATTTATCTACTTCACGCCCAACAGGCTCAGTGATAGCACCAAGACCTGGACCAATTTCTACAAGGTTTTGGCCTGGTAGAGGGTTGATTGCAGATACGATTCCATCGATCACATAAGGGTCATTTAAGAAGTTTTGACCAAAGCGTTTTCTTGCTTTATGGCCTAAATGGACATCATTTCTTGTACTCATTTATTTTCTACCAGTTCTATTGCATGGGTAAGTGCGGTAATAAAGCTTCCTGCATCTGCTTTTCCAGTACCTGCTAATTCCAATGCAGTACCATGGTCTACGGACGTACGGATAAATGGTAAACCTAATGTAATGTTTACGGATTTACCGAAGCCTTTAAATTTTAGCACAGGAAGACCTTGATCGTGATACATCGCCAGTACCGCGTCTGCTTCTTGTAAGTATTTATCTTGAAATAACGTATCGGCAGGTAATGGACCGATTAAGTTCATTCCTTCTTGCTCACGTAATTCATCTAATGCGGGTGCTATGATATCAATTTCTTCGCGACCAAGACAGCCATCTTCGCCTGCGTGAGGATTTAATCCGCAAACAAAAATAGATGGGTTAGCAATCCCAAACTTTGTTATTAAATCTTGGTGCAAAATACGGGTAACTTGCTTTAAGCGATCCGCTGTAATTGCTTTTGATACATACGCTAGTGGGATGTGAGTCGTTACTAACGCAACTCGTAGCCCTTCAGTAGCAAGCATCATCACAACTTGTTGTGTATTTGATTGTTCAGCAAAAAATTCAGTATGGCCACTAAAAGCGACACCTGCTCGGTTGATTACCCCTTTGTGCACAGGGCCTGTGACCACGGCATCAAATTCACCATCCATATTACCTTGTGCAGCACGACGCAATGTTTCAAGAACATAGTGCCCATTTGCTTCATTTAGTTCACCGGCAATAACGCTAGAGCCTAACTCGATATCTTCTACGAGTAGTGTGCCCGCTTTATGACTAGTCGCTGCTAATTGAGCGTTATAATCTTCAATTTGGATTTGAATACCAAGTTGCGCAGCTCTTTCTGCTAAAACTTGTTTGCTACCACAAATGACAAGTTGATGAGGCCAGTCTTGTTGAGCAATAGCAATAACAAGATCTGGACCAATACCTGATGGTTCACCTGGAGTGATTGCAATGCGTTTAATGTTATTCATTGTCATCTTCACCATCGTCGTCTTGTAAGATTTCAACATAAGCACTCGCACGGATTTCTTGCAGCCATGCTCCGGCTTCTTCATTAAATTTACGGTTAAGAAGAATTCGGTATGCCTTGTTTTTCATCGCAGCATCAGTTCTATCAACTTGGCGACGCTCTAATACTTCAGCAATATGCCAACCGTGAACCGTTTTAAATGGAGCACTGATTTGGCCTACAGGTAGTGTTTCAACTTGGTGTTTAAATTCTGGTACGTATAAATCCGGTGTTTGGAAACCTAGTTCGCCATCATTTGCAGCAGAGCCTGGGTCTTGGCTATAACGTTGTGCCATATCTGCAAAGGTTTCTTTGCCTGATTTAATATCATCGATGATCGTATTTAATAGACGTTGTGCACCTTCATCACTCATGATTACTGAGGTTTTGATTAGAATATGACGCGCATTTACTTCTGTTACAGCAACCGTTTCAAGGCCTTTTACATCATCAATTTTTAATATATGGAAACCAACGCCTGAACGGAATGGACCAATAATACTGTTTTTACCTTGGCCGGTAATTTGGTCTGCAAAGATAGTTGGCATTTCTTCTTTACGCATCCAACCCCAATCACCACCTTGTAAAGCTTTTGGACCTTTCGAGTAGGTGTAAGCCATTGTCGCAAAATCAGCACCTTGCTTTAATCGCTCTGTAAGATCTTCAGCTTGTTTCTCTAATGCTTCTTTATCTGCTTGAGTTGCGCCATCTTCAACTCTTAGCTGAATATGGCTGATTTTGTATTGAACTGTTGCTTGAGTTTCTTCTGCAAGTAGCTGAGCAAGACTCTCTACTTCTTGAGGAAGAATATTAATACGGCGACGTACTTGAGCATTACGAGCTTCACTTGCTGCGATTTCTTTACGAATTTGTTCGCGGAAATTGGCATAAGGAAGACCTTGAGCTGCGGTTTTTTGTTGTAACTGCGCCAGTGTCATGTTGTTTTCTTTTGCGATGTCATTCAATGCAGCTTCAAGGCGAGTATCATCAATACGAATACCCATTTTTTCAGCTTGCTGGCTTTGAATCGTATCAACAATGAGTTTCTCTAGTACCTGTTCACGAAGGACCGCTTCATCAGGAAGAGGTTGCCCCTTTTCTTGTGCGTTAATTTTTACTGTTTTTAATGAGGTATCAATGTCGCTTTGTAGTACAACTCCCTCATCAACGATCGCAACAACACGATCAAGCTCAACAGGAGCAGCATGCACATTGATGGTTAGCAGCAATAAAAGTGTGCTAATCAGTGGGAATTTCCAGTTTTTCATAGTGTCATCCAAGAGTAAGGAGAATGAAGAGCCTTAGAGTGTTGGCTCTTCATGTATTTCCATATAATTAATTATTTAGATAGAACGGGCGACCGTAGTCTAAGGCGTTATTTGCAGAGCCGGATGTAATTCCCGTATTGTTACCTAAGCCACGAATAGCAATAGAAAGCATTAAGTTACTTTCGTATTTTGGCTCATAAGAACCAATAGGTAACGCAGGATCATTACTTGGAGCGATTAATTGATCGCTGTAAGTTAATCCGAATGACCAACAATCGCTTAGATAAGTTACGCCTACTAACGCTTCAATCATTTGATCTTCTTTTGTATCGTGGAAATATTGCCCTTTAAGAGCCCAGTTTTTCCCTAGATTATATTCGCTTAAAAGACCGGCTTGATAGATACCGTGCTGCGTAATGAGACTCAGGTCATCTTCAAAGCTAACATTACTTTCGATGTAGTTTTTACTTACATAACGATAGTTTGCTTGGATATAACCCTTTGAAAAACGATATTCAAGCGTGCTGTTGGCTACTTGAAGTTCACTTACATTTGAGTCGTATTGAATACCACCATGATAAAAAAGGTAATCATCATAGTTAAAATCACTCTCCATTGCCCATGCAGATGAGTTCTTATTATCGTTAGTATCGTTAATAGTTCCTGAACCGTTCAAATATAGAATTTGTCCAAATGAAACATTCATTCGCTCTTTATATGAATCATCATAGAAGCGAGAGGTTGCACCAATACTAAATTGGTTTGCTGCAGCAATATAATCGACACCACTGTATTGACGATCTCTAAATAAGCCATAGTAATCCAACTGCAATTTACTGCTGTCATAACCACCTTCGCCACGGCCACCATAGATGGCACTTTGATCTACTTCTGGAACATAAAGATATTGTACTTTTGGTTCTAAGGTTTGTAAGTACTCACCTAAGAACTTATGAGTACTATCGAGGTAAATGGCCCCGTTAATACGAACCTCAGGAATGGTTCTTTCTGTTTGTTCTTCTAGATCAGATAAAGCAGCATACTTATCATCAAACTCTTGTGAGTAATAAGTGTAAAGTAAGCTAGCTTCAGGCGTGAGCGACCACCAAGTTGAGCTTAAAGGTAAACTCAGTTTTGGTTCCATATGAACACGTGTTGCTGATGGTTTACTTGGGTCATCAGTTGTAAATTTACTGACATGGCTGTGCAGCGTAAAGTCGAGTTCTTTATAAAACTGTGGTGCATAATAGTTAAACTCAACCTGCGGCATTAAGCGATACGGGAAGCTATCATCAACTAGTACTTGGAAATCACGTACACGCATGGTCATATCCCAATCTTGGCTACGATAAGAAACTTCACCAGATTGTTGTAGTTGACCTTCGTCACGAGTACCAATATTTGAGTTAAGATCTTGGAAGTAATCAATATCACTTACTTTTGAATACTCAACATCAAATTTCCAGTGTTGTTGATAAATACCAGAATGATCCCAGCTAACACCCCAACGAGAACCTTTGTCTTTGAATTTGGCATCTTCATTTAAGTATTCAACATCAACAGTACCTTTACCTAACTCAGTTAAGTATCGGAATTCAGCTTCTAGTTGAGTACCACGTCTTTCCATATAGTTAATGGTCGTGGTTGCATCGTAATTTGGTGCAATATTCCAGTAAATAGGAACCGAAAGTTCAAAACCATTTTTACTATCAAGACCAATGCTAGGGATCAATACACCGGTTTTACGAGTATCGCCAACCGGTACAGTTACGTAAGGTAAATAGAAAATAGGTACATCAAGTACTTCAAAACGAGCATTATAGAATGTTGCCCATTCATCTGATTGGTCTAACTCAATAGCGCTTGCTTTAAAACGCCAGCTATTATCATCAGCAGGACAGGTTGTAAAAGAGGCGTCTTCTAATTCGTAAATTTCTTGACCTGTCTTTAATACGCGTCCAGCTTGCCCACGAATTGGCTGACACGACATTTTATACGCCGTATTTACCATGGTTGTATCTTCAGTCGATAAGTTAGTGGTTACTTTATCTGAAGTGGTTCGCATCTCCATGCTTGAGTAATCAACATTACCTTCAGCAATCGCGATGTTTTCTTGTTGATGCAAAGTAATGCTATCGGCTTTAATTTCTTGTCGGCCTTTAATTATATGAACATTACCTTTATAAACGGCTTTTGAATTGTTGCTCGCTTCAACACTGTCTGCTTGAATTAATACAGGTTGTTGATCTTCTTCCTCTTTTGATTTTTTATCAGGGACTTCACAAGAGTTAACTGCATCAGTTTGCAGAGGAAAAACAATGCCATTTTCTGGAGATACAGGTTCACTACCATTATCAGCAATGGCAGGAGTGCCGTAAAGAAGGCATCCAGTAAATGAGGCAAGTAGGCTACGAGAAGTAAAAGACATCGAGTTAGACGTTCCTGTTTGTTATATTAATCCGCTGATATACTCAAAGATACTAGACAGAGTCACTTCTTTATAATAAAGCAAAAGCTATGCCCAAACCACCTTAAGATGTCGCGATCATTGATTAATCATTGTAAAGTGTAAGGCTCCATTTGCTCATGGTGTGACAGAGTAAAAATAGAAAAATTCATTAATTGGAATATAAAATGCAAATATTCGGCAAAATATTAGGCGGTTTTTTTGGTTTCCTATTTGGCGGCTTTTTTGGGGCTGCATTAGGGATCTTTATTGGCCATCAGTTTGATAAAGCCAAGCGTATGGCTAATAGTGGATTTACTTTCCAAACTGGCGGTGCATCTCAAACTCAGAGACAAGCTGAGTTCTTCCATGCGGCGTATGCTGTGATGGGGCATGTTGCAAAAGCAAAAGGTCAAGTAACACGTGAAGAGATCCAATTAGCATCAATGATGATGGATCGAATGAACCTTTCTGATGAACAAAAACGAGAAGCACAAGAAGCCTTTCGTGAAGGTAAAGAAAGTGATTTTCCACTACGTGAAACATTAAGAAATATCCGCTCAATTACAGGTGGCCGTTACGATTTATTGCAGTTCTTTTTAGAATTACAAATTGCAGCGGCGATTGCTGATGGTGATATTCATCCTAGTGAGCGTGATGTACTACATATCGTGGCTGAAGAGCTTGGATTTAGTGCAGAACAACTTGAAAAACGTTTGAGAATGCAAGAAGCTGCATTTCGTTTCCAACAAGGTGGTGGATTCTCTGGGCACCAAAGTGGTGGCTCACATCAACAAGGGCAATGGCAACAAGCAAGTTCTGCTAGTCAGTTAAAGGATGCATATAATTTACTTGGTATTAGTGAAGATGCAGATCCTAAAACAATTAAGCGTGCTCACCGTAAATTAATGAATGAGCATCACCCTGATAAGTTGGTAGCAAAAGGTTTACCGCCAGAAATGATGAATATGGCCAAAGAGAAAGCACAAGAAATCCAAGCGGCTTATGATTTAATAAAGAAAGAAAAGGGCATTAAATAGAGTCATCAAAGAAGTCATATGGGCATGTATTATGCCCATAGGAAGTATACTTATTTGAAATCAGGTTTATTGTTGATTTAATTTCCAGTTATAGTCATAACGAATATCGCCTTTGAATGGTTTTAATTCTGGGCGATATTTTTTTAGGTGCTCAAATAGCTGCTGTTGATTACCAAAATCAACAACAAACCAATCATAAATAGAAGAGAGTTGGACATTCTCTTCTTTAATTAAAACCCCTTTATCACTGTTAATGAATTCGCTTGCCGCTTTATCTAATAATTTATCGCTGTTTCTGGCAGTAAAGGCTTTAGGTTGTAAATTAGGACAGCCTAAACTTGCGCAATTTACAGCATAGTGAGTTCTAGGATCATTCCAAATCGGTCTTAAAATTCGATGCTCAATATCATTAAGAGTGAGTGCTTTTCCTGCAACCGTAATAATCTCTTCATCCCAAGGGCCAAAGCTGAATAATCCCCCCAGCTTGGTAATAGATTCAATTGGGTAATCCATTAGGATAAGTTTTACCGTAAGAGCATTGTAAAGGTTAACCCAATAAGCATATTGTTCTGATTTTTTATACTCTCTTGGGTCTATACGGCTCATTTGACGTAAATAACTATTGAGCGTTCGTTCATCCGCATCTGTGACGTGAGCATAGTCAAAAAGCGTGAATTCCCCTTTAGTAATAAGGTATTTATCTAATGTTTGCTGCCAGTATTGGTGAGATATTGTGGTGGCGTTTTTTTCATTACTTACGTTCCAGTAGCTCCATAATTCAGATTTTGGTGCAGCGAACGTATTGAATGAGAAAAGCAAAAGTAACGAGGATATAAAGGTTTTCATAAAGGGTTCCTGACTTTTGTTTTGGTTTAGTTATATGTGATTATAGATGACACTATTCTATAGACAAAAAAGAGGTTGATACGTTCATATCAACCTCTAACATTTCCTGAATACGAATCCTGAATCCTATTTTAAGAAACTCGGGATCTTCGCTTCATATTCCGAAATTTTATCGGCGTGTTGCAGGGTCAGTCCGATATTGTCTAAACCATTTAACAGACAATGGCGACGAAACTCATCAATTTCAAAAGAATACTGTTTATTGTTAGCGGTCACTAACATTACTTCTAAATCCACAGTAACTTCGGCGCCTTCGTTGCTTTCTACGAATTGAAATATCTCATCCACTTCAGATTCGGTCAGGCGAACTGGAACCATTTGGTTGTTGATTGAGTTGCCATAAAAAATATCAGCAAAGCTTGGTGCAATCATCACTTGGATGCCGTAATCAGCCAACGCCCAAGGTGCGTGTTCACGAGAAGAACCACAACCAAAGTTTTCACGGGCAAGTAGAACGGTAGCACCTTGATAGCGAGGTGCGTTCATGACAAATTCTGGATTGGGTTGCTCACCGGCATCATCAAGAAAACGCCAATCGTGAAATAGATGTTTACCAAAACCAATGCGATTTACTTTTTGTAGAAATTGCTTTGGTATGATGGCATCAGTATCAATGTTCGCCGTATCTAAAGGAACGACTAGACCTGTATGTTGCTTAAAACCTGACATAGTAGATTCCTTTTATGCTTGTTCTGTAATGGTGCGAATATCAACAAAGTGACCAGCAATCGCTGCGGCAGCTGCCATCGCAGGGCTCACTAGGTGAGTGCGACCATCACGGCCTTGACGACCTTCAAAGTTACGGTTCGATGTTGATGCACAACGTTCATGTGGACCTAGGCGGTCGTTGTTCATTGCAAGACACATAGAGCAACCCGGCAGACGCCATTCAAAGCCTGCTTCTTTAAAGATCACATCTAGACCTTCTTTTTCCGCTTGTGCTTTTACTTGCTCAGAGCCTGGAACAATTAGAGCTTGTACATGAGAGGCAACTTTACGTCCTTTAGCAATGGCTGCCGCAGCACGCATGTCTTCAATTCGAGAGTTAGTACAAGAGCCAACAAAAACTTTATCAACGTTGTAATCAGACAGAGATTTACCCGCTTCAAGACCCATATACGCTAAGGCTTTTTCTGCAGACGCTTTTTCTACAGGGTCGGCAAAGCTTTCTGGTGCTGGGATTGGTGCATCTACTGCGATTACTTGGCCTGGGTTGGTTCCCCAAGTTACTTGCGGTTTAATTTCAGAGGCATCAAGTGTAACGACTGCATCAAACTCAGCATCATTATCGGTTTTTAATGATGACCAGTATTCGATAGCGGCGTCTAAATCTGAACCTTGTGGTGAGAATTTACGACCCGCAATGTAATCAAATGTCGTTTGGTCTGGTGCGATTAGACCCGCTTTAGCACCTAGCTCAATGGCCATGTTACACACTGTCATACGACCTTCCATAGTAAGGTCAGTAATTGCTTCGCCACAGAACTCAACTACGTAGCCCGTACCACCAGCAGCCGTTGTTTTACCAATGATTGCTAGCACGATATCTTTTGCCGTGATGCCTTCAGCGACTTTACCTTTAACATCGATTTTCATGGTTTTCGCACGTGCTTGTTTTAGCGTTTGTGTTGCTAGTACGTGCTCAACTTCTGAAGTACCGATACCGAATGCTAGTGAACCAAATGCACCGTGAGTTGCGGTGTGTGAGTCACCACAAACAATCGTCATACCCGGTAAAGTAATACCAAGTTCTGGTCCCATTACGTGCACAATACCTTGGTATTTATGATTTAGATCGTAAAGGGTAACACCAAATTCTTCACAGTTTTTAGACAGCGTTTCCATTTGGATTCGTGCCATTTCACCAGAGGCATTAATGTCTTTGGTTTGTGTTGAAACGTTGTGATCCATCGTTGCAAAGGTTTTGCCTACTTGACGAACTTTACGTCCTTTTTCACGTAGACCATCGAACGCTTGTGGTGACGTTACTTCGTGAACCAAATGGCGGTCGATGTATAAAATAGGGTTTTCGCCTTCAGCTGCAACGGCAACATGGGCATCGTAAATTTTTTCGTATAATGTTTTTGCGTTAGACATTGCTTCTTCCTTGAATTACGAATTCAAAATGTACTCAGCGATTTTATCGCCCATTGCTGATGTAGTTAGTGCTGGTTTATCACCGGCTAGATCTGCCGTTAGTTCACCGGCTGATAGCGCTTTAGATACGGCAGCTTCAATACTTTGTGCTGCTTCTTCTTCACCTAGGCTATAACGTAGCATGAGTGCTGCAGATAAGATCTGAGCAACAGGGTTAGCAATATTTTTACCTGCGATATCAGGCGCTGAACCACCTGCAGGTTCATACAAACCAAAGTTGCTCTCATTTAAACTAGCAGAAGGAAGCATGCCCATTGAACCTGTGATCATTGCACACTCATCAGAGATGATGTCACCAAAGATGTTTGAACATAGCATCACGTCAAACTGAGATGGATCTTTGATTAGCTGCATGGTCGCGTTATCAATGTACATATGATTTAGGGTTACATCAGGGTAGCCTTTGGCCACTTCTTCTACTACTTCACGCCATAAAATAGAGCTTTGTAGAACGTTAGCTTTATCAATAGAGTAAACGTTTTTATTACGTAGACGAGCAGATTCAAAAGCAATTTTTGCAATGCGTTCAATCTCATAACGATGATAAATTTCAGTATCGTACGCTTTCTCTTGAGGACCTTCACCTTCACGGCCTTTTGGTTGACCAAAGTAGATACCACCCGTCAGTTCACGAACAACGACGATATCAAAACCACGTTCAGAAATATCAGCACGTAGAGGAGAGAAGTTTTCTAATCCTTTGTGGATCTGTGCAGGACGAAGATTACAGAACAGTTGGAAGTGCTTACGAAGAGGCAGTAGAGCACCTCGCTCTGGTTGGTCATTTGGTGGAAGGTGTTCCCATTTTGGGCCACCAACAGAACCAAATAATACCGCATCAGATTTTTCACAGCCTTTCACTGTGCTTTCAGGAAGTGGGCAACCGTGGTTATCAATGGCAATACCGCCAACATCATGTTGCTCACGTGAAAATGAAATTGCGTGTTTTTTCTCGATAGCATCCAGAACTTTATGTGCTTGCTCCATCACTTCAGGACCAATGCCATCACCTGGTAGAACCGCAATTTTGTATGTTTTGTTTGTCATGTTAATCCTTTAATCTTCAATATAGTTTGGCAAATAAAAGCAGAGAAAGGTTTATCTCCGCTTATTTATCATTTTTAGGCTCTAAACGGTTTCTACTTTTTTCTGTTTAATTTCAGCAATTTGATCAGCACGGTGAATACTATTGATTACGTGAAGTAGTGCCTGTCCTGATGCTTCGATAATATCGGTCGCTAAACCTGTACCGTGATATTTACGACCTTTGTAATTGGCAATAATGTCTGCTTGGCCTAAGCCATCTTCACCTTCGCCTTTAGCGGTTAAATCAAACTTATCTAGCACGATGTCGTAGCCTGTTAGTTTGTAGATACATTGATAAAGTGCGTCTACAGGACCATTACCGACAGCGGCTTCACATTTCTCTTCGTCACCACAAAGTAATTTGATACTCGTGGTTGCCATGACGCTGCCTGATTGCACACTTAGATAGTTCAACTTATAGAAGTCATCTTCATCGCGTAGGTTAGCAAAATGCATTAGTGCTTCTAAATCGTAATCAAATACTTGTCCTTTACGATCCGCCAGCTTTACGAAATCAGCATAAAGGGTGTCTAGGTTGTATTCGTCTTCTTTATAACCCATTTCATCCATATGGCTTTTTACTGCTGCACGACCTGAACGACTGGTTAGATTTAGCGCTTGGTTTTTTAGGCCAATCGACTCTGGCGTCATGATTTCATAAGTGTTTTTATTCTTTAGCATGCCATCTTGGTGAATACCTGATGAATGGCTAAAAGCGTTTGCGCCTACGATAGCCTTATTGCTTTGAATCGGCATATTACAAAGCTGACTCACTAGTTTACTGGTGCGGTGAATTTCATCGTGTTTAAGGTTGGTGTGTACGCCTAGATATTCAGAACGTGTTTTTAGGATCATGGCGATCTCTTCTAGAGAGCAGTTACCAGCACGTTCACCAATACCGTTAATAGTCCCTTCAACTTGTCGAGCGCCTGCCTGAACAGCTGCAATGGAGTTGGCAACCGACATACCCAAATCATCATGACAGTGCACAGAAATGATGGCTTTATCTATATTAGGAACACGGTTAAATAGGGTTTGAACAATGCCACCAAATTCTCCTGGAACGGTATAGCCAACAGTGTCAGGAATGTTGATGGTATTTGCACCTGCATCAATAGCGGCTTCAACCATGCGGCATAGATTATCGATAGGAGTACGGCCTGCATCTTCACAAGAAAACTCAACATCATCCGTATATTTACGTGCATGTTTTACCGCTTTTACGCCCATTTCAACCACATCATCGTAGCTACGACGTAATTTATCTTGAACATGAACGGTAGAGGTTGAAATGAAGGTGTGAATTCGGAACGCTTCAGCGACTTTTAGCGCCTCAGCTGCGGCATCAATGTCTTTTGCAACAGCACGAGAAAGACCACAAATTCGACTGTTTTTAATATGCTGGGCAATGGTTCTTACGGATTCAAAATCACCCGGAGATGACACCGGAAAACCGGCTTCAATGACATCGACTCCTAAACGCTCAAGCGCATAAGCAATCTGCAATTTTTCTTTAACCGTTAGACTTGCTGATAGTGCTTGTTCGCCATCACGTAGGGTGGTGTCGAAGATAATGACTTGATCGCTCATGAGCCTGCTTCCTTGTGTTTGTCATTTGCCTTGATGACGGATATCCATAAAAAAACCCGCCATGGTTAGCGGGTTTTAAAATTTGGTTTATGGTTTCTTTTGGTCCATAACCTACCCGCGTGAGATATTCACGATCAGGAGGAGGTTTAGAGCAAAAGAAGATACTGTTTTCATTTGAAATACAATCCATAAAAATAATTAACAAATTAATATCGTACTCAGTAAGTATCGTCAACCCCTAAATCCCATTTTCAGTGGTTATTAATGTTTTTTTGCTTAAATGTTACAAAATAAGAAGAAAAACGATTGCCTTGGTGTTTATTTGTGCGTATTGCTCGCTTTTTGATTCTTTTTGAATTTAATTAATCAAATGATTAAATGTGAGTGAATTAATTTGTTAGAACAAAGGGGGAAGTTATCTATAATTAATCAAGTGATTAACTGTCTTTAAAGTCGTCAACTGTAAATAAGGTGTTATTGGTAATGAAGCAGTCAGGAAGGCCTAAAGGTGAATCAGAAGTTCGAGAAAAACTCATTTTTCATGCGAGAGAGCTTTTTGTTTCCATGCCCTATAACAAAGTATCGACGAGGCTCATAGCCACTAATGCTAATGTAAATATTGCCATGATCCGTTACTACTTTGGTAACAAAGAAGGACTTTTTGAGGCGATGTTTAAGGAGACTATTGCTCCTGTTACGCAGCAATTTCAACGATTATTAAAAGATGATACAGAACAAGATCTGGTTGAGTTTATGCGAGCGTATTATAAGGCCATGATTAAAGTTCCAGCCTTCCCTAAATTAATCCTGCGCATTATGGATGCTGAGAGTGAACAGCAAGCGGCACTTCAGCAAATCATTATTGGGATATTGCAGCCAATGCAAAACAAATTATTCGATTCCCAAAAAAGTAAGGCGTTATTTAAAAATGGAGTTGATCCAATTAAAGCTCGTCTTTCGTTAATGAGTTTAATGATTTTTCCATTTCTTGCCCCTAAAAAAATGTTAGAGCTTCATAATATTGAGTTGAATGAAACGTTTTTGATGGAATTACTAGAACATAATATTCGTTTATTAGGCGAAGGATTATTAAAAAATAAAAGAGATACAGATAATGAAAATAAATAAGAAATACCTCTTTTTTCCTGTTGTTGCAGTTGGTGTGATTGTTCTTATTACCATCACAAAATTACGTCCAGACGCTGAAACTAAGCCACTTGAAGACCGTTCAAAAGTCGTCAATATCCAAGTATTAGAGTCTCAATCAATCGCACCTCAAGCCATTGGTTATGGAAAAATAAGACCGAAGTTTGAATGGAAAGCCATTGCGGAAGTATCAGGCAAAGTGGTGTATCGCCATCCTGAATTACATAAAGGAAATATCTTATTAGCCGGTACTGAAGTACTGAGAATAGATCCATTGGATTATGAGTTGAAACTCGCTCAAGCAGAAGCAGATTTAGGATCGAGCCAAACTCAATTGGCAAAAGTGGATTTAGAAGAAAAAAACATTCGAAATACATTAAAAATAGAAAAAAACCGACTTTCTATCAGTAAGAAAGAGTTAAGCCGTAAAATAAATTTGCAAAAGAAAGGATTAACGTCTCAATCGGATTTAGACCAGCAGAATCAATCTTATTTAGCACAGCAGAAAGTGGTTCAAGATATTCAAAATCAAATCTTATTATTGCCGGATGAAAGAAAAGTGGCGGCGGCAATGGTTAAGGTTAACCAAGCTAAATTAGAAGAAGCGCAACGCTCTTTAGAAAAAACCTCGATTATACTACCAACAGATGTGCGAATTTCTGAGGTGGATATTGAAGCGGATCAAGTGGTTAATCTACAGCAAACCATGTTTATTGCGCATGGAATTAAAACCATGGAGATGGAAGCGCAAATATCTATTCATGACATGCAGACATTAGCTCAAAGTGTGAAAGCCTTTGAGGTAAGTGAACAAGGTATGCCAAATATTGATTCATTACCATTAACGGCGAATGTGGAATTAAGCAGTGGTCGCTTTGATGCTAAATGGGAAGCGAAAGTCGCTCGTATTAGTGAAACTGTCGATCCAAATCAAGCAACGGTTGGTGTCATTTTAGAAATAGATCAAAACTACCGAGCTTTGCAACCTAACTCATTGCCACCATTAGTGAATGGGATGTTTGTGAAGGCAAGGATCGAGGGTGATGCGTCAGAACAATGGGTGATCCCTGAAAGTGCGTTGCATGGCGATAAGATCTATTTATTAGGGCAAGATAACAAATTAATTATCCTTCCGATTGAGATTGTTTATCGACGCAATAACCAAGTTGTCGTTGCCGGAGATATTAAGAGTCATGATCGTTTGATCTTAAATGATCTGCTGCCTGCGATTAATGGCATGCAATTGCGCTTGGCCAAATCAAATAATGATGAGGAGCCTGCTCAATGATCAAGTTCTTTGCTCGCCATCCAACCGCAGCTAACTTATTAATGCTCACTTTATTGCTGCTTGGTTTGGTTTCTTTATCTCAATTAAAACGAGAGACATTTCCTGAATTTAGTCCCCCTTATATTTTAGCTGGCGTTGTGTACCCAGGAGCTTCTCCGCAAGAGGTGGAAGAGAGCATTTGTATTCGTATGGAAGATGCGGTTGATGGTTTAGGTAATATTGAAGAAACCAAATGTGAAGCGATAGAAGGTTCAGTTCGACTGATTATTAAGTTGAATGAAAAAGCCGATATCGGACGAATGTTGGTGGATGTACAAACTCAAATTGACTCAATTAATGACTTTCCAAAAGAGATTGAATCGCCAGTTGTTCAAGAACTTGATTGGAACGAACCTGTGGTGGATGTGGCGATTACCGCAGATACCACATGGCCAGAATTAAAAGCATACGCAGAGAAATTAAAACAAAGCTTAAAACTTGATTACGATGTATCACTCGTTGAAGTGAGTGGTTTTTCTGATCATCAATATCGAGTGGAGTTGGATGAAAGTGCCATTCGTCAATTGGGAT
Organism: Aliivibrio fischeri ATCC 7744 = JCM 18803 = DSM 507; assembly: GCF_023983475.1. Classification (NCBI taxonomy): domain Bacteria; kingdom Pseudomonadati; phylum Pseudomonadota; class Gammaproteobacteria; order Vibrionales; family Vibrionaceae; genus Aliivibrio; species Aliivibrio fischeri. Next base: position 315,096 of record NZ_CP092712.1, read on the forward strand.
TAAATGTCAGTGATATTGCCTATCAATTAGCACAACAAAACATTAAATTACCCAGTGGTAATATAGAAACGCCAGAAAAGAACTTTTTAATTCGTTTTGATGAGAGAAAAACCACACCTGAGGAATTAGCAAAAACGGTAATAGGGGCATCAGAGAATGGCGCATTACTTCGCTTAGGAGACATTGCCACTATCACGGATCGTTTTGAACTTGATGAACAGAAAGTATTGTTTGATGGTAAGCCATCAGCGGTACTTAAGATCAGTAAAAATAAAGCTGACGATGCTCTGCGAATCAAAGATCGTGTTTCTGCATTTGTTGAATATCAGCAATCAGTCGCACCCGATGGTGTGACGTTAGAGATGACGAATGATCTCTCATCACTGCTTTGGGATCGTTTGACCATGATGGTGAAAAACGGATGGCAGGGGATCATTCTGGTTTTCTTAACCATGTGGCTGTTTTTTACTTTCCGCTATTCTTTCTGGGTTGCTGCTGGTTTGCCCGTGGCTTTTTTAGGTGGGCTGTTCTTAATGGCAAGCTTAGGGCTTTCTATTAATATCATGTCTCTTGTTGCCTTATTAATGGCCATCGGGATCATGATGGATGATGCGATTGTAATTGCAGAATCCATCGCTTCTCATCTAGATAGAGGACAAGAGATTGATGATGCGGTGTATAACGGGGTTAAAAAAGTCTTTCCCGGTGTTTTATCTTCTTTTTTAACGACGGTCTGTATTTTTGGTAGCTTGATGTTTTTACAAGGAGAGATGGGGGCGGTACTCAAGGTTATTCCACAGGTTCTGATTTTAGTTTTGTCATTGAGCTTAATCGAAGCGTTTTTAATTTTACCTAACCACCTTAGTCACTCATTACACAGGGCAAAAAACGATAAACCGATTACTGGGTTTAAAAAGAAAGTATTGGATCGTTTTGAGCACTTTAGAAATACCACCTTAGTGAATGCGGTAACGAAAGTAGTGGAATGGCGTTATGCGTTTTTAGGTGCGGTTATTGCGAGTTTATTGGTTTCTTTTTCTTTGATATCTGGCGGCGCATTAAAGTTTGTTGGTTTTCCTGAGCTCGATGGTGATATTGCCGAAGCGCGTATTATTTTGCCCCCTGGGTCTTCATTATCTCAAACTGAATTAGTCGTAGATAAGATTGTTAATGCAGCGAATAAATTGAATAAACAATGGAGTGAAGAAAAGGAAGGTGGTACGCCATTAGTTGAGCATATTACCGAGCAATTTAATACTAATGCTGACGCCAATGAATCTGGTCCTCATTTAGCCACAATACGCTTAGATTTATTGAGTGCGGAAAAAAGAAATACCTTAATTGATGATTTTATTGATGCATGGCGTGAGGAAGTGGGAGATTTGGCTGAGCCGATAGCGATGGTTTTTAAGCAGCCAACCATGGGGCCGGGTGGACGAGCAATTGAAATTCGTATGATGGATGATGATTTACACACATTGAAGTCAGCATCGTTAGAGGTTCAAGCCTATTTGAATGACTTTGCTGGCGTTTATGGTGTGCTTGATGACATGCGAATGGGAAAAGAAGAAGTATTAGTAAAACTTCGCCCTGGAGCTGAAGCGTATGGTGTGACGGGTCAATTGATTGCTAATCAATTACGTGCGGCTTATTTTGGACAAACTGCAGATGAAATTCAATTAGGTGTTGAGAACATTGAGATTGAAGTGCGTTTAAATAAACAACAAGCAGGTGATTTACATACTTTAGAGAACTTCCCAATCATTTTGCCTACGGGAGACCAAATACCTCTAGCCTCTATCGCAACATTAGATTTTCAAAGAAATTATGTGCGAATACAGCGAATTAATGGGTTAAGAACCTTAAGTGTTTTTGGTGATGTTCATGCATCACAAGTCAGTTCAACAGAAATACTGAATCAATTTAAAAAAGATCTCGCTCCTGAATTGAAAAAGAAATACCCAGGACTGCGTTTTGATTTTGAAGGGGAAGCGAAAGATTCAGCCGAAACGGGGCAATCTATAGGTACAGGATTTATGCTTGGGTTGTTTGGGGTATTTGTTATTCTCAGCTTCCAATTTAGAAGTTACTTAGAACCGTTTGTGGTGATGCTAGCGATACCATTAGCGCTAATTGGCGTGTTATGGGGACATGTTTTATTAGGCCACCCATTGAGTATGCCAAGTATTATGGGTTTTGTTTCTTTAGCGGGTATCGTTGTTAATGATTCCATTTTACTGGTGCAATATATACGACATCATGTTGATGATGGAGATTCTGTTTATGAGTCAGTCATTAAAGCAAGTCGTGAGCGTTTTAGGGCGGTATTCTTAACCTCAATTACGACGGCTGCTGGGCTGTTGCCATTATTATTAGAGACCAGTTTACAAGCTCAAGTTATTCAGCCTTTAGTGGTTTCAATCGTATTTGGTATCTTTACTTCAACCTTACTGGTGTTGTTTATGATACCAGCGGCTTATGCCATTTTAGCTGACTTTGGTTTAGTGAAGAAACACGAAGAACTTCATTAAACCGACTGATTCTAAAATGAAAACAGTAAGTTAATTGAGAATACGGAATCAGTTTTACTTAGCCCTGGAGGCACGCGATCTAAATACTGTTGTGATTGCGCAATCTTTAGGGCGATTTCTTCTGTGATGTTGTTTGTCACACTGACTTCTGAATCTACACGAGTGTTACTGTGACCTGCTGTTACGGTAACTTCTCCTGCTAATGTTAGGTTATCAAGCGCGTTCCAAGACATATTAACATTAGTTCGGATAATAGGTTCTTGAACCGTCTCTGGTAGGATTAGATCATCATCATCAATTTCATCAAGGTTCGGATTTTGGTAACGAAAACCTGGACCAAATTCCACTTCTAATAATAACTTTTCTGTATTACTGACTTGGTAACCCAAACCACCCGAAAAGGTATAGTCATTAAAGTATGCGCTATATTTGGTATTTAACCCTTTAAAGTTGGCATAGAGATAATAATCAGGGCTGATTTTATAGTCACTCTGTAAATTAATACTGAGCTGATCTTTATCTGCTTCGCCATCCTTTTCTGATAGGTAATATTTTATTTCACCAGTATGACGGTGCTGTCCAGATGTGTAGCTGCCCTCAAAACGGCTGTTGAGTGCTTGAGAATCACTATTTCCACTGTTTGACTGGTAGCCAAATTCCACTTGGCTTTCCCATGGAGAAGGGGGCGATGTGTCCATATCTTCAGTCTCACTTGCATGAACAGATGCACTGATTGCGATAAGCCCTGTAAGTAAACCTTTTTTTAACACACATGAATCCTGAGAGATAAAATCGTAGACGAGTATAAGTATATTATTACATTCGTGAGTTAAATTTGAGTCAAAATCTTTATTTTGCGAAAGGAGTGATGGAGATGGAAGGATAGTTATTTCATCCCTTTGCCAAATGGTTATAATGTAGGGCTAAATTTAGGATGGTGAAAGAGTAGTAATGGCTGATAATCGTAAGCAAAATCGCAAACCAGACGCACAAGTTGATGCGTTAAAAGTACCACCGCATTCGTTAGAAGCTGAACAATCGGTTTTAGGTGGCTTGCTACTTGATAATGAACGCTGGGATACGGTTGCCGAAAAAGTAGTGGCAAGTGATTTTTATAGTCGCCCACATAGACTGATTTTTGAATCACTTAAAGCCATCCTAGAAGACAGTTTGCCTTTGGATTTGATCACCTTATCAGAGCACCTTGAACGTCATGAAAATTTAGATTCGGTAGGTGGCTTTGCTTATTTAGCTGATTTAGCTAAAAACACGCCAAGTGCTGCAAACATTAATGCTTATGCTGATATCGTACGTGAGCGTGCAATGGTACGTAACCTGATTGGTGTTGCGAATGAGATTGCAGATGCAGGTTATGATCCTCAGGGGCGAACTTCTGAAGATTTACTTGATATGGCGGAGAGTAAAGTTTTTGCCATTGCAGAAGAGCGAACTACCGAAAATGAAGGCCCTCAAAATGTCGACTCAATTCTAGAGAAAACGCTAGAACGTATCGAAATTTTATACCAAAGCCCACAAGATGGTGTAACGGGGGTTTCAACTGGTTTTACTGACCTCAATAAGAAAACCGCAGGCTTACAAGGTTCTGATTTAATTATTGTGGCGGCACGTCCATCAATGGGTAAAACTACCTTTGCGATGAACTTATGTGAAAACGCAGCAATGGACCAAGATAAACCCGTTCTTATCTTTTCTTTAGAGATGCCCGCCGAACAGCTAATGATGCGTATGTTAGCGTCACTTTCTCGTGTTGACCAAACTAAAATTCGTACCGGTCAATTAGACGATGAAGATTGGGCGCGTATTTCGTCTACTATGGGCATTTTGACTCAAAAGAAAAACATGTATATCGATGATAGCTCAGGCTTAACACCGACAGAATTGCGTTCACGTGCTCGTCGTGTTGCGCGTGAATCGGGTGGTCTAAGTATGATCATGGTCGATTACCTTCAATTAATGCGTGTTCCTGGTTTGCAAGATAACCGTACGTTAGAGATCTCTGAAATATCACGATCGTTAAAAGCGTTAGCTAAAGAGTTGAACGTTCCTGTTGTGGCGCTGTCGCAACTTAACCGTTCCCTAGAGCAACGTGCAGATAAACGTCCGATTAACTCGGATTTGCGTGAATCTGGTGCGATCGAGCAGGATGCCGATTTAATCATGTTTATTTACCGTGATGAGGTATATAACCCTGAGAGTAATCGTAAAGGCATCGCTGAAATTATTATTGGTAAGCAACGTAACGGTCCTATCGGTTCTGTTAGTTTGACTTTCCAAGGGCAGTTTTCTCGTTTTGATAATTACGCAGGCCCTGCGTTTGATGATGAATAATAAGGCTGAATCATGAGTTATATGAAAGCGGCCACAGCGCAGATTGATATGTCTGCACTTGCCCACAATTTGCAAAAGATTAAGCAACAAGCGCCAAGCAGTAAATTACTGGCTGTTGTAAAAGCAAATGGGTATGGCCACGGATTGCTGAATATCGCCAAAGGTGCGCAAGGAGCCGATGCATTTGGTGTCGCTCGTATTGAAGAAGCGCTACAGCTTCGAGCTGGCGGTATTGTGAAACCTATTTTATTACTTGAAGGGTTCTACTCTGCTGGTGACTTACCTATTTTGGTGACTAATAACATTCAAACAGCTATTCATTGTAAAGAGCAGTTAGAAGCATTAGAAAGCACCGATTTAGAATTTCCAGTCGTTGCTTGGTTAAAAGTAGATTCAGGTATGCACCGTTTAGGTATTCGCCCTGAAGAGTTTCAAGAGTATGTTGATAGACTACATGCTTGTAAGAATGTAGCTAAACCTTTGCGCTATATGAGCCACTTTGGCTGTGCGGATGAACTTGATAGTTCAACGACAACAGAGCAAATCGATACCTTTATGTCGCTAACAAAAGGGTGTCAGGGAGAGCGTTCTCTTGCTGCATCTGCAGGCTTATTAGCTTGGCCTGATAGTCGTTTAGATTGGGTACGACCTGGCATTATTATGTATGGTGTTTCACCATTTTCAGAACAATCAGCACAAGAATTGGGTTATTTACCTACGATGACCCTTACCTCTCATTTGATCGCTGTTCGTGATGTAAAAGCGGGTGAAAGTGTTGGTTATGGGGCAATGTGGACCAGCGAACGTGATACCAAAATTGGGGTTATTGCGATTGGTTATGGTGATGGGTACCCTCGCACAGCTCCAAATGGTACGCCAGTGTTAGTTAATGGGCGTAAAGTTCCTATTGCGGGTCGAGTGTCTATGGATATGTTGACCGTTGATTTGGGTCCGGACGCTCAAGATAAAGTGGGAGATGAAGCCATTTTATGGGGACGAGATCTTCCTTCTGAAGAAGTCGCAGAGCATATTGGAACTATTGCCTACGAATTAGTGACTAAATTAACATCACGTGTGCAAATGCAATACACCTAATGAGAGTCTTCTTGAATTCATTTTCTTTTAAAAGCGCTACTGGTTTAGCGCTTTTTCTTATTTCTAACTTGGCTTTTTCAGAAAGCGATATTTGGCCAACGTCTTTACCCGAAACCGCTGCCGTCCCTTTTATGTACTCATCAGATAGCTTGGGGACTACCATAGGCGCTGCGGGTGTAATGAAAGGCGTTGGGCAACCTCAAGCAACATTGTTTGCCGCTGGTTTGTATTCCAGTAAAGGCTCTTATCTAACTTACTTATCAGCAAATAACTTTCAAATTAGTCATTCATGGTTAGTTGGAGCTAATGCTTATAACGCCAGTTTTAAAGACATGGATTATCATCTTGGTGCTGCGGGTACTAATGATTCGTTGCCAGAACAAGAGGTGTTTACGGACAGTGTTGAGGCTCAATATCATTTAATTGCACAATATGTCTTGCCTATTGGTAATGGGGAAAGTCTTGGGGCAAGAGCTGCGTATCAACCAGAACGAAAAATTAAGGGATTTAACCCTCTTGATAGCGGTGTGTCGAGTATAGAATTAAGTCCATTTTATTATTCTCGTGAATTGTCTGATGTCGCCGGATGGAATGAACCTGAATCGAATTGGGGTATGAAGGTTCATTTTGATTGGGATAATCGAAATAGTGTTCGAAACACTACGCATGGTTCTCGCACTGAATTAGATTTTACTTATTCACCAGAAGCGAGTTCACAGCAAGAGTGGTGGACGTGGGAGTTCCAACAAAGTGCCTTTTTTGATTTAGGCAGTTTAGGTGATGTGATCAATAAACAAGTTTTGGCTTTAGATATGTATATTGCAGACACGCCTAGTTGGGATGAGCAGCATCAACCTCCTGAATACGCAGGCATAAAGTTGGGTGGGTTATATCGATTAAGAAGTTTTGGTGGTGGACGCTTTCATGGACGATCTGCTGTGCATTACTCTGCAGAATATCGTGTTATGCCTGATTGGCAGCCTTTAGAAGAATGGCCTATCTTTAATCTTTATGATGTACCTTGGTGGCAGTGGGTCGCTTTTGTTGATGCCGGACGTGTGGCAGATGAATTCTCTTTATCGACACTTCATAGTGATATGAAATGGAGCGCTGGCGGTGCTATTCGTTTTCAGGTTGAAGGAATTGTTGTTAGAACTGAAATGGCGTGGGGTAATGAAGAAAGCCAATTTAGAGTGATGATAAATCAGCCTTTCTAGATATTTATGAGAAAAATGAAGTGAACTCTAGTGTTCTTTCATTTGGATTGGGATAATGTTCACTAATAAAAGTTTTAATGTGACCTAACTCAAAAAGGGTGAGCGTAGTTTTGGTCATAATAAATAAAGTTCACCAATTTTTAGATTCGTATAAACGGGGAGTTCTTAGTTAAGACTTTGGACTTACAAGCATATTACACAGGATATTTTTACCATGTTAAAAAACATCAACCCAACAGAAACTCAAGCTTGGGCAGACTTAACAGCGCACTTTGAAACAGCACAAGATTTTAATTTATCAGATTTATTTGCTGCTGATGCACAACGTTTCGATAAGTTTTCAGCAACGTTTGGCCAAGATATTTTAGTCGATTTTTCTAAAAACTTAATTACTGAAGAAACAATGAAGAAGTTGTTTGCACTTGCTGAGCAAACAGAATTATCTTCAGCAATTACAGCGATGTTCAGTGGTGAAAAAATCAATAAAACTGAAGGTCGTTCAGTGCTTCATACTGCACTTCGTAACCGTAGTAACACACCAGTAATGGTTGATGGTGAAGATGTAATGCCTGCAGTAAATGCAGTATTAGAAAAAATGAAAGGCTTCACAGAGCGTCTAATTTCTGGTGAGTGGAAAGGTTACACAGGTAAAGAAATTACTGATATCGTAAATATCGGTATCGGCGGTTCAGACCTTGGTCCATACATGGTTTCAGAAGCTCTAGCACCATACAAAACTCGTCTAAATATGCACTTTGTTTCTAACGTAGATGGTACGCACATTGTTGAAACACTGAAGCCGTTAAACCCAGAGACGACGTTATTCTTAATCGCTTCTAAGACGTTCACAACTCAAGAAACAATGACGAACGCACACAGTGCTCGTGATTGGTTCCTTGCTGAAGCTGGCGATCAAGCACACGTTGCTAAACACTTTGCAGCACTATCAACAAACGCACAATCTGTGTCTGAGTTTGGTATTGATACTGACAATATGTTTGAATTCTGGGATTGGGTTGGTGGTCGTTACTCTCTATGGTCAGCTATCGGTCTTTCTATCGCATTAGCGATTGGTTTTGATAACTTTATTGAGTTGTTAGAAGGTGCTCATGAAGTAGATAAGCACTTCGCTGAAACCGACCTTGAAAATAATGTACCTGTTATCTTAGCGTTAATCGGCCTATGGTATAACAATTTCCACGGTGCTGAATCTGAATCGATTCTTCCATACGACCAATACTTACACCGTTTTGCTGCGTACTTCCAACAAGGCAACATGGAATCAAATGGTAAGTGTGTTGATCGTAATGGTAATCCTGTTGATTACCAAACAGGTCCAATTATTTGGGGTGAACCAGGTACAAATGGTCAACATGCGTTCTACCAATTAATTCACCAAGGTACAAAACTTATCCCTTGTGATTTTATTGCTCCTGCAATTAGCCACAACCAAGTAGGCGATCATCATCAAAAACTGATGTCTAACTTCTTCGCACAAACTGAAGCGTTAGCATTTGGTAAAACAGAAGAGACTGTGAAAGCTGAATTTGCTGCTGCAGGTAAAACAGAAGCGGAAGTCGCTGAGCTAGTACCATTTAAAGTATTTGAAGGTAACCGTCCAACGAACTCAATTCTTGTTAAACAAGTTACTCCTAAAACACTAGGTAACCTTATCGCAATGTACGAACACAAAATTTTCGTTCAAGGTGTGATTTGGAACATCTTCAGCTTCGATCAATGGGGTGTAGAGCTTGGTAAGCAACTGGCTAACCAAATTCTTCCTGAACTAGCTGATGAAAAAGCAGTAACGTCTCACGACAGTTCAACAAACGGTTTAATCAACGCATTTAAAGCGTTTCAAGCTTAATTATATTTGTTGATGTGTTATTGAAAGAGCTGACTTCGGTCGGCTCTTTTGTATTTATACCAATCCACATAAATATTTGATCATTCTTGCTTGTTAAAATCGATTATAGCTGCGTTATAAATTTTGTAATTAGAGCCACTAGTTACTGCAATTTATGCCTTGCTTTAATCGATTTTTCCTACGCAATTATCTGATCAACTACTTATCCGGATTGGTATTATTTATCGATATTACAGGCAATAAAAAAGGTTGATACCTAAATATCAACCTCTATCATTCTAGTCCCTAGTCCCTAGTCCCTAGTCCCTAGTCCCTAGTCCCTAGTCCCTAGTCCCTAGTCCCTAGTCCTTATTACTCAAAACAGATTTCAATAAACGCATTACCCCATTCAGAAGCAAATGGCATGATAATTATCGCCCCTTCACATTTATGAGTAATGGTATGGCCTTTACCTGATACAACGATAGGCGTTGCCATATTAAATTCAAAACCACTTTCAGAAAGAATGCGCTTTGCACCACCAGTAACCATATTGGTAATTTCACCAACCATGTCAGTCACTTCTTCATTAATGCTGTTTGGGCGTTCACCCAACATGTTTTGCATTACTTGTAGAGCAAGTTGCTCATCAAAAGTAATCGACATTGAACCTTTACTTTGAGGGCCAACCATACCTATTAGACCTGATACATCACCACGGGCAATTTCATCTTTTTTGATACGAGGCTTTTGAGGTTTTAAGTCCATTGATGCCATCGTTTTAATAACATTCATAAATGAAGCTAAGAATGGGTTTACAAATTCAGCGCGCATGGTGAGTGATGTCCTTTAAATATTATTTTAATTTTTCTTATTGTTACTTAAACAAGTCTTGCAAGTGCCATGAGTTTCAACAATATGGTTCTCAACTGAAAAGCCGATTTGTTCAGCATGCTTAGTTAGCTGCTTAGTAATATCATTATCATGGAATTCAACAACGTCATCGCAAGTTCGACAGATGAAAAGTTGTGAGAAATGAGCGTGTTCACCGATCACACAGCAAGAAATATAGCTATTTATTGATTCGACCTTATGCACAAAACCTTGAGTGACCAAAAAATCTAATGCTCGATAGATGGTTGGCGGCTTTGCTTGGGGTTCTATTTGTTTTAATTGTTCTAATAGATCATAAGCACTGATCGCCCCCTGATGAGTCACAATCAGCTCTAAAACAGTTAATCGTTGTGGAGTTAACCTTACTCCACGTTGTTGGCATAGCAGCTCAACCTTTTGTTTTTGTGTACGATTCAATGAAAATATGTCTTATTTTTTGAACAAGTTGAGGAGTTTAACATAACTCTCGTTATTTTTTATCCACTATTTAGAGAATTATTATTTGTTATGTGAGTTGCCTAATAGAGTTTATGGGATGGTTGTTTGTGTTCTTATTATGTTAGAATTGAGGCCTTGATCACTGAAAGAATTAACCTATGAGCTCTTATCCACTACAACGTTTTTCTGTTGCCCCTATGCTTGATTGGACAGATCGTCACTGTCGTTACTTCCATCGTCAATTATCTGAGCATGCGCTTTTATATACTGAGATGGTAACTACTGGTGCGATCATTCATGGTAAAGGTGATTTTCTTGCGTATAACGAAGAAGAGCACCCAGTAGCCTTACAACTAGGCGGTTCAAACGTTAAAGATTTAGTTCATTGCGCAAAATTAGCAGCAGAACGTGGTTACGATGAAGTAAACCTAAATGTGGGTTGTCCATCAGATCGAGTGCAAAATGGTCGTTTTGGTGCTTGTTTAATGGCTGAACCAGACTTAGTAGCTGAATGTGTCGCTGAAATGAAAGCGGTTGTTGATATTCCTGTAACGGTAAAAACCCGTATTGGTATTGATGACCAAGACAGCTATGAGTTTTTAACTAAGTTTGTTTCAACAGTTCATGAAAAGGGCGGTTGTGATCAATTTACTATTCATGCTCGTAAAGCATGGTTAAGTGGTTTAAGCCCGAAAGAAAACCGCGAGATCCCACCTCTTGATTACCCACGTGCGTATCAAATCAAGAAAGATTTCCCACAATTAATTATTGCGGTTAATGGTGGTATTAAAACATTAGCGGAAGCAAAAGAGCATTTAGCGCATTTAGACGGTGTGATGATTGGACGTGAAGCTTACCAAAGCCCGTATTTATTAGCGGAAGTTGATCAACAACTTTTTGGTAGTGACAAGCCAATTAAAAAGCGTCGTGAAATTGTTGAGTCTATGTACCCATATATAGAACGCCAGTTAGAGAATGGAGCTTACTTAGGCCATATTACTCGTCATATGTTAGGTCTATTCCAAAGCATGCCGGGTGCGAGACAATGGCGTCGTTATATCAGCGAAAATGCGCATAAGCCAGGAGCTGGCATTGAAGTGGTAGAAACGGCTCTTGCTAAAATTCCTTCTGAATTAGATGTATAGATTTTAGTCGCTCTGTCGATAAATTAAGTTAGATACGTAAAAGAAGAGTATATAAATAAACCAAATCGTTTATTATTACTTCATATGAACCAAATAGCGTCGCAAATGGAGACTACGCATGAACAAACTATCCCTCGCCACTGTTGTTGCTTCTGCTGCCTTAGTTATGGCAGTACCTGCACATTCAGCAGAGAAGGAATTTACAACTAAAGTTGCTATTGATGCGTGGTTCCCTGATGGAAAAGTTGGTTCTAAAGACGGAGCGGTAAGAGATAATGATGTTGATGCATCACAAGCTTTCTCTATTGCTTTTGAACATCCATACCCAATTTTACCTAATGTAAAAGTACGTTATACACCAGTAAAAGCGGATCGTTTTGAATACGACCAAATTGACTACACCGGTTACTATAAATTATTAGAGACTGATGGTTTGCAATTTGATGTGGGTTTAACACTAACTCAATTTGCAAACGGTGAATTTAATAAAGGTGGTTCTGTTTCTACTGATCCTGCCCAACCTGCAAACCAGAGTTTTAGTGAAACAGCAATAAACATGTATGCAGATGCATCGATGCACATTCCAAACACAAACTTCCATATTTTTGGTCAGTATGATTTTGGTAGCAGCAGTGACACTCGTACAATGGATGGTCAAGCTGGTGTGAAATACATTCTTCCTGTTGATGCTGTCGATGTTGAATTCAAACTTGGTTATCGCGTAATGGATCATGAGTTTGGTTATTTTGAAGGTTTTGATAGTGATCAAGCAAACGTCATGGTTGATGGCTGGTTTGGTGGCTTATCATTTGATTTCTAATCGATAAAAACATACGAATTATTTTTAAGATAGCGATTCAGGTGACTGAATCGCTATTTTTTTATTTTAAATTTGCTCAAATTACGTTTATTGACCATGCTTATAAAGTGGATACTGCCATAAGTTGTGTTATGGCTGTTGTCGTAAGAAGGATGCCGTTATGACCACTTTAAGTGAATTAAAATTAATGTATCAAGAAGATCAATTGGTTGAAGCAGTAATAGAACCCGTTATTGTTGAAGACTCTTGGATCGTTGAGTTTCGCCATGTCCGTGGTGGTCTGGTTTTATTAACGGATTTAAAAGGAGGAGAGGTGAAATATCGTGATTTAGAAGCGGCCTCAAAGAGCGCATTGGCTGTTGGTTTTAGTCAGGTAAGAATCAACGAATAAACGATAAAAGTCATCCCATTAACGCAAAGCAACCATTTCTTTCTTCCAAAAAGTTATAAAACATACTTATCTATTCTTTCTTGTTATAGAAAATTCTCGCTAATCTAACATGACGCAATGAATAGGGATGTCGTCATGTTATTAAAGGAACTCTCCGCACTCGCTAGTCCACTTAATGACCAACAAATAGGTCAGTTACAGCAAGCAGCTTCTGAATTATCACCACAGCAATTGGCGTGGGTCAGTGGCTACTTCTGGGGGATAAGCCAAACATCAGGTGCAACACAACCAATCAATCAAGCTGCCGCAGCGGTATCAAACCAACCTGCTGGTAAGTTATCTATTATTTTTGCCTCTCAAACCGGTAATGCCAAAGGCGTTGCTGAAGCATTAAAAGAAGAAGCGGCAGCGGCTGGTATTGCTGTTGAGCTTTTTGATGCCAGTGACTACAAAGGTAAAAACCTCGCGAAAGAGACTCATGTCATTATTGTCGCTTCAACAAATGGTGAAGGTGAAGCGCCTGATAATGCCATTGAGTTACATGAATTTTTACAATCGAAAAAAGCACCTAAGCTCGATAATTTACATTATGGTGTTATTGGATTAGGGGATTCAAGTTATGAGTTTTTCTGCCAAACAGGTAAAGATTTTGATGCCTTCTTATCAAAACAAGGGGCAACACCGTTTATTGAACGTGTTGATCTTGATGTTGATTATGAAGCTCCGGCTGCAGAGTGGCGAAAGCAAGCACTTGATAAAGTAAAAGAGGCATTAGCTTCTGAAGCACAAAGTGCGCAAGTGGTTCAGCTTCCTGTTGGACAAGCCGCTCATACCTCTCAATACTCAAAACAAAATCCGTATACCGCTACGCTATTAACCAGCCAAAAAATCACAGGGCGAGATTCAGGTAAAGATGTTCGTCATATCGAAATTGATTTAGATGGTTCAGGATTAACTTATCAACCGGGTGATGCTCTTGGTGTGTGGTTTGAAAATAGCCCAGAGCTCGCTTCAGCAATTTTGAAGCAAGTCGGTTTAACGGGTGATGAAGCGGTTGAGGTGGATGGTGATTCAATATCGCTTCAAAAAGCGTTGGTTGAAAAATATGAAATCACCTCAGCAAATCCGCAATTAGTGACTCAATATGCTGAGTTGTCAGGCAGTAAAAAGTTAGAAAAGCTAGCAACAGATAAAGATAAGCTTCGCCAGTATTCAGGGAATACTCAAGTGATTGATGTATTGTCTGAGAAAAAGGCAAAACTCACCGCAGAGCAACTGGTTGGTTTGCTTCGTCGCTTAACTCCTCGTCTATATTCTATTGCATCAAGTCAGTCTGAAGTCGATGAAGAAGTGCATTTGACGGTAGGGGTTGTGGAGTATCAACAAGGAGATGAAACACGTTTTGGTGGTGCATCTAGCTTTTTATCTCATCGCTTAGAAGAAGGCGATGATGTGAAAGTATTTGTTGAACACAATAACAATTTCAAATTACCTCAAGATGATAATGCCCCAGTGATAATGATTGGACCAGGTACAGGTATTGCCCCATTCCGCTCATTTGTACAAGAGCGTGATAACCGTGATGCAGAAGGTAAAAACTGGTTATTCTTTGGTGATAGAACGTTTACTCAAGATTTTTTATATCAGGTGGAGTGGCAGAAATACCTTAAATCGGGAATTGTGAATCAGCTTGATGTTGCTTTTAGTCGTGATCAACAAGAAAAAGTGTATGTACAACACCGAATCTTAGAGCATGCCGCACAAGTATGGCAGTGGCTGCAAGATGGGGCGTATATCTATGTATGTGGTGACGCAACTCGTATGGCGAAAGACGTACACGAAGCATTGATTTGCGTTGTAGAGCAACATGGACAGAAAACGAGAGAAGAAGCAGAGCAATTTGTAAATGAGCTGCGTAAGGCAAAACGTTATCAAAGGGATGTGTACTAATGAGCGAATTAATTGACGTTAAAACGATTTTATCAGGGACAGAGCTTGGTCCACTTGCTGATAACGAGCGATTAAAGCGTGAAAGTAAGCATTTACGTGGCACGATCGTAGAAGATCTGCAAGATCGAATTACTGGTGGATTTACCAAAGATAATTTTCAGCTGATCCGCTTTCATGGCATGTATCAACAAGATGATCGTGATATTCGTGCTGAGCGTGCGAAACAAAAATTAGAACCCTTGCATAATGTCATGCTACGAGCTCGTATGCCTGGCGGCATTATTACACCAAAACAGTGGTTGGCGATTGATAAATTTGCTGAAG